>CAYRXQ010000034.1:0-19522 GCA_964428115.1 uncultured Ilumatobacteraceae bacterium
CTTCTGGCGGGTCCGCAAGGACGGCGGGATCTCGGGCCCGCTCTGAGAACCCACTCGACACGGGCCAGGTACGAGCGCAGGATCGAGCGAACGGATCGCGAATTCGTGTCACCCGACGAGGCCGTTCGATCGTCTGTGCTGAGCAACCCGATCAATCGGATCGACGACAGGGGGCGCCAATGGACTGGTGGATACTCGAGCTGATCACCGTCGCGGTGATGATCGCGGTGATCGGTGTGCTCGGACCGCTGATCAAGCGGTACGGCAAGTCGTACGCGGCCGACGTCTTCCGGGTCAATCCGCGTACCGGCAAGAGCTACCTCGTGCTCATGGACTTCGCCTACTACCTGATCTTCGGCGCCTACATCCTGTTCTCGATCAAGTGGGAGCCCGACACGGGGTGGGAGCAACAGGTCAACGCCGAGCAACTCCAGGCATCGGTCGTCCGGCTCGGTGGTCTGTTGCTCCTGATGGGTCTGCTGCACGGGTTGAACGTGCTCACACTGCCCGTGATCGGCCGCATCTTCACCCTCAATCGGCAGCTCGACGACGACGTCGCCGGACCGCGGGCGGCCTGAGGGCGGCCTCGGCGACCGTGTCGTCCGACGCTGCGCTGAGTGCACCAACGGCACCGATCGACGCCGACGCGCTCGTCGCGAGGATGTTCGCCGAACAGGGTGCCTCGCTCGTGCGTCTCGCCCGAGTGTTCTGCGACGACCGGGACGCCGCGGAGGACCTCGTGCAGGAGGCCTTCATCCGTTTGCACCGATCGGCGGGATCGATCCGGGATCTCGGCCGCGCTCCGGCCTTTCTCCGATCGATCGTGATCAATCTCGCCCGTGACCACAACCGCCGCGGCCTGATGTCGCTGCGCCATCGCGCGAGTAGCGAACCGCCGACACCACCCCCGGGGCCGGACGAACGCGCGGTCCGTGACGACGAAGACGACGAGGTTCTGCTCGCACTCCGCACCCTGCCCGATCGACAGCGGGCGTGCCTCGTGCTGCACTACTACGAGGAGCTCTCGATCGGCGAGGTCGCCGACACGCTCCGCATCTCGCC
Organism: uncultured Ilumatobacteraceae bacterium; assembly: GCA_964428115.1. Taxonomy (GTDB): domain Bacteria; phylum Actinomycetota; class Acidimicrobiia; order Acidimicrobiales; family Ilumatobacteraceae; genus CAYRXQ01. Next base: position 1,063 of record CAYRXQ010000034.1, read on the forward strand.
GAACTCGGTCAAGACCCACTGCCGCCGCGGACTGGCCGCGCTCGAATCACGACTGGAGCACACGACGTGAGCGTCGAGGATCGCCTCGTGGACGCACTCCGATCAATCGATCGGGTCGAGCCGAGCGCGGACCTCTGGTCACGTGTGGTGCACTCGATCGAAGAGGACCGAGCCCACCGCCGCCGGGTCGTCGAGTCGTTCGCCAGCATCATCCTGACGGCGACCGGCCTCGCGGTGTTCGGCGTCCTGAACCTCGTCGATCTCCCGTCCGGTCGCCAGGTGCGGCTCGGGGTGATGGAGGTGATCGAGACGATCGCGCTCGTGCTCCTCGTCGCCGTGCTCGGGCCGGCGATCCGTCGCTTCGGACGCGGCTACGCCCATGATCTGTGGCGATCGACGCACGACACAGCTGCCGCGCTGGTCCGTCTGCTCGACGTTTCGTACCTGCTCGTGTTCGGCGGGTACATCATGCTGACTGCGAACCTCGACTTCGACGCCGCCGCGCTCGGCGTCGCGCAACAACTCGAAGATCTCGGCTGGCGGATCGGCGGCCTGCTCCTGACGATGGGGCTGCTGCACGCTGCCACGATCATGACGCTGCCCGTGGTTGCCCTCATCGCCAATACCACCCGTCGTGGACGGACACTGCCGCGATGGCTCGCCGTCGTCCTCGTCATCGGCACAGGCATCGCAGGTTTGCTCACGCTGTGGGGCGTCGCCGGTGTCGTGATCGGAGGCATCCAATGATCCACCGTCGGGTCACAGCGCAGGCGCCGGGTCGTCGGCTCCGCGCCGGTCGAGATAGCTCGCGAGCGCCTCGGATTGGGCCGCGAAGGCTCGACGAAAGAGCCGCCTCAGGATGGCGATGATCGGCCGGGCGACGAAACTTGCCTCTTCGAACGAGATCGACCACGTGTAGTCGGTGCCGCCGTCTGAGCGTTCCTCGAACCGATGTCTGGCCATCATGCGGACTGGCCACGCCGGCGAGACGCTCCGGAACTCTGACCGTCTTGGTGGGTCCCAGACGACGACCTGGCTCGTCGCTCGAACCGGAACGATGCCGAGGCGACCACGAACACGGAAGTGAGTGCCGACGCCGATCGGGCGGGAGTCCGCGCTCCACTCACGCACGGCCGGATCGATGAGGTGAGCCGTCTCGGGAGAGTTGACGACTGCGAACACCATCGGCGGCGCGGTCGTCAGCGCGGTCGTTCGATCAACCATCGTCGTTCGATGCGCCACGTGCCAGATCGTCGCATGGAAGCGACCGCATCGACAACGGTGCCGGCGCCGGCACCGGGGCTGGTCAGGGTGCCGTGCGCTGAGCGAGGTAGGCGCGCCATCCGCCGAAGCGGGTGATGTCCTCGGCGCCCTCGAGGCCGAGCGGTTCGCACACGAAGCCGCTCACCCACGAGCCGTTCGCCAGTTCGAGCTTGCCGATCGCGAGCGGCGCCGGAACGGCGGCGACGAACGAGCCGAACGCGTCGGTCGGCACGTCCCAGACCTCGACCTCGATCGCTGCGCCGCTGTCCGTGACCCGTGCGAGCCCGGGCTTCGGCGGCGTGGTGCCCTCGAGTGCGACGAGCCGGTAGGCGGCCGCGGTGGTGGTGCGGGCCGCGAGGCGCGCACCACGTGACACCAACTGCTCGTTCAGCGGTTGACCGCTCAGGTGGGCGCCGACGACGGCCAGCGGGATGGAGGTCGGTCGGTCGTGGGGTCGGTGACCCGCAATGCCCATGGTGGCATCGAGCGATCCGAGCGGCCGATCGACGAGCCGCTGGTAGTCGTCGGCAAGGGCGAGCAGGAACCGGTCGGAACACGCCGGTGCCACCAGGGTGAACCCGACGGGGTGTCCGGTCGGCAGGAGGCCGCCGGGAACTGCGACGGCGCAGAGATCGAGGAGGTTGACGAACGTCGAGAATCGCCCGAGACGCGCGTTCACTCCGATCGGGTCGGCCGCCACGTCGTCGATCGTGGGAATCGTCGGCACGGACGGTACGACGAGCGCATCGACCTCGTTCCAGGTTGCCGCTGTCGTCAGCATCAGTTCACGACGGCGGTACTCGGCGGCAAACGCGTCGGACGCCGTGAACCGCCCGGCCCCGGAGATGATCGAGCGGGTGATCGGATGGACGTCGTCGGGATGCTCGTCGATGAACCCTCCGACCGCGGCGTGACGCTCGGCGAGCCACGGGCCGTCGTACAGCAAGGTGCCCGCCTCGAGGAACGGGGCGAGCTCGATGCGCCGCACCGCGACACCCAGGCTCGCCAACTCCTGCACGTGCCGCTCGAACGCCGTGGCGAGGAGTGGGTCGCACCCGGCGAGCGCCGACTCGTCGGGGATCCCGACCGTCACCTCCGCCGGCGCGGCAGCTCGTCGTTGTCGGCGCTCGCCCAGCGGCCTCGAGTAGATGTCACTCGCATCGTGGCGGTCGAGCACTTCGAAGACGATGGCCGCGTCGCGTGCGGTCAGCGCGAACACCGAGATGCAGTCCAGCGATCGGCAGGCGGGGATGACACCGACCGTGCTGACGAGACCGAGCGTGGGCTTGAAGCCGATGATGTTCCCGAGGGCGGCAGGGACGCGGCCCGAGCCGGCGGTGTCGGTGCCGAGCGCGAACGGGACGAGCCCGGCCGCGACAGCGACGGCGGAGCCGGAACTGGATCCTCCGGGGATGAGTGCCGGATCGAACGGATTGGTCGGCGTGCCGTAGGGCGATCGGGTGCCGACCAGGCCGGTGGCGAACTGGTCGAGGTTCGTCTTGCCGATCGCCAGCGCTCCCGCGGCGACCAGGTCGTCGACGGCGACTGCGGACGTGGCGGGGTCGTACGCGTAGGCGGGGCAGCCTGCCGTGGTCGGCATGCCCGCGACGTCGATGTTGTCCTTCACGGCGAAGGGCACGCCGCCGAGCGGGCCGACACGCCGGTCCGCCAGCGCCCGTGTCACGGCGTCCGGGTCGATGTCGCCGATCCACACGGCGGGGTCCTCGTCCGCAGCGATTCGGGCGAGCGTCGCCTCGACCACCTCCGATGGCGAGAGACCACCGGACCGGTACGCATCGATCAGAGCGGCGACGGTGACGGGCAGTCCCGAGTGCGGCGCGGTGGGAACGGTCACGCTTCGAGGGACGCGAGGAGCGTCGCCGAGGTCGTGACGGCGCCGAAGACCCCGCCCTGCATCGTCACCATCTTGAGTGCCGCTTCGTAGTTCCCGACGTCGGTCGCCCCGGTGCAGTCGCTCAGGAGCAGACACTCGTAGCCACGGTCGTTCGCCTCGCGCATCGTGGTGTGGACGCAGACATCGGTCGTGATGCCGGTGAGGATGATGTGCGTCACGCCCGCCGTTCGCAGCACGAGGTCGAGCTGGGTGGCGTAGAAGGCACCCTTGCCGGGCTTGTCGATGATCGTCTCGCCGGGAATCGGCGCGACCTCGGGAACGATCTCCCAGCCGATCTCACCTCGCACGAGGATGCGGCCACAGGGCCCGGCGTCGCCGATGCCGGCGCCGATGCGGCGAGAGCGCCACAGCTTGTTCGGTGGAAGGTCGGACAGCCCGGGCTCGTGGCCCTCGCGCGTGTGGATCACGGTCATCCCGACCGCTCGCGCTGCGGCGAGGACGCGTGCGGTCGGCTCGAGGCCGGACCGGGTCAGGTCGAGGTCGTAGCCCATCGCGTCGACGTAGCCGCCAGGACCGCAGAAGTCCGTCTGCCAGTCGATGTTGATCAGTGCCGTGCGGCGGGGGTCGATCACACCGTCGTAGGGCCACGGGTACGGGTCTGCCTCGATGGCGGGGTAGGTGGCGGTCGTCGATTCGGTGGTGGTCACGGCGTTCCTTTCGAAGAGCTTGCCTGGCCGAGAGCGGCCAGGACGGGATCGGTGGTGCCGACGGCGCCGAAGATGCCGCCAGACATCTCGATCATCGACCTCGCCGGAGCGACGAGATCGGGATCGAGCGGAGCGCAGGCATCGAGCACCAACAGGCACTCGTACCCTCGGTCGTTCGCGCTGCGCAGCGTGGAGTGGACGCCGGCTTCGAGACCGAGCCCGGCGAGCAGGAGCAGATCGCAGTGCGCCGACCGCAGCACCGTGTCGAGGGGGCCGCCGAAGAAGCCGTCGATGCCGGCTGCCGAGATCGGATCGACGTCGGCGATCCTCGGAGGGAGGTCGGCTGCTGCCGTCGGCAACGATCCACCCGACGATCGGAGCGGCAGCATCTCGGGGGCGACCACCACGACGTGGTCGACCACAGCGACGAGGCGGCCGATCGGGTCGACGACGAGGTCGGGGCGGTGGCAGCGGTGCCACCACGTCGTGTTCCACCCGACGACGACCAATGCGGCGCGCGAGCGAGACAGCCCGCCGTCGTACGGCCAGGGGTACGGGGTGGTGTGCTCGACCCAGTGGTTCACGAGTTGCTCCGGATGACGTGGGCGAACATGTCGGGCGCCTCGACCTGCGGCAGGTGGCCGACCCCGGGGAGGACGACCACCTCTGCGTGCAGGAGTTCGGCTGCACGCGCTGCCGCCTCGTGACGCGCCGCCGGTGACCGCTCGCCGACGGTGATCACGACGCGCACGTCGTCGTCGGGGACCTCGCCGGCCTCGAAGGCGGCGAACGACGGAACCTCGGCAGCGATGCGCTGTGCCCGTGTCGCGACCAGCGCTCGACCGTGCGGTCCGAGCGCCTCCCAGCCCGCCGATCCGACGAGTCCGGACACGAACTCGATCGCGCCACGCTCGACGGTCGCGGGATCGGCCCGGCTGGTCGCGAGTCGGTGGGCGGCGGTCTGGACCATGCGGTGGAGTGGCGCGGCCCTCGACCCGACAAGGGGTTCGTGCAAGATGGCGCACTCGATGGGTGACGGTCGCAGGCATGCCGCGATGACCCCCAGCGTGGCTCCACCACTCACTCCGACCCACACGGCGGGCTGCTCCTCTCGCTGCTCGATTGCCTCGATGATCAGGTCGACCTCGCGGTCGAGGTCGACGGGCTGGTTCGCACGTGGTGCGTCGGGCTCGTAGCCCGGGCGAGCCGGGCAGTGCACGACTCGGCCGCGCTCCCTGAGGACTGCCGCGGTCGTGACGAACGACTCCGGCCCGACCCCGACGCCGTGCACGAGCACGACGGCGGGGCCGGTGGGGACGTCAGCGGGAGTCGGCATGCCGTTCGACGAGACGACGGTCGGTCAGCCGGTCGAGCCGATCACGCCTTGCACGAAGAAGTCCATCTGCTCGACCTCGGCGTAGGTCGGCTGCTCCCCGTCGGCCCACACCACCGTTCCGTCCTGGTTGGCGACGGGTCCGGCGAACGGTGAACCACCGGCGACGAACGTCCCCTTGGCGGCGTCGATCAGGGCGATGGTGTCGGCGCTGACCATGGTGCCGAACGCCGACTGGACGAACGGGTTGTCTCCGGTCTGTAGTCCGACTCGGAAGTCGCCGTTGTAGTCGCTCTCGGCGAAGGATCCGTCGATCACGGTCTGCACGATGTCGGTGTACAGCGCCGCCCAGTCCCACTCCGATCCGGTGATCCAACCGTTCGGGGCGAGCTCGGACGCATCGGCGTGATAGCCGACGGAGAAGACGCCGGCCGCCTCGGCGGCTTCGACGATGGTCTTGGTGCAGTCCTGGTGCTGGGTGAGCACGTCGGCGCCCTCGTCGATGAGGCTCTGTGCGGCCTGGGCCTGCAGCGCTGGGTCGCACCAACTTCCGGTCGACACGGCGATCGTCTCGATGTCGGGGTTGACCGACTGCGCGCCGAGGGTGAACGCATTGATGTTCGCCAGCGTTTGCGGGATGGGGAAGGCGTAGACGTAGCCGAGCTTGCCGGTCTGGCTGGCGGCGCCGGCGGCGATTCCTGCGGTGTACACCGGTTCGTACACGGTGCCGAAGTAGGTGCCGACGTTGTCGAGTCCGCCCTGCTCGAGCCCGCCCTGGTGGACGAACACGACCTCGGGATTCCCCGCTGCGAGGTTCTCGGCGAACTCGAGGTGGCCGTAGCTGGTCGCGAAGATCAGGTCGGCACCGTCGTCGATCATGCCCTGCATGACGGCTTCTGCTTCGGCCGTCTCCGCCTGGAGGATGGCGACGTCGGGGAAGGCCGCGCCCACGGCGAGGCTTCCCTCGTAGGCAGCTTGGTTGTAGCCGAAGTCGTCCTTCGGCCCGACGTAGATGAAGCCGACGGTGTCGACGGCGCCCGCAGCAGCGTCGGGCTCTCCCGCGTCGGCGGTGCCCGCGGGCGTGCTGTCGTCCGATGCGTCGGCGGGCGCGGCGTCGGAGCTCGACTCCTCGTCGGAACCGCACGCGACGGCCACCATGGCCAGCGCGACGAGTCCGGGGATGGCAACTGCTCGAATGCGACGGGGTGTCATGACGTCTCCAGTGGGGATTGGGGGTGGGTGTTGGGGGTTGGGTGTCGGGTGTTCGTACGCGGAGTCGGAGCTCAGAAGACCTTGCTGAGCGACTCGGGACTCTCATGCGCTCGGCGGCGGCTCAGGGCGGCGAGGATGACGACCACGACCAGGTAGGGCGCTGCCTGGAGCAGGTACTGGGAGATGTCGGCGCCTCGCGCCTGGAGCTGCAACTGCAGGGCGATCGCCCCGCTGAACAGGTACGCACCGATGATCGCCTTCATCGGGTTCCATGCGGCGAAGATCACGAGCGAGACGGCGACGAAGCCGCGTCCGACCGTCATCTCCTCGGACCAGTTGCGGGTGAAGGCCGTCGAGAGTTGCGCACCGCCGAGGCCGGCCATCGCCCCGCCGACCACCGTGGCGACGTAGCGGATGGCGGTGGCCGACATGCCGTAGGCGATCAGCACCTCGGGGCGTTCGCCCGCCGCACGGACCATGAGCCCGAACCGTGTGCGGAACAGCACCCACCAGGCAATCGGGCCGGACACGATCGCGACGTACGTCAGCGGGTCATGGTCGAACAGGATGGGCCCGACGAACGGGATGTCCGACAGGATCGGGAGGGGCACCGCGGCGAACGCGTTCACGCCCTGGCCCACGTAGTCCTGCCCGAACAGGGCGGTGAGCCCGATTCCGAGAAACGTGATCACGAGACCGGAGGCGATCTGGTTGGCGCCGCGGGTCAGCACCATGAAGGCGTGGACCAGTGCGAGCAACGCGCCCGCCCCGGCGCCAGCGAGTGCACCGAGCCAGACGCTCCCCGTCTCGATGCCGACGATGTAGGCCGTCAGCGCGCCAGCCAGCATCGATCCCTCCGTGCCGAGGTTGATGACACCGGAGCGCTGTGTGAACGTCTCGCCGACCACGGGGAAGAGGATCGACGTACCGCCAGCGACGGCACCGGTCAGGACTTGTTCGATCATCGCACGGCCTTCTTCTGGGCGAATCCGAGGACGGCGAGCAACACCAGCGCCATCAGGACGTTCACGGCGGCTCCCGAGAGCCCGGCACTGATCTTCAGACCGAATCCGCCGACCAGGATCGCTGCGAGGGCGAGCGACGCACCGATGGCCTTGAGTGGATCGTGGCGGGCGAGACACGATGCGAGGAACGCGATGTACCCGTAGCCCGCGAGCATCTCCGGCCGCAGCCGGGCCTCGACCCCGCTGACCTCGATCATGCCGGCGAGGCCGGCGAGAGCGCCGCCGACGAGCATCGCTCCCACTGCGAGGTCGCGGACTCTGAACCCGGCACGGTGCGCCGCTTCGGGATTGCCGCCGAGCACTCGGAGACGAAAGCCCCACCGGGTCGATCGCAGCAGCCACCACACGGCAGGCGCCGCCACCATGGCGAGCAGGATCCCTGCGTGCACACGCTCGCCCCACATGATCGGCAGGCGACTTCCGCCGTCGAGCTTCTCGGAGTAGGCCTGCCCGAGCGAGGCCGGGTCCTTCCAGGGCTCGAACACGAGCCAGGTGAGGACGAGGCCGGCGACGTAGTTGAGCAACAGCGAGGTGATGGCCTCGTTGGCGCCCGTGGCCAGTCGGAGCAGGGCGGGGATCGCCGCCCATCCGGCACCCGCGACCGCTCCTCCGATCATCATCATCACGAGGGTCACGGCCTGTGGCAGCGCTCCGCCCAGGAAGGACGAGACGGCGAACGAGCCGATCGCGCCGAACACCATCTGACCTTGACCGCCGATGTTGAAGAGTCCGGCTCGAGCGGGGACCACGACCGCCAACGCCCCGAGGAGCAGTGGCGCAGCTCTGATGAGCGTCTCGCCGAGTCCGGTCGCATCACCGAACGAGGAGTCCCACATCGCGCTGAGCGCATCGACCGGATTCGCACCGCGGACGAGGAGGAACGCCGAGTAGATGAGCAGTGCGCCTCCGAGAGCGACGACCCAACGACCGATGCCTCGTGCCCATCGACCGACGTCCCGGACCTCGTCGGCGTCGGCTCGCTGGGTGGTGACTGGCGCCGGGGTGTGGGGTTCCTGGCCGCTCGCCAGACCTTCGTCGGCGTCGACGACGGCGCTCATGCGGCGGCCTCCGAATCGAGCGTGGCTGCGCCTTCGAGCATCAGCGTTCCGATCTGCTGGCGGTCGGCGCCGTGGGCGTCGACGATGCCGGCGATCTCCCCGTGGTGGAGGACCACGATCCGGTCCGCGACGAGCATCAACTCGTCGAGGTCCTCCGACACCATCAGCACCGCGGTACCGGCCTCCCGGCGTTCCAGGAGGAGTTGCTGCGTCTCTCGTACGGAGGCGATGTCGAGGCCCCGGCTCGGGTAGGCCGCGACGAGCAGGGTGACGTCATCGGCGGTGAACGCTCGGGTGAGCATCACCCGTTGCACGTTGCCCCCCGAGAGTGCGTCCACCCGGCGGTCGATGGTGGCCATCGAGAGTCGCTGGGCGACGGCGTCGTCGGCGTAGCGACGTCGCACCGCCGACCAGTCCACACCGAGGCCTCGCCGGGGGAGCGGGCGACCGTTGAGCACCAGGTGCTGCAGCACCGACAGGCCTGGGACCACCGCATCGGCGACGGGGTCCTCGGGCACGTCCACCGCTCCCGCACCGACGGCGAGGTCGGGCCTGGCACGCCAGATCTCCACAGCGGCGACGTGCACCTCGCCCTCCACGAGGGGCCGCAGGCCGAGGACCGCCTCGAGCAGTTCGGTCTGCCCGTTGCCCGACACCCCGGCGATGCCGACGATCTCACCTGCTCGAACCTCGAAGGTTGCGTCTCGCACCGCCATGCGTCCATCGGAGCTGCGCACCGAGACGCCATTGACCACGAGCGCCGACGCGTTGCCGCACGGGCCTCGATCGGCGGGAAGCGGAGGGACGCTCTTGCCGACCATGTGCTCGACGAGCTCGGTGTCGCTGAGGCTCGCGGGATCCTCGCCCTTGACGACGAGCTGGCCACCGCGCAGCACCGTGACCCGGTCGGCGATCGCGCGGGTCTCGCGGAGCTTGTGCGTGATGATCACCACGGCGAGACCATCGACCCGCAACCGATCGATGACGCCGAGCAGCGCATCGACCTCCTGCGGCGCAAGGGCGCTCGTCGGCTCGTCGAGGATCACGATCCGTGACTGGGCGACGAGCACTCGGACGAGCTCGACGATCTGTCGTTGCGACAAGGTGAGGTTCCGGACGAGCGCGTCGGGGTCGACGCGCAGACCGAGACGATCGGCCGCCTCGACGACGCGAGCTCTCGCAGCCGCAGGCCGCAACCTTCCCGAGCCGGTGGACAGCTCGATGTTCTCGAGCACGGTGAACGCCGGCACCAGGCGGAGGTCCTGGAACACCATGCCGATCCCATGGCGGCGGGCATCGATCGGCGAGTGGATCTCCGCGAGCTCGCCATCGATGCGGATCTCCCCGTCGTCGGGATGGTTGATCCCGTACAACACCTTCATCAACGTGCTCTTTCCGGCGCCGTTCTCACCGAGCAGCGCGTGCACTTCGCCGGCATGAAGATCCAGGTCGACTCGGTCGTTCGCCACGAGCGATCCGAATCTCTGCGTGATGCCTCGTGCGCTCAGCAGCGCAGGGGGAGCGGCGGGCATGTCACTCATGGATCCGACTCTTGGTCCGACCGGCCAGCATTCGGACCATCGAGTTCCACGCCCGCTCGGATGCCACGCGGGCCGACTCGTCGATGTGGGCGTCGAGACGTGCCGCCGCTCGCTCGACGGTGCCGTCGAGCAGGCCGTCGAGGATCTCCACGTGTTCTTCGACGGTCATCCGGATTCGTTCCTCGGTGAGGAAGTCATGGATGCGAACGATCCGGATGCGTTCGTTGACCGAGGTCAACACCTCTGCCAGTGCTTCGTTGCCGCTCGCAAGGGCGAGTCGGATGTGGAAGTCCTCGTCCACCAGCACGAACTCGGGGTCGGCGTGTTCGGCGGCGGCGTGCTCGAGCGCCACCCAGTCACGACGAAGCTCGAGCAAGGCGGCGCGGTCGTGTGTTGGCCGGCCCGGATCATCACCGGAGCCACGCCGAACAGCGTTCAGTTCGAGCGACTTGCGGACCTCGTAGAGCTGGGCGATGCGGTCCATGTCCGGGAAGGTCGGCTCGAATCCGCCGCCGGGGTGGCGTTGGACGTGCCCCTCCCCATGGAGCCGGACCAGCGCATTGCGGACCGGCGTCCGCGACACCTGCAACCTCGCTGCAAGACGCTCCTCGACCAACCGCTGACCGAACGCGAACTCTCCGAGCAGCAGGCTCCGCTTGATGGCGCGATGCGCGGCCTCCCCACGCGACCGTTCCGAGGGCGATGGCCGCTCGTTCGAGCCCGACTCGGTATCCAGAGTGGGATCCAGAGTGGTGTCCGGTCCGGTACCCGCTGATGTATCCATGAGCGGGCACCGTAAGAAGCCGACGTTGCGGGTCGATGTTGCGTCTGTGAACGGAGTGAGACGGTCGTGTCGCGGTGGCGCGAGGCCGATGATCCACGGCGTGGTGGTTGCCCTGGGGGGAGCGGTACGTCGAGGGCGTCGCGAAACTCGCTTGATCGCGACACCGGTGGTCCGCGATGGTGGCCATCCACACGAGAGGAGGTGCCCATGTCGATGTTCGACACCAACGTGACGATTGCCGGCCGGGCGCCTCGCGTCGTGTGCCCGCTCGCTGCCTGACGGCGCGAGACCGCCCTGCGCCCTCCGCGCTCCCTCTGTGGATCGATGCGTCGGCGCGCGCTTCCACCAACGTCCCGATGTGGGACAGAAAGGACATCGAACGATGTTCCATGCACTTCATCCCGAGCTGCAGCTGGCCGAGATCCGTGAGCGACATGCACGGATCCGTGCCGACTTCGAGGGATCGCGGAACCACCGCCTTCCCCGCGGCCGAGAGCGGCTGCGCTCCCGACAACGACACCCCTGAGTGCCGTCGAACCCGTGTCGCGGAGGGCGTCCGAGACGTCCTCCGCGACACGGGTTCGTCCCGTTCTGACGTGCTGTCGTAGCCCGCACTTGAACGGACCGGCTCGTTGACGGGTCCGATTGCGGTTCGGGGCGGCTCGGTAGGGTCGGCGGCGTGGGCGTGGGCGTGTGCGGCGTGGTCCTGGCGGCCGGACGGGGGACCCGGTTGGCGCCCTTCTCCGACCGCCGGCCGAAGCCGTCGTTCCCCGTCGGGTCACGCAGCCTGCTCGACCGGGCGGTCGAGGTGGTGCGTCCCTTCGTCGAGGAGATCGCGGTGAACGTCAGCGGGCACGCCGACTGGTTCGCGTCGCATGTGCCGCCCGGTGTCCGGATGTTCCAGGAGGGATCCGAGCCACTGGGCACCGCCGGCGGGCTCTACAACATGCGCGAGTGGATCGACGGTCGTGACGTGGTGGTGCTGAACGCCGACTCGGTGCTCTTCGGCGACGTCGCCGACTTCATCGATGGGCGTCACGAGGCGCCGACCCGTCTCCTGGTCACGCTCGACCGTGCGTCGCCCGACTTCGACGGCCTGTGGCGGTTCGTCGGGCTCTCCACGATGGACCGGGCCACCGTTGCCCGGATCGGGCCCGACACCGAGGACCTGTATCGCGACCTGTGGAAGCGGCAACTGGCCGACGGCGACGTCCGGCTCGTGCCGTTCACCGGTCTGGCGATCGACGGTGGGACGCCGGCCGACCTGCTGGCGGCGAACCTCGTCGAGAGCGGCGGCCGCACCGTGCTCGAGCCCGGAGCGTCCGTCCACGGGACTGCCGAGCAGTGTCTGGTGCTGGCCGGCGGCGAGGTGCGGGCGGGCGAGCACCTGCAGCACTGCATCGTCGACGCCGACGCGCGGTTCGACCTGCGGAGCAACTCCATCGTGCCGACGGCGCGACGCTGACCGAGCGCTGCCGCTCTCAGACGTCGTTCAGCGGCACGCCTCGGTCGGAGCGGGCCAGGGGTCACCGACCGCCGCCGACCGGTGGCACTCGGCGTCGACCTCGACCCACAGCTCGACCCCCCGCTCACCTTCCGCCGTGATCCCGCCGCCGCGGACCGGCCCAGCCACCGACTCGACGGTTTCGCAGCCCTCTCCGCCGATCACCACCTCGACGTCGCCCTCCGGGCGCAGGCAGTCGGGAGGAGGCTTGACCGCAATGCTGAGCCACCGATCCGGGGCATCGAGCTGCAGGCCGAACAGCTCGAATCCGCCGGACTGCTGCGTTGCGATGACGACCGGAACATCGGTGATCTGTGCTGAGTCGAACGACTCCTCGACGACGGTCTCGGTCCGGACCGTGCCCAGCCCGACCGCGACGGCCGCGGCGACGGCGACGGCCGCGACGGCCGCGATGGCGACGAGTGCGGTGACCCAGGGATTTCGTGCGCTCACCGGACGGAGCGTACCGATCGATGTCGAGAGCACGATCGTGGTCGTTCACGACCGCCTGTTCGGCCGTCGCTCACTCTCCTCGCCTCGGCGCAGCTCGCGTCGTCAGTCGTCGGCGGACAGCTCGTCGCGCCCGTTCGTGAAGGTGAACTCCGGGATCGGACGAGCTTCGAGTTCGGCATCCGTCCGCACCTCGCCGTTCTCGGCGATGTCGTCGATGAGCCACTGCATCTCGGCGATCTCGCGGCGCTGGGCGAGGATGATCTCGTCGGCCAGCTCGAGTACCCGCAGATCGGTCAGCTCGGCGCGCTCACTCGTCAGGATGGCGACCGAGTGATGCGGGATCATCGCCCGCATGTACGAGCTGTCCTGCACGGTGGTCTGACTGCGAACGAGCCACAGCGCGGACGCGAACACCACGACGCACGCGCCGAGGATCGCGGCGTTGACGACTCGGCTCTTGTACATGCCGAGCATGAACAGCAGCATGATGGCGGCCATCGTGGAGCCCATGACGAGCGACATGTAGAAGCGGGTCTCGCTCCACTCGACATGGGCCAACTCGTACGTGGTGAGGTACGTCAGCCCGAACATGACCGCTGTCGACGTGGCGATCATGGCGCCGAAGCGCCAGTACATCTTCGTCATCCGATTCTCGTCGTCGGGGTCGTCGTCGTGCCGCGCATGGTCATCGACGTCGCGATCGGATCGTTCGACTCGGGGAGGCGCGGTGTCGTCGAGGACGTGCTCGACGCCTTCGTCGGCGGTCGTTCGACCGGTGGCCGGCTCGTGGTCGTTCATGGCGGTGTCCTCCTGGGCGTGGTCGGGGCGCAGCGCGGCCGAGCGGATCGCCCAGCTGCGGCGGCGGGACGGACGATTGGTACCCCGTCTCGCCGCCATCGAAACGACGTCGTCGCGCGATGTCGCTGCAGCGCGTCGGGGCCGCCGATCAGCCGGCGCAGCGCCGAGCGCTGAACCGAGCCAGATCAGGCGGGGAGGAGGGAGCGGCCCAGGAGGTCGGTCGGGAGGTAGGCGCTGCGCTCGCGGGTCCACGGCTGGCCCGACTCGGCGTCGTAGTCGTTCGGCAGCGCCACGCCCTCGGGGACCTCCGCGGTGAGCCCGGCGGCACGCATCGTCATCTGACAGCGCACGGCGTGATCGGCGAAGCACAGCACCCCGGCACGCCCCGGATCGACACCCGCCTCCACTGCGAGTCGCTGACCCTTTTCGGTGACGCCCACGGTGCTGAGGTACGTGACGGTGCCGTCGGCGGCGATGTCGGGTTCGACCGAGATGACGTTCGGGACGCCCAGCTGCTCGAGCACCCGGGCGACCTCCCACTGGGCGATGATCGGCATCGGGTGCTCGGCGACAACATCGGCGGCAGCCTGCGCGAGCGCCTCGTTCACCGGTCCGGGAACGAGCGCGTCGATCGGCGGCACAGCGCCGTCGGGCGGCGGCGTCACGCCGGGGGCGAAGCGGTAGCCGAAGGCGAACACCCACAGCGAGTCCAGTTCGCCGGGCGCCGCGGTCGTGGGCGTGTACGCGAGCACCGGTCCGCCGAACAGATCGGCGCCCGCGAGGGCATCGAGGCGTGAGACCGTGCCGTCGTCGACCGCCGCGGTGACCGTTGCGGCGAGGTCCTCGTCGCCGAGCTCGATCCCGAGTCGCGTCTCCATGGCCTCCCGTGGCGGCATCGGCGAGACCGTACTGATGGTGGCGAAGCCGACGGCGAACGCGTCGACGTCGCCCGCGGGTTGCTCGGTGGCACTGGCGCAGTCCTGCGGGGCGAGGGCGAGCCCGGGGTCGGGCACGACCGGCTGGGCCGGTACCTCGACCGTGCCGCGGATCGAGGTCCCCGACGCGCAGCTCGGCACGTTGATGTTGATCACCGACTGGGTGGCGTCGTCGGATGACGGCGCGAGGAGCTCGTCGAGGTGCTCGTCGAGGTAGGCGACGACCGCGGCCGCGCCGGCCTCGAAGTCGGGTTCGGTCGTGCCGCCGGCGGCCAGCCCCTGGCTCGCGGCGATCGCCGGGATGCCGCGGGTGGCCGCAGCGCGTGCCGCGCCGACGGTGCCCGACAGGTCGAGGAACGGCCCGAGGTTCTGACCCTCGTTGATGCCGGAGATCACGAGGTCGGGGCGCTCGGGGAGACCGCCGTCGTCGATGGCCCAGATGACGGTGTCGGCGGGGAAGCCGTCGATCGCGGTCGCCTCGAAGCCCGAGGCCGTGGTCGCCGAGGCAGCGGTGAGCTCGCCGTCGGTTGTCGTGCCGCCGCTGCCGCTCTGCTGCTCGGCCGGGGCGACCACGGTGATCTCGAGTCCGTCGAGTTCGGCGAGCGCCGTGACCAGTGCGTCGATGCCGGCCGCGCCGACGCCGTCGTCGTTGGTCACCATCACCCGCACGGGTGCCGGCGGCTCGCTGGTCGTGGTGCTCGCAGCAGCGGTGGTCGTGGTCGCGACCGTCGTGCTGACCTCGGTGGTGGTGGTCGCCGTCGAGTTGCGCTCGGTTGTGGTCGTGGCCTCGGCGGTGGTGGATGCCGGCGCCGGGTCGGCGGCGGAGTCGCCGCCACACGCCGCTGCGGTGAACAGACCGAGGGTGAGCAGGAGGAGGCCGGCCCGGCGGGGCGAGACGCTGCGGTTCATGCGCCCGGAAGGTACGAGTGCCACCTGAACGCCGAGCAGCGTCAGGTCGACGGCGAAGAGAACTCCCGACGACGACGAGTGCGACCTCGGCGGGCGCGGGTCAGGGCAGGATCGCGGGAGCGACGGCCAGGCCGACTGCTGCGGCAGCGGCGTGGAGGCGCCGGTCCCAGACCGCGACCGTGAGGTCGGCGGAGCCGAGTGCGAGCGCACTGGCGAGGTGCACCGCGTCGGCCCCGCGGAGCTGATGCGTTGCCGTCAGCGATCCGGCAGCACGTTCGACGTCGGACGAGAGCTCGACCTGCCGCATCGAGGCCCAGAACAGCTCCCAGTCCGAGAGCGCCGCAGCCACCTCCGACTCGGTCAGGTCGCGGTTCCGGCCCGCTGCGGCGAGCGCTGCGCAGACCTCGGGATACGCCAGGCGGCTCGACAGCGCGACGTCACACGCGTTCCACAGAGTCGCCACGAGATCGGAGCCGACCTCGTCGAGCACGAGCTTCACGAGCGCGCTCGAGTCGAAGTAGACGAGGGCCACCGTCAGCGACGCTGCTCACCGACGATGTCCGCGACCGGGCGCTTCGGCGTCGGTCGTGGCCGAACACCGGCCACCGGCCGGGTGGATCGGGGCGGACGGCTGATGACGCCCTGCGCAGTGAGGCGATCGATGATCGGGGTCGAGTCGATCGCGACGATCCGGGCGACCGGCGTTCCTCGGTCGGTGATCACGACGTCGTTGCCGTCCCGCGCTGCGTCGATCCATCGGCCGAGGTGCGCTCTGAGTTCGCTGACGGCGACGTCCACGATGCAAGTGTACAACTGGTGCATACCGCAGATGTACAGATCGGGCCCGAGATCAGTGCGGTTGGGCGGCGGCGTGGAGGACGGCCGCGACGGTGGCGGTGATCTTGCGGCCGGTCGGAAGGTGGAGGAACTCGTTCGGGCCGTGGGCGTTGCTGTGCGGGCCGAGGACGCCGGTCACGAGGAACTGCGTGCCGGGGAAGCGCTGGCCGAGCATCGCCATGAACGGGATGGTGCCGCCCTCGCCGAACTGCAGGGCCGGGGCGCCGAAGAACCGGTCGGACGCGGCTTGGAGCGCGTCCTCGAGCCACGGCGCGGTGGGCGGAGCGGCCCACCCCCACGCGCCACCGCGATCGTCGAAGGTCACCTGTGCGCCGTAGGGCGGATCGGCGGTGAGCGCGTGCTCGAGTGCCGCGAGCACCACGTCGGGGTCGACGTGCGGCGGGAGGCGCAGCGACAGCTTGAGGGTCGTCTCGGGGCGCAGGACGTTTCCGGCGCGGGCCGTCGGTGGGAGGCCGTCCTGGCCCACCACGGTCAGCTGCGGCCGCCAGGTGGAGGCGAGCAACGCCTCGAAGGGGTCGTCGCCGGTGACCGGACGGACGCCGGGGGTCCACGGCACCTCGGCGACCCGACCGGCGCCGACGAGCGCGGCGGCCCGCTTGAGCGCGGCGTGGGTCTCGGGAGGCACCGTCGCCCAGGCCTCGGGGAGCAGTACCCGACCGTCGGCGCTGTCCTCGATCCGCTCGAGCAACTGGCGCAGGATGCGGAAGCCGTCGGGCACCACGCCGCCGTAGCCGCCGGAGTGCAGGCCCTCCTCGACGACGCGCACGGTGAGGTTGCCGTGAGCCATGCCGCGCAGCGAGGTGGTGATCCACAGGTGCTCGTAGTCGGCGGCACCGGAGTCGAGGCAGACGATGAGTTGCGGCGTCCCGATGACCTCGGCGAGTGCCGCGACGTGCGTGGGAAGATCGGGGCTGCCCGACTCCTCACTTGCCTCGATGAGGGCCACGCACCGCGGGTGCGCGCCGCCGGCGGCCTGCACCGCCTCGATGGCGCCGAGTGCGGCGAAGGCCGAGTAGCCGTCGTCCGCACCGCCGCGGCCGTAGAGCCGGTCGCCCTCGAGCACCGGCGTCCACGGGCCGAGGTCGGCGCGCCAGCCCTCCATCTCGGGCTGCTTGTCGAGGTGGCCGTAGAGCAGCACCGGCGGTGCGTCCTCGGCACCGCCGGTTGCTGGGATCTCGCACACGACCACCGGGGTGCGACCCTCGAGACGGTGGACCGAGACGGTCATCCCGGGGATGGGCCGATCGCGGCACCACGAGGTGATCAGGTCGACGGCACGCTCGAGGTGCCCGTTGGCCGCCCAGTCGGCGTCGAAGCCGGGCGAGAGCGCCGGGATCGCGATGTAGTCCGAGAGCACCGGCACGAGACCGGCCCACAGCTCGGTGGTGTGCTCATCGATGATGCCGAGATCGGGACTGCCCATCCCCCAACGGTACGCCCCCCACTCCGGTGTCAGACACGCTGCAGCTGCGCGCGCTGCAGCTGCGCGCGCTGCAGCTGCGCGCGCTGCAGCTGCGTGCGCTGCAGCTCGGTCGGTGCGAGACCCGGGCGACCGCGTGTGGTCAACTCGACGTGGAGATCGCCGTGACCGTCAGCCGCTTCCACATCGCCGCCATGGACTGCGCCGCCGAGGAGCAGCTCGTGCGCATGGCGCTGGCCCACATCGACGGCATCGACCGCATCGAGTTCCATCTCGACCGACGCGACGTGCTCATCGACCACCGATCGGGCCTCGATGCCATCGACGCGGCATTGCAGTCGCTGGATCTCGGAGCCCGTCACGTCGACGACACCAGCGAGATCGGCGCCGCCGGCAACCCGCGCCGAGAGCGCACGGCGCTCGTCGTGGCGCTGGTGATCAACGCCGGGTTCTTCGTGGGGGAGCTCACGGTCGGCCTGATCAGCCGCTCGATGGGGCTCGTCGCCGACGCCCTCGACATGGGCGCGGACGCCAGCGTCTACGCGCTCAGCCTCGCCGCCGTCGGCACTGCGGCGGCGCGCAAGAAGCAGCTCGCCCGTGCCAGCGGCTACCTCCAGCTCGGTCTCGCGCTCGTCGGCTTGGCCGAGGTGGTCCGGCGGCTCGTCGTCGACGTCGAGCTGCCCGACCCGACCTCGATGATCGTCCTGTCGGCCCTGGCACTTGCGGGCAACGTCGTGACGTTGGTCGTGTTACGTCGCGTCCGTTCCGGCGACCACCGGCGCGTTCACCGGCCGGTCGTTTCTGT
>CAYRXQ010000035.1:0-284 GCA_964428115.1 uncultured Ilumatobacteraceae bacterium
GGCGACGGGCATCCCCGTCGCGAGGGCGCGGTACGGCACGCTGTTGACGTCCAGCTCGACCTGTTGGCTGAACTCGACGAAGCGTGCGAGGGCTTCGTCGGCGGGGTCGTGGTCGGTGGCGAGCAGGATCAGACGATCAGACCCGCGGGGCAGGTACCAGGCCTCGGCATACGGGAAGTCGGTCTGGTCCCGCAGCACGCGCAAGACGCCGAACACGGTGTCGGTGAACGAGGTCAGCGAGGTGATCGCCTCATCGACGGCGCGGATGATCGAGCGGTGCCGCT
>CAYRXQ010000035.1:294-19404 GCA_964428115.1 uncultured Ilumatobacteraceae bacterium
TGCTCGGTGACCTCGCGGATCATGAGCAGCGTGCCGCCTTCGACCGGGGCGGCCTGCACCTCGAACCACTCGGCGAGCAGCGGCAGGTACTCGACGGTGAGGCTCGGCCCACCTGTCGTGGCCACCTGGTCGAGGAGGCGACCGAAGCCGGTCGCGTCGAGCCCGGGCACCGCCACGTGCAGGTCCACGCCGACGAGGTCGGCGGGGGCGAGCCCGAGCCGGTCGGCCACGACCATGTTGGCGTACCGAACGATCGCCCGGTCGTCGATCACCACGACCCCGTCGCGCACCAGGTCGAGGACGCGCCCGGCATCGGTTGGCGCCCACCGGGGGTGACGCTCCGCCCACTGATCGTCGATGCCCGCCCCGGCCGTCACTGACCGGATGCTACCGATCCCGCTCCGACGGTCGCCGTTCCGGGCGTCGCCTCAGCCGTCACAGTCGAGGAATGCCAGGACGTTCGTGGCGTGCTGGGCATAGACCGAGGCCTCGTCGCCCAGAACCGGGTCGTTCACCAGCGACGTCCACCGCTCCCGCTCCGCGACGACGCCCACGCACCCGTCCTCGTTCGCGATGTCGACGATGGCGACGATCGCCGTCGGATTGCCGCCGACGAACGGTGCGTCGGGTCGCGGACGGATCTCCACCCTGCGGCCGTCGAGCGTGGTGCCGACGTAGACCTCCTCGGGCAGGGTGATGACCGGCACGATGGTCGTGGCGACGGCCTCGGTGCAGATCGTGGACCGGGCCACATCGGTGTCGGGGGCCGTGACGCATCGGTTGGCGACGAAGGTGACGGTGTCGAAGCCGAGCAGGCTCGGGTGCTGCTCGAGCGCGGCGTCGATGCGGGCGAACGATCGGCAGACGACGAGGGCCCGGTCGAGCAGGATGATCTGGTCGGCGATCTCGGCCTGCTCGGCGGCCTCGTCGACCAGGTTGCGACACGCGTCTCCGGCGGGGGCGGCCGCGGGCTCGGCCGGGGTGCAGGCGGTCGCGCCGAGGATCGTCGCCGCGCCGAGCACCGCTGCGATCAGCGTCGTGTGCCGCCGCCGGTTCACCGCTCGGCCACCTCGACTGCGAGATCGCCGGTCGCGGCGACGTCGGCGCCGATCAGCGTCGGGGCGCCCTCGGCCCCGTCGAAGAGCCAGGTCAGCCAGGCCGCGACACCGTGACGGACGAGTGGGAATGCCAGGTCGACGGGTGCGGCGGGCGGGACGCAGCCGTCCTCACCGAGCGTGCGGAGCTGCGGCTGTGCGTCGAGCAGTCCACCGAGCCCGGAGGCCTCCGCGATCCCGATGATCCCGGTGCCGTTGCCGAACGTGCAGAAGTCGTCGAACCCGTTGTGGCCGGTCTCGGCGATCTCCCAGTACCAGGTCGGGGAGGGAGCGCCCTCGAAGGCCGGGCGTGTCCGCTCGGTCGGGGTGACGACACCGTCGGTCGCTCCCGCAAGGAAGAAGCTCGGGACCTGCGGGTACTCGGCGCCTTCAGCCGGACCACCGGCGGCCATCGAGACGTAGCCGTCGATCCGCGGATCGAGCGAGGCGCCCAGGATGGTGCCGCCGCCGGCGGAGTGGCCGAGGGTCGCGACCCGGTCGCCGTCGATCCGTCCGGCCAGCAGGCTCGTGGGGTCGTCGCCGAGGGCGAGCACCAGGTCGAGGGTGCCGAGCAGGTCGTCGACCGAGGCCTGGCGATCACCTGATGCGGTCCCGCCGAGCACGTTCGGCAGGTCGCGGCTCGGATGGTCGGGGGCCGCCACGATCATCCCGTGGCTCGCGAGGTGCGAGGTGAGGAAGCTCGATTGCAGACGGATGCCGGTGAACCCGTGGCTGAACAGCACCACCGGGAACGACCCTTCGGCCGCCTCGACGTCGCGGGCCCCCGGGTGCGTGAACGAGGCCGGGATGTCGGCGGTGAGGAGGTCGCGGATCGCCTGTGGTGTGAAGTCACGGATGTCGTAGGAGATCTCGCCCTCGGTGCCCTCGGGAGCGGGATACCAGATCTCCACGAGCGGGCCCGTCGGCAGTTGCACGGTGGTGACGCCGATCCCGTACGGCCCTGGCTCGGCGAACTCGAGCGTCGGCTCGACGGGTGCCTCGGTGGTCTCGGGGGTCGGCGCCTCGGTGGTCTCGGGCGTGGTGGCCGGCGTCGTCTCGGGCGTGGTCGGCGCAGCGGTCGGCTCAGGTTCGGGCGGGGCCTGCGTCGCCGCGGGTGCCTCGGTGGCCGGGACCGTGGGGGATGCGTCGTCCTCGGATCCGGAGCATGCGGCGGTCACGAGCAGCGCAGCGGCGAGGAGGGCGACGACAGAACGATGGTGCACGGCCCGAAGCGTGCCAGACCTCGGGCGGTGATGCCCGACGGGGAGCGATCTCCGGTCGTACCGCTATCCTCACCCACCTGGCGACGTGGCCGAGTGGCTTAGGCAAGGGCCTGCAAAGCCCTGTACCCGGGTTCGATTCCCGGCGTCGCCTCTCTGGGGCTTTGGAAGAGATCCCCGGATCGGGTTGGAAGCATTCCGACCTGGTCCGGGGTGCCCTCCCGAGCCCTTGATGGTTCCAGCGCCGTCACCGGTGACGAGTCGCGGCGCATCTCGGTGTCATGGCCAACGTTGATGACGTCGGCGGCCTCGAGGGCCTCTCGGAGTTGGCGGCCCTGTGGGCCGACCGATGCTCAGGGGCCTCGGCCACCGCCCACGGTTCGGGTGGTGCGGGAACCGAGATCGTCCCGCAAGTTGGGCGATCGGCACGTCGCTGAAGATCCGCGCCGCTCTCCATCGCCCTGACCGGCACATCGGGGTCACGCCCACCAGGCTTGCTCGGTCGACGTCATGAGGCGGTCCGTCGACGCGGGCGCAGACACTCCGAGTAGCTCGGACCGGTCCGCTAGCGTGAGGCGGTGGGCCGTCGCATCCAAGTCATCGCGTCTGCCGCCGGACTTGCGGTGCTGTCCGCCTGCACGGTCGGCGGCCCCGACATCGCCAAGCTCGAGGCCAGCATCACCAGCGAGGTCAATGCTGCGTTTGCATCGTTCGACACCAGCGTGACTGCGGTCGAGTGCCCGGAGCAAGACGACCTCGATGTCGGCGCCGAGTTCATCTGCGCCTTGCAGCTGACCGACCTCGACGAGGACATGCGCGTCACGGTGGAAGTGGTGAACGAGGACCTCGACGTGGAGTTCAGCACGCTCGACCTGCTGTACGACATGCGCGTGGTCGAGGCGGCCATCGCCGACGATCAAACGAGTCAGCTGGGAGTCGACATCGCCGTGGACTGTGGCGAGGACCGCTTGCAGGCAATCGAGGGTGGCGCGTCGTTCGAGTGCACGGCCACGGACCCAGATGGGTTCACCGCCACCGTCGATGTCGTGACCGATACCGAGGGCAACATCAACTGGACGGTCACCCCCGACGAGTCGTAACGGCCCGTGTCCGGCGACGTGGGGCTGCACGAGAGGCTCGTGCTCGTCGATCAGTGCCGCGTTGGGCCACTTGACTCTGCTCGTTGCGGACCGACGGGTCCATGCTGGTGATGCACATCGATGTCTGGTCGCTCGTCGGCTTCCAGCGGAGTCACCCCATGTTCGGCAATCGGCTTCGATGGATCGGCCGCAACGAGCAGAAGGAGGTGTTGCCGATTGGGCCACCGGAGGCACGTGGACCGCGCAGGACGCAACGTTGACGAACGATCAAGGGGTGTGGCGCGGGTCCGCACATGGGATCGTCGATCTCGTCGGCGTCCTGCCAGCTGCGGAGGGGGTCTCGCCGTACAACTACGGAGAGGGCCACTACGTCGGGGAGGGTGCCTACGAGGGGCTGGAGTACCACTACTTCATGACTGGGTCGAACAGCGAGGCTGGGCTGACCGGCTGGATCACCTCATCTGACTGACCATCGCCGCATCGGGCAAACCCCCTGACCTGGGGGTTCGGCCATTTCGGGGCCGAGAGGAACCCCCAGGTGGCACCTTGTCCGAGCGGCCTCCAGGGCCATCTACCATCCAACGGTCCGGCGCGGCGTGAACGTGAAGGTGATCGGGTGGAGCCGAGTGATCCAAGCAGGGGCCAGGTGCGCATCGAGATGACCTGTGCGTCGTGCGGGTTCTCGAACCCCTCGGGTCATCGGTTCTGTGGAGGATGTGGATCGAAGCTCGACGAGGTGTCGCCTTCGGTGCTGGCCGAACGCCGTTTCGTTTCGGTGCTGTTCGTCGATCTGGTGGGGTTCACTCCGTTCAGCGAGGGCCGTGACTCCGAGGATGTGCGGGCGATGCTGGCTCGCTACTTCGAGCTCGCCCGGACGGCGATTGCTCGTCACGGCGGCGTCGTCGACAAGTTGATGGGTGACGGTGTGATGGCCGTGTGGGGTGCTCGCACCGTCCGCGAGGACGATGCGGAGCAGGCGGTACTTGCGGCGTTGGAGATATTGGAGGGTGTCGCAGCGATCGGGGAGGGGATCGGAGCGCGGGCGGGAGTGAACTCCGGCGAGGCCGCAGTCGACATGAGCGGTCAGGACGCAGGGATGGTCATCGGCGATCTCGTGAACACGGCGGCGCGTCTGGAGAGCGCGGCGTTGCCGGGAACGGTGTTGGTTGGCGCGGGAACATTTCGCGCCGCCGGTTCGCGCATCGAATTCGACGACGCTGGTGCGCAGCTGTTGAAGGGCAAGGGCGCCCCGATCGCGACGTGGGTTGCTCGTGGCCCGCGGCGGGGCGACGCATCCGGGGTCCTTGCACCGTTCCTCGGACGAGACGCGGAGCTGCTCGAGCTCGTGCAAGCAGCAGGATCGACGGGTCGAGGAGCGCTGATGGTGTCGGTCATCGGTGACGCGGGTGTCGGCAAGACCCGGCTGGCAGAAGAGTTCCGTCACGTGATGCGACCGAGGGCGACGGTCCTCTACGGGCGTTCGCAATCCGCTGCGCTCGGCACGACGTTGGCTGCGTTCGCCGAGATGGTACGCACGTTGGCCGATGTCGAGGAGTCCGCCGATGACGCGTCGACACGCGCGCGGATCGACCGACTCCTCGCCGAGACGGTGGAGAGTTCGGTCGAGCGGGCGTGGATCGAGCCGGCGCTCTTGCGTCTGTTGGGTGTCGACGCCGATGGGGTTGCCGGCACCGAGTTGTTCTCGAGGTGGCGGTTGCTGATCGAACGGCTTGCGCAGCGACGTCCACTCGTGTTGGTCTTCGATGACGTCCAGTCCGCCGACGAGACGTCCCTGGACTTCATCGACCACCTCCTGGGTTGGGTTCGCGACGAGCGGATTCTCGTGGTCACATTGGCTCGACGGGAGTTGCTGCAACGTCGACCGGAGTGGTCGGGAAGCGCCTCGACGGTATGCGTGGAGTTGCAGCCCCTGGCGGCCACCGTCGTTGCCGACATCCTGGGTGCCCTGGTGCCGGGCCTAGCGGTCGATGTCTCATCGGGTGTCGTCCGACGATGTGAAGGCATCCCGTTGTACGCCTTGGAGATCGTGCGCCTACTGGCCGTCGAGGGGAAGATCGTTCGTTCGGGCGCCGGGTACGAGCTGTCTGGTGTCGTCGGCACCATTCAGATCCCAGAGAGCCTGACGGCGCTGGTGGCAGCCCGCCTGGACACGCTTCCACCAGCGGTCAGGACGAGGGCCTTGGAGGCATCGGTGCTGGGCGATCGGTTCACGGCGGGCACGCTTGCCGCAATGTGCGGCGCCGAGCTGCGAGCGCTGTTGCCGGAGCTGGATTCGCTCGTGGGCGCCGCCGTGCTCGTCGAGGACACCGCCGCCGACGATGACCACTCGTACCAGTTCACGCAAGGCCTCGTTCGTGAGATCGCATACAACACGTTGTCGCGGCTGGATCGTCGACGACTGCACAGTTCGGTCGCTCGGCATCTGGAATCGAGTCGTGACGATGATCACGCAGGTGCCATCGCCGCGCACGACCTGGCTGCGTACAAGTGCGCGCCGAGCACACCGGACGCCAACGTGTTCGCGGCTCGCGCGGTGGGGTCGATTCGATCGGCCATCGACACGGCGTGGCTGTTGGGAGCGTTCGGCCAAGTCGTTGCACTGGCAGCTGACGCTCTCGAGCTCAGCGTCGCGGCAGGTGAACGCGCGTTCTTCCAGGAACGGCGGGCCGAGGCCGCGATCGAGATCGGCAACTACGCCGATGTCCTCACGGGGCTCGAGGAGGCACTGGACTTCCACGAACGGGCCGGTGACGCCGACGCCGCCGCACGAGTTGCCTGTGTGATCGGGGAGACGCTGTTTCGGCTCGGGCGTTCGGATGCGGCACGAGCGGTGCTCGAACGAGCGATCGAGCAGCACACAGGCCGAGTGGACGCGTTGCGGCTGGGCATGCTGCAAGTGCAACTCGCTCGCGCACTCGACTTCGAAGGTGAGAGCGAAGAGGGGTCCCTCCTGGCACAACGTGTTGTGTCGGTCGCGAACGATCACGGTGCCATCGGGCTGAAGGCCGATGCACTCGTCACCCACGGCACCTGCTGCTTGCGCCCCGGACGTATCGAACGAGGCATCGATGCACTGACCGAGGGCATCCGACTCGCTGAGGAGTCGGGGCAGCTCGGCACGCTCCTGCGCGGGAAATCCAACCTTGCGTGGATCCTGATGGAACATGACCCTCGACGCGCGCATGCCCTCACCGTCGAGGGCATGTCGTTCGCCCGGCGGGTCGGAGCGACGGGCACCGAACGGTGGATGCTCGGCATACGAGTCGAGCTCGCTCAGAGCCTTGGCGACTGGGACGACCTCGACCATGCGCTCGAGATGATCCCCTTGGACGGGTGGGAAGGGTCAGAGCTCGGCTCGATGTTGAGCCTCTCGATCGTCATCGCCGCGTCACGCGGACAGGACGTCTCGGTCCTGTACGAGCAACTGCTCGCGCTCGAGCCACACGTGGACGGCGACCTCTTCGCATCATGGCTGGGGCCGGCGGCTGTTGCCATCGCGACTGCCGGCGGCCGGCTCGGAGACGCCGAATCCGCAGCGTGGTCCTGCGCCGAAGCAGACCACGGACTGATGCCGGCGGCGTGGCTGAGCGCAGCGCGCTGCTCCCTCTGGGCCGGACATCCCCAACGAGCGAAACAGGCATTGCGGCAACTTGACGAGACGACGCACGCGACACACATGGTCCTGCTCGGCCGGGATGCTCTCGCCGGCTCCGTCGACTTCGTCCTTGGCCAGGCGGGTTCGCGAGTCGGCGCCGTCCTCGAGCATCGTCACGCCCTTCTCGACCTCGGCCTTGGCTGGCCGGCGGCGCTGGTCGCCATCGATGCCGCCATCGCCTTCGGCCCAGCCGACCCAGAAGTGAGCACAGAACTGGCTGACGCCCGCTCGTTCTTCGTTGCAGCCAACTGCCTCCCCTACGTGACGATGATCGACGGCCTGACTGCCGGGGAAGCCGACCGCAGCCCAAGTCGTACGTCCAGTACTTCTGGGCCATAGGCCACGGACGGGGGGACGTGCGCCCGCGCGTCGAGCGCCCGGGCGGCGAACCACGTTCCCACTTGACGGTGGTTAGCTGTTCGGTTAAATAACTGTGTTGTGAAGTATCTGCAGGAGCTACGGTGACGATGACCGTGACGGCCCCCGATCGGTTCGACGTCGTCTTCGCCGCCCTGTCCGACCCGACCCGGCGCTCGATCGTGCGTCGGTTGGCCGAGGGCGAGGCCACCGTGCTCGAGTTGGCCGAGCCCTTCCCGATCAGTCTCCCGGCCATCTCGCGTCACCTGAAGGTCCTCGAGCAGGCGGGCCTGATCAGTCGCGGCCGCGACGGGCAGCGGCGGCCCTGCCGGCTGCAGCCGGAACCCCTGGTCGAGATCGCCGCATGGGCCGAGCACACCCGAGCTGCCTGGGACCACCGCCTCGACCGCCTCGACGCGCATCTCGGGCTCACCTCCGACCGCACCGCATCCGACGGTTCGGCATCCGTACCGACACTGGAGACACCATGAACGATGATCCGTCCGCCCCCGATCGAACGACGTGGGCCCTCGACCGTGAGATCGTCCTCGTTCGAGTCCTCGACGCCCCACGCCACGCCGTGTTCGCGGCATGGACCGATGCGGACGCCTTCTGCCAGTGGTTCGGCCCCGAGGGGTTCACCTGCACCGTCCGCCAGATGGACGTGCGCCCAGGCGGCCGAGCGCGCTTCGACATGGTCTCGGGCGACGGCACCCTGTACACGAATCGCTTCGACTACCTCGAGATCGTCCCGGGCGAGCGGCTGGTGATGGATCACGGGTCCGACATCGACGATGACCCGGCGCGCTTTCGAGTGACGATCACCCTCGACGCGCAAGCCGACGGCAAGACCGTGCTGACGCTGCGGCAGCTCCACCCGACCGTCGCGCAGCGAGACGCCGGCATCGGCTTCGGCGCTGTCGAGCTCGGCATGCAGACGATGAGCAAGCTCGCTCGTCATCTCGGCGCCGCCTGACCCCTCGCGCGCCGGGTCCCCGACGTTGGGCGCCCGGCCGCAGGCCAGGTCGGCCCCGGCACGGGTACCGTGCGCGTCATGGCCAGACGACTGGCCGGGCGCTACGTGCTCGGCGACCAGATCGGTGCCGGGGGCACGTCGCGGGTGCACGAGGCGCACGACGAGCGGCTCGGGCGCCGGGTCGCGGTGAAGCTGCTCGACGCGTCGCTGGTGGCGTCGGCCGACCCGGCGGGGCGCGAACGGTTCGTGACCGAGGGGCGCACGACGGCGGGCTTCCACCATCGCCACGCCGTCACCGTGTTCGACGCGGGCGAGGACGACGGCGATCTGTTCATGGTGATGGAGCTCGTCGAGGGGGAGTCCCTGGCCGAGCTGCTCGCTCGCCGCGGTCCGCTGCCGATCCCCGAGGTGATGGCCATCGCCGCGCCGCTCACCTCGGTGCTGGCGGCCGCCCACGCCGCCGGCATCGTGCACCGCGACGTGAAGCCGGCGAACGTGCTACTGGCTGGCGGCGACGAGGGCGAGGGCGGTGGGCACGGCGGCGGGCACGACGTCGTCAAGCTCGCGGATTTCGGCATCGCCAAGCGGTTCGACGACCTCGAGGGCTCGTTGACCGCCACGGGCACCGTGATGGGCACGCCCCGGTACCTGGCGCCCGAGCAGGCCGTCGGGAGCCCGGTCGGCCCGGCCACCGACGTCTACGCGCTGGGCATCGTGATCTTCGAGATGTTGACCGGCCGCCCGCCGTTCGAGGCCGATTCGATGGTGGCGGCGGCGATGGTGCAGCAGTCGCAACCCGCCCCCGACGTGCGCTCGTTGCGGCCCGAGGTCCCTGCGGCGCTCGCCGCCCTGGTCGCCCGGGCGCTCGAGCGGTCGCCCGTGGATCGCTTCGCGACCGCCGGCGAGATGGCCGCCGCACTGGACGAGGCGTGGGCTCCGGGCGCCGCGTCCCCCGAGGCGTCGGTACCGACGCAGGTGCTCGCGGTGGTCGACACGCCGGTCGCGACGTCGGGCCCGCCGGCGAGCGACACGCGCGTGCTGCCCGCCGCGCTGCCACCACCACACGTGCCCGCAGATGTCGAGCAGCCGTCAGGAGCGGGGTCGCCGCGTCGTCTCGGTGCCGTGCTGGTGTTCGGGCTGGTCCTGGCCCTCGGTGCAGCGGTCGTGATCTGGGCCACGGGTCGCGACGATCGGTCCGAGCTCGTCGCACCGGACACGGTGGCACCGGACGCCTCGGCTGATCCGTCGGTGTCCGAGCCGCCCGCGACGCAACCGGCCGCGACCGAGCCGCCGGTGACGGACCCGCCGGTGACGGAGCCGCCCACGGGCGAGATCATCCCCGGGTTCGCCGCCACCAACGACCTCGCGGTCTTCCTCGAACAGCTCGAGCGCGACCCCGATCTGGTCGGCGAGGGGGGTGAGGATCTCGCCGAGGACCTCCGCTCGGTGCTCGAGGCGCCCGGCGGGAGCCAACGCAGCGAGGCCCGCAAGCTTCGCGAGGACCTGGCGGAGTTGGTCGACGAGGACGAGATCGATCCCGCCATCGCCGCGGCGCTCGATGCGCTGCTGGCTCCGCTCGCCGACGGCTGACCCCGCATCGGGCCGCCCACCGGCACATCCGATGCTCTACGCCCCTGTGTCGAGCCCCTGATCCGGATCGGTCGGCTGCTTCGAGTGGAGCGCATCGCCGAGTGCACGGAGCAGCTCGATCAGGCGTTCCTGCTGGTCTCGGTCGAGTGCGGCGAGGATCTGTCGCTGGTTGGCGGCATGGTCGAGCAGCGCCGCGTCGACCGTACGGCGACCGGTGTCGGTGAGCGTCACGAGCACCTGTCGACCGTCGGTCGGACTCTTGGTCCGCTCGAGGAACCCGCGCTCCTCGAGTCGCTGGAGGCGGTTCGTCATCGCTCCCGAGGTGATCATCATCGACTCGAGGAGCTGTCCCGGCGTGAGCTGGTGTGGCGGACCGGTGCGCAGCAGCGTTGCGAGCACGTCGAACTCCCACGACTCGAGGTCGTGTGCGGCGAACACGGCGTCGAGTCGTGGGCGGATCTCCTTGGCCAGGCGATTGATGCGCCCGATGATCGCCATGCCGCCGACGTCGACGCCGGGTCGTTCACGGGTCCACTGGGCGATGATCTCGTCGACGTGGTCGGGGGGCATGGGCGGATCCTACCCAGATCTCTCGATGTGGAGAGAAATCTCTTGACATCGAGAGGATGGTCCCGAATGATCGTCTTCATGTCAAGAGATTCGAGCTCAGCCCCACCGCGCCACGTCGTCGTGGTGCGCACCGCGCTCACACCTGCGCTCTGGGGGACGACCTACCTGGTCGCGACCGAGCTCCTCCCCGCCGGCCGGCCGATGTTGGCCGCCACCGTGCGTGCACTCCCGGTGGGCGCGGCGTTCCTCCTCGTCACGCGCCGCCTGCCGAGTGGGGTGTGGTGGTGGCGGTCGGCGGTCCTCGGCATGCTCAACATCGGCGCGTTCTTCGCGCTCCTCTTCGTCGCAGCGTTCCGATTGCCGGGCGGCGTCGCTGCCACTGCCGGAGCCATCCAGCCGCTGCTCGCAGCGGGCCTCGCGGCGATGATCCTCGGCGATGCCCTCTCGCGCGACACCGTGCTCGCCGGACTCCTCGGAATCGGCGGGGTCGCGATGCTGGTCCTCGGCCCGGACGCAGCGCTCGACCCGGTCGGCGTCATGGCCGCACTGGGCGGTGCCGCCTCGATGGCCACCGGCGTGGTGCTGACCAAGCACTGGGGGCGCCCGGTCGACCTGCTGACCTTCACGGGCTGGCAGCTCACGGCGGGCGGACTGGCCCTGCTTCCGCTCGCGCTCATCTCCGAGGGGCTCCCGACCTCACTCGACCTCGCCAACCTCGCCGGATTCGCATGGCTGGCCGTGATCGGGACCGGTGCCGCCTACGTGAACTGGTTCCGTGGCATCAGCGAGCTGCCGGTCGCCGTCGTCAGCTTCCTCGGCCTCCTCAGCCCGCTCGTCGCCACGCTCGCCGGGTGGGTCGTCGTGGGCCAGGGCCTCAGTCCCACCCAACTCACCGGCGCCGTCCTCGTGGTCGTCGCAATCCTCGCGTCGCAGCGGGCCACGGTCGTGCCTCGCCACGCGCCCGCCCGGTCGGACATGCTGGCCGCATGCTCCCCGCATCGCTGACCGAGCCCGCCCGGCAGATCGCCGATCACCTCCGGGCCACCGGCGCCACGGTCGCGGTGGCCGAGGGATCGGCGGGCGGGCTGGTGTCGGCTGCGCTGTTGGCGATCCCCGGCGCGTCGGCGTACTACCTGGGCGGTGTCGTCGTCTACACGGTCGCGGCGAACCGAGCCTGGATGGAGGGTGCGGTCGAGACCCCCGAGGGGATGCGCGGCGCCTCGGAGGTGTTCGCCGACTACCTGGCACGGTCGGCCGTCGTTCGACTCGGTGCCACCTGGGGGATCGGCGAGGCCGGCGCGGCCGGACCGCCCAACCGCTACGGCGATCCGGCCGGCCACGCCTGGGTGGCGGTGGCCGGCCCGGTGGCCGCAACGCGGCACGTGCTGACCGGTCTCGACGATCGAGGCCAGAACATGGAGGCGTTCGCCGCGGCGGCGCTGGGGTTGTTCGCCGAGGTGCTGGCCGGGACCGTCGACGGCGCGCTCGACGGCGCCGCCGACCGCACCCCCGACGAGGCCGTGTGACGTTCGACCCTGGCGACCGATGCCACCGTCCGACAGCCTCGCGCCATGGGTGAAGAGTCCCCGACGTTCCTCAGTCAGACCGACGCGATCATGTGGACCGTCGAGGGCGATCCGCTGCTGCGCTCCACGATCCTCGGGGTGGTCGTGCTGGTCGAGGCGCCGGTCTGGGACGACGTGGTCGCCCGGATGCGGTACGTCATCGAGCAGGTCCCGGCGCTGCGCTCACGCGTCGTTCGTGCCCCACTCCACGTCGGCACCCTCGAATGGGCCCCGGTCGACGATGTCGACCTCTCGTTCCACCTGAAGCGCGTCCGGCTTCCGGACGACGGCGGGATGCCCGCACTCCTCGAGCTCGCCCGCGCCGAGGCCGCGCGCGCCTTCGACCGCGAGCGGCCCCTCTGGGAGTTCACCCTGGTCGAAGGGCTCGAGGACGGTCGCGCCGCGTTCGTGATGAAGAGCCACCACGTCGTCAGCGACGGCATCGGCGCGGTGCAGCTGGCCGCCCACCTGTTCGACTTCGAGTCGCCGCCCGAGGGCGGCCGTCGTGATGCCGCGATCGTCGACGGTCGTCCGAGGGCACCCGAGATCACTGGCGCCGACGACCATGACGACGGCGAGCACGGCGGCTGGGACACCTTCCAGCGGTGGCGCGTCGCAGTCGAGCGGGATGTCGCGTTCGTCGCCTCGGTGGCCCGGTCGCAGCTCCACGACGCCGTCCCGAACCTGCTGCGACTCCTGCGCGATCCCGTCGGCACCGTGGCCGAGATGACCGAGACGGCCCGCTCGGTCGGGCGCGTCGTCGCTCCGGTGTTCGACACCAAGTCGCCGGTGATGACCCGGCGAACCCTGAACGCCAGCTTCCACACCTTCGAGATCCCGCTCGATCCGCTCCGCCGTGCGTCGCGCCGGGCCGGTGGCACCCTGAACGACGGGTTCCTCGCCGGGATCACCGGGGGCCTGCGTCGCTACCACGAGCTGCACGGCGCCACCGTCGACGAGCTCCGCATGGCCATGCCGATGAGCCTGCGCAACGACGGCCACGAGATCGGAGGCAACCACATCACCGTGCTCCGGTTCACCGTGCCGATCGAGATCCCGGATCCGGCCGAGCGGATCCAGGCCTTGCACGAGCTCGGTCAGCGGCTCAAGTCGGAGCGCTCGCTCGCACACACCGAGGCGATCGCCGGTGCCCTCAACCTGCTCCCGGCGACGCTGCTCGGCACCATGCTCAAGCATGTCGACTTCCTGGCGTCCAACGTGCCCGGCATGCCGGTGCCCATGTACCTCGCCGGGGTCGAGGTCGAGCGCTTCTTCCCGTTCGGGCCCACCGCCGGGTCCTCGGTGAACCTCACGCTGATGTCGTACTGCGGCGTGTGCTGCATCGGGATCAACCGCGACACCGGGGCGATCCCCGACGGCGATGCGTTCCTGCGGTGCCTCTCGGACGGGTTCGACGAGGTCCTCGCCCTCGCCGACCCCTGACCGGTGTCAGACACGCTGCAGCTGGCCGCGCTGCAGCTGGTCGCGCTGCAGCTGATCGACGGAATCGACCCGCTGTCGCTCGTGTGGCATCGGACATGATCGGGCCATGCCCTCGACCGGATCGATCCTGGCCTTCGCCGCGGTGTCGTTCGCGCTGATCGCCGTGCCCGGCCCGAGCGTGCTGTTCGTTGTCGGTCGGGCGGTCGCGTTCGGTCGTCGCGCCGCCCTGGCGACGGTGGTCGGCAACGCGGTCGGGATGTACCTCCAGGTGCTGCTCGTGGCGCTCGGTCTCGGCGCGCTGGTCGAGCGGTCGATCACGGTGTTCACGGTGGTCAAGCTCGTCGGCTCGGCCTACCTGATCTGGCTCGGTGTGCAGGCCATCCGCCGCCGACGTCACGCCTCGGCCGCGCTCAACGCGGTCGGCACACGCCCATCGGGTCGGTCCTTCGCCCTCGAGGGCCTCGTGGTCGGTCTGGCGAATCCCAAGGCCATCGTGTTCTTCGCGGCGATCCTGCCGCAGTACGTCGAACGCGGCGGTGCCCCTGCGCCGATCCAGATGGCACTGCTCGGCGTGGTCTTCGTGGCGATCGCGCTCGTGTCCGACAGCGTGTGGGGTCTCGTGGCCGGCACGGCGCGCGACTGGTTCGCCCGCTCACCGCGCCGCATCGAGCAGCTCGGCGCGCTCGGCGGTGCGGTCATGATCGGCCTCGGGGTGCGCCTGGCGATGTCGGGTCCCACACGGTGACCTCGCCCGGTCCAGCCGCTACCGTGTCAGGGGATGCGTCCCGCTCCAGCGCCACCCGTATGACCGCGATCGACACGACGACCACCGTGGTGGTTCCTGGGCCACACCTGATGGCCGCCCTCCTGGGGCCGCGCGACGTGCACCTGCGCCAGATCGAGCGCCGGTTCCCGGCCACCCAGATGTCGGTTCGCGGCAACGAGATCACCCTGCGCGGCGACGAGGTGGTCGAGGCGGGCCGGCTGTTCGAGGAGCTCGTCGGGTTGCTGGAGCGTGGCCACGAGCTCGACGAGGCCAGCCTCGACCGGGCGATCGGGATGGTGCGTGCCGATGAACGGCCGACCGAGGTCCTCACCCACCAGGTGCTCAAGAGTGCCAAGGGCAAGCAGGTCCGCCCGAAGACCGCCGGCCAGAAGAAGTACATCGATGCGATCGCGAACAACGTGATCACCTTCGGCATCGGGCCGGCCGGTACGGGCAAGTCGTGGCTGGCCGTGGCGATGGCCGTCCAGGCCCTCCAGGCCAAGCAGGTCCAGCGGATCATCCTCACCCGTCCGGCGGTCGAGGCCGGCGAGCGGCTCGGCTTCCTGCCGGGTGACCTGATGGCCAAGATCGACCCGTATCTGCGCCCGCTCTACGACGCGCTCTACGACATGGTCGACCTCGAGGGTGCCCAGAAGCTGCTCGAACGGGGCACCGTCGAGGTGGCCCCGCTCGCGTTCATGCGTGGCCGCACGCTCAACAACAGCTTCATCATCCTCGACGAGGCGCAGAACACGACGCCGGAGCAGATGAAGATGTTCCTGACCCGCATCGGGTTCGGGTCCAAGGTGGTCGTCACGGGCGACCAGACCCAGATCGACGTGCCCGACGGCCGCAGCGGTCTGGCGGGGCTCGAGAAGGTGCTCACCGACATCGAGGGCCTGTCCTTCGTCCGCCTGACCGCCGCCGACGTGGTGCGCCACCGCATCGTGGCCGACATCGTGGCCGCGTACGAACGAGATGCCGGGGCCCGGCATGCCTGACCCGTCGAGTCCCACCGGCCACCCGACCTCGCCCGCCCGCCGATCCTCGGCCGGCGCGGCGGTCGTGGTGGCCGCAGACGAGCAGGCCGAGGTCGCCGTCGACGTCGACCGCTGGGCCCGCCTGGCGGAGTCGTCGCTGCTCGACCTGGGTGCGTTCGGGGAGCTCACCCTCACGTTCATCGACGTCGACGAGATGAGCGAGCTGAACCGTGAGCACATGGGTGTCGACGGACCGACCGATGTGCTGTCGTTCCCCCTCGATGCCGCCGATCTCGATGCCGCCGACCTCGATGCGGGCGATCTCGATGCCCCCGAGGTCGACGCGGCCCCGGTGCTGCTGGGCGACGTGGTGATCTGCCCGTCGATCGCGGCCGTCGCTGCCCCCGACCATGCGGGCACGCTCGACGACGAACTGGCGCTCCTGGTGGTGCACGGCGTGCTCCACGTCCTTGGCCACGACCACGCCCACACCGAGGAGGCCGCCGTCATGCGGGCCGCCGAGCTCGATCTGTTGGAACGACACCACTGGGGCGGCCCCGCCCCGGCCGGCTTCCGTCAGGAGCAGTCATGACCCTCGCCGCCGCCCCAGCCCTCGTCGCCGTCGAGATCACCGGGGCCGACATCGGCATGCTCATCGCGATCGGTGTCCTGCTGCTGGTGCTGATCTTCTTCGCCGTCGCCGAGACCTCGCTCAACCGGATCTCGGTCGTCAAGGCCAACGCGATGGCCGAGAACCACCCCGGCCCGCGGACCGAGGCGCTCGTGCGGCTCGTCACGCACCCCGAGCGGTTCATCAACCCGGTCCTCGTCACCGTCACGTTCTGCCAGACCGGGCAGGCCTTCCTCACCTCGCTCGTGGCCGCCCGCATGTTCGGCACGGCCGGGGTCATCATCGGCTTCTTCCTCAACGTGGTCGTGTTCTTCGTGCTCTCCGAGGCGATGCCCAAGACCTGGGCGGTGCTGTCGGCCGAGCGTGCCGCGCTGGCGACCGCCCGGATCACCGACCTCATCGTCTCGTTCAAACCGCTGCGCCTCATCTCCCGCGGTCTGATCGGTCTCACCAACGTGCTCCTGCCCGGGAAGGGCCTCAAGGAGGGCCCGTTCGTCAGCGAGCAGGAGCTCCTCGGCATCGTGCACGCCGCCGCCCTCGACGAGGTGATCGAACACGAGGAGCGCCAGCTCATCGAGAGCATCATCGAGTTCGGCGACACCGTCGCCCGCGAGGTGATGGTGCCGCGACCCGACGTCGTCTCGGTCGACGCCGAGGACACGGTGGGCGCCGCGCTCGACGTGGCCATCGAGCACGGCTACAGCCGTCTGCCCATCACCGGCAGCGACCCCAGCGATGTCATCGGTCTCGCGTACGCGAAGGACCTCATCCGCATCGACCGGCAGGGTGGGTCGAACCGGCGGGTGCGCGAGTTCGCTCGCCCGGTGCACGTGGTGCCCGAGAACAAGTCGCTCAGTCACCTCATGCGCGAGATGCAGCAGGGCAAGTTCCACCTGGCCGTGATCGCTGACGAGTACGGCGACGTTGCCGGGATCGTCACCCTCGAGGACTGCCTCGAGGAGCTGGTCGGCGAGATCGTCGACGAGTACGACGCCGAGACCCTCGGCGTCGACCTGCAGGAAGACGGCACCTGGCTCGTGGACGGCGCCCTGTCGGTCCACGACCTGAGCGAGGTGCTCGGCGTGGAACTGCCCGACGACGACTGGGACACCATCGGCGGCTTCGTGTTCAACACACTCGGCCACGTTCCGGAGCCCGGTGAGTGGCTGGAGCACGAGGGATGGCGCTTCACGGTCCTGGCGATGGTCGGCCGGCGCATCCGTCGCGTGCGCGTCGCCTCGCCCGCACCGGATGCGCCCACCGGGGCGCCGGACCGCACCGGAACCGTCGAGCAGATCGCGGCAGTGAACGGTTCGGGCTCGGGTGAGGCCGGCGACGCTCTCGCAGGCTCCGACGATGACGGCCAACCGGCGGTGGCAGAGGCAGACCAGACCGAGCGCTAGCGTCGCCGCGATGCAGGTGTCGTTGGAGGGGAAGGTCGCGCTGGTCACCGGCGCGTCGCGTGGGATCGGGCGTGCCGTTGCGGCGTCGTTCGTCGAGTCGGGGGCCAAGGTGGTGCTCGTCTCGCGCAAGCAGGAGCAGCTCGAGGAGACGGCCGCGGCGATCGGCGGCGAGACGATGGTGTACGCCGCCAACACCGGCGACGTCGACGCGGCCGACGCCTGTGTGGCCGCCACGCTCGAGCGGTTCGGGTCCCTCGACGTGCTGGTGAACAACGCGGCCACCAACCCGTACTTCGGGCCCACCATGGACGTCGATCCGTCCCGCTACGACAAGACCTTCCAGGTCAACCTGCGCGGGCCGGTGTTCTGGTCCCAGGCGGTCTACCGGCGGGCCTTCGCCGAGCGGCCCGGGGTCATCGTCAACATCGCCTCGGTCGGCGGCTTGCGGGCCGAGCCGGGCCTCGGGGTCTACAACCTCACGAAGGCCGCGCTGATCCACCTCACCCGACAGCTCGCCGCCGAGATCGGGCCGACCCGCGTGGTCGGGGTCGCTCCGGGGTTGGTCCAGACCGACTTCGCCGCATTCCTCGTGGACAACTTCGGTGATCGGCTGGCCGCACGCCTGCCGCTCAAGCGCCTCGGTGACCCCGAGGACATCGCCAACCTGGTCACGTTCCTCGCCTCGGACCTCGCGTCGTGGATGACCGGCGAGACCTACGTGATCGACGGCGGGGCCGGCGTCGCCCCCAGCTGACCTCCGGTGTCAGGAGACTCAGCGGATTGATTCGAGGCTGATGCCGTTGGCGCGGTGGTGGTCGATGATTCGGTAGAGCATCAAGATCGCGAAGCCGAACTGAACGGCGGCGTGTCGGTGTTCGACGGTGCGGTCCCAGTTGATCTTGAGTTGCCGGAAGTTCGTGAGCCATGCGTTGGTGCGTTCGACGACCCAGCGTTGTTTCAGTCCGGCGAGGAGCACGCGGCCGTCGCCGGGCTTGTTGCGCATCGTGACCACGACGGTGTCGATCTGGTGGCCGTCGAGCTTGGTCGGTAGCGACGGGTAGCCGTAGCCGCGGTCGAGGTGGAGCCGGCCGATCGCGGCGGTCCAGTCCCGGGCGCAGATCAGGTCGAGGGTGGGTTGCAGCAACGGGTAGTCGTTGGCGGGGCCGGACGCGATCAGCACGCCCAGACCGATCCCGTTGCGGTCGACACCGATGTGGAACTTCATTGTCTTGCGACCCTTGCTACCTGGGGCGTTGTGGGTGTCGGGGCCGCCGCCAGGGGCGAGTTGGGTGCTGCCGTCGATCGCGACGTCGCCGGTGTCGACGCCGACGTGTTCGTGATACCAGGCCAGACAGTCCTCCATCAGTTGGTCGAACACGCCGGCTTGGACCCATTCGTTGCGACGTGACCGCAACGTGGTGTCGGACACTTTGGTGTGGCCGATCGCTGCGAGGATGTGTTCGGCGGTTTCCCACGCGCAGCCGGTCACGAACCGGATGAACAGTCCCATGAAACACACCCGGCTCGGGATCCGCTTGCGGCACCCGCCATAGCGGTGTGTCGGCGGTGATGGAAGCCGTTGTTCGAACACTCGGGCAAGCAGATCCAGTGTCTCGGGTTCGAGCGCGCGCATCATGGTGGTGACCTCCCCGGTCGTTGCGGTTGTGTCGCACTCGGTATGAAAACCGAGACAACACAACGACCGAGGGATGGTCACCCAATCAATCCGCGCGGTCTCC
>CAYRXQ010000036.1:0-4451 GCA_964428115.1 uncultured Ilumatobacteraceae bacterium
CAGCCAGCCTCCGCTTGCCGACGAGGCGCGCTGTGCCTGCCCCGACCCGAACAACCCCGCTAATCCACCTGGCGTGGCGTGGCAAGGTCCCGCTGCACCCGACCTTCCCCGGATCGCGCACTTGCTCGCGCCCGTGTTGTGGTTCTCGTCCGATGAACCACTCATCGTGCTGCGCGACGGCGCGCCCGCGCCGCACGCGCACCCGGGCGACGCTCCGGCAGATTCTGCCGTCGTCTACTACGAGGCGACCGATCCGCAGCGCCTCGTCTACAACGTGGCCGACTTCTTCACCGCCATCACCAAGCTCGCCCAGACGAACCTGCGAAACCTGATCGGCGATCTCGAGCTCGACAAGGCGCTCACCTCGCGCGACACCATCAACACCCAGTTGCGCAACGTGCTCGACGACGCGACCGACAAGTGGGGCGTCCGGGTGGTCCGAGTCGAGATCCAGCGGATCGACCCGCCGCCGGAGGTCGTCTCGGCCATGCACGCCCAGATGCGTGCCGAGCGCGATCGTCGCGCCACCGTCACCGAGGCCCGCGGCTACCAGGAGGCCGCGATCGCCCGGGCCGACGGCGAGAAGCAGGCCTCGATCCTCGCCGCCGAAGGCCGCAAGGCCGCCGCCGTCCTCGACGCCGAGGGCCAGGCCCAGGCGATCGAGCTCAAGGCCAAGGCCGACCGCACCCGTCTGGCCATGATCGGTGAGGGCGAAGGCGACGCGGCTCGCTCACGCCTGCTCGGCATCAAGTCGGCCGAGGCCGACCGTGCCGTGCTCACCATCGAGTACTTGCAGGCCCTCGAGCGCATCGGTGACGGCCGCGCCACCAAGCTCGTGATCCCGGCCGAGTTCTCCGGGCTGCTCGGCACGGTGGCCGCCCTCACCGAGGCGGCACGGCGCGATGAGACCGACGACGAGATCCGTCCGCGCGACCACCTGCCGATCCCCGACGTGACCGAGCGGGTCGACGTGCCGCCGCCCGTCGACGAGATCGTGTGATGGAGATCGTCCGACGCGCCGACGCGCCGCCACCGGGCTGGTACCCCGACCCCGTGACCCGGGGGCAACGCCTGCGCTGGTGGGACGGCACCGACTGGAGCTACCACGACCGTGACCTGCCCCTCGCCGAGGGCTCGTTCTCGGCCCATCCGCTCCCGCCGGGGTCCGACCCGAACGCCTGGATGGCCCAGGGGCAGCAGTTCGCCGATCAGCGGTTCGCGGGCCGTCCGCTCGGACGTTCCGACGTCGACTCGGTGATCGCGGAGGTCCGCACCGTGGCACGGGCCGAGATCGACCGTGCGGCCGACGTCTTCTCCCAGCGCGCCCGCATGGCCACCCGCGAGATCCAGCCGCTCGTCACCGAGTACACGAGCAAGCTCCTGCGCTGGATCCGCACGATCATCATCGTCGCGGTGATCCTGCTGGTCGCCTACTTCGTGTTCCAGGTGATCGCCCAGGCGAGCTTCTTCGAGTGGCTCGGCGACCGGATCGACAACCTCAGCGAGGACACTCGCGGCCCCTGAGCCGCTGGATCGAGCCGGTCGAGCCGGTCAGCTGCCGGCGGCGCGCTGCGCCTCGTCGAACAGCCGCTGGAGCTCGGCGTGCAGCAGCTCCGACTGCTGCTTCACCAAGCTGCGCGGGATCCGGTCGCCCTCGATGGTCGGCGGCTGGATGGGCGCCCCGACGATCACGTGGACCCGGCGTGGGAACACGAACTTGGCGCCCTTGGGCATGACGCGCTCCGACCCGCCGATGCCCACCGGCACGATCGGCACCTGCGCCTTCATCGCCATGTACACCGCCCCGTCGTAGAGGGGCTGGATCACCGGGCCCGACTTGCGCTCTCCCTCGGGGAACAGCACGAGTGGCTGCCCGCTCTCGAGCACGAAGATCCCGCGACGGAACGCCTCGCGATCGGCGGTGTTGCGGGTGACCGGGAACGCGCCGAGGGCCGAGATGATCCACCCGAGCGCCCGGCTCTTCCACAGCGTGTCCTTGCCCATGAAGCGCATCCGACGGGGGGTGATACAGGCGGCGATCGGCGTGTCGACGTACGACCGGTGGACGGGCGCGAGCACGAATGCCCCGGTGGCCGGAATGTGATGGCGACCCTCGATCCGCATCCGCGTGTACGCGCGGGTGATGACCGCCACGAGGAACCGCACGACTCGGTACGTGAACCGTGACACCGGACCGTTCCCTGCGAGGAACGAGTCGACCTGGCTCACGAGCGCGGCGCCGCCTCGTCGGACGGCAGCATCGCGACGATCCGCTCCACCACCTCGTCGATGCCGAGGTCGCTGGTGTCGACCACCACCGCGCCCTCGGCCTCGAGCAGCGGGCTGTCGGCGCGGCTGGAGTCGCGGCGATCGCGTTCGATGATCGCGGACTCGATCTCCTCGAGGTCACCGCCGAGCTCGGCGACGCGCCGCTCGGCGCGCACCCGCGGGCTCGCCGTCACGTAGAGCTTGAGCGCCGCATCGGGGAACACGACGCTGCCGATGTCCCGGCCTTCGACAACGCCACCGCCGTGGGCATCGACCCACTCACGCTGACGTGCCACCATCACCGCGCGCACCCGGCTGTTCGCGGCGACCGCGCTGACCGCCTCGGTCACGTCCCGCCCGCGGATCGCCGCGGTCGCGTCGATGCCGTCGACCACCACGGTCCGGTCGTCGACCTCGAGCTCGAGCTCGTCGACCACCTCGGCCACCGCCTCGAGGTCACCCGGCGCGACGCCGCGGCGCAACACCGCGAAGGTGGCCGCCCGGTACATCGCACCGGTGTCGAGGTAGCCGAGCCCGAGCCGGGCCGCGACGGCACGACCGACGGTGCTCTTGCCGGCCCCGGCCGGGCCGTCGATCGCCACCACCAGCGGCCGGTCGCTGCTCACCACGACATCCACGACATCCCCGACGTCACCACGACGTGCCCACCGGGCGGCCCTCGTCGTAGCCGGCGTGGCTCTGCACACCCACCACGGCCCGCTCCTGGAACTCGGGGATCGTGGCAGCGCCGGCGTAGGTGCAGGCGGAACGGACACCGGCGACGATCTGGTCGATGATGTCCTCGACACCCGGCCGCTGCGGATCGAGGTACATCCGCGAGGAGCTGATCCCCTCTTCGAACAGCTCCTTGCGGGCCAGCTCGAAGGTCGACTCGGCCCGGTTCCGGTTCTTGACGGCCCGGTTCGAGGCCATGCCGAAGCTCTCCTTGTAGAGCCGTCCGTCGGTGTCGCGCAGCGTGTCGGCCGCCGACTCGTAGGTGCCGGCGAGCCAGGACCCGAACATGACGTTGGCGGCGCCACCGGCGAGGGCGAGCGCCACGTCGCGCGGGAACCGCACGCCCCCGTCGGCCCAGACGTGCGCGCCCAACCGCGTCCCCTCGGTGGCGCACTCGAGCACCGCGGAGAACTGCGGCCGCCCGACCCCGGTCATCATCCGCGTCGTGCACATGGCGCCCGGGCCGACACCGACCTTGACGATGTCGGCACCGGCCTCGACGAGCTGCCGGGTGCCCTCGGCGGTCACCACGTTGCCGGCCACGATCGGCACCGAGCCACCGACGGCGGCGCGGATCTGCTCGACGGCACGCAGCATCGTCGACTGGTGACCGTGTGCGGTGTCGATGACCAGCACGTCGACCCCCATGCGCACCAGCTCGCTGGCCCGTCCGACCGGATCGGCGTTGATGCCGACCGCCACCGACACCAGGAGGCGGCCGGTCGCATCCACCGCGGGCCGGTAGATCGTCGAGCGCAGCGACCCCTTGGAGGTGATCACGCCGACGAGCCGGCCGTCGTCGCCGACCACGGGCGCCATCGACAGACGCTCGTGGGCCAGGCGATCGAAGGCCGCCTCGGGGGTGATGGTCGACTCGAGCACGACGAGATCACGGCTCATGACGTTCTGCAGCTGGGTGAAGCGATCGAAGCCGACGGCGTCGTGCTCGGTGAACACGCCCACCGGCTCCCCCGTCGCGTTGATGACCACCACGCCGCCGTGCGACCGCTTGTGCACGAGCCCCAGCGCGTCGCCCAGGGTGTGGGTCGGGGTCAGGGTGATCGGCGTCTCGAAGACGGTGTGGCGCGTCTTGACGAACGACGCCACGGTCTCGATCACCTCGAGGGGGATGTCCTGGGGCAGCACCGCGAGCCCGCCGCGACGTGCGACGGTCTCGGCCATGCGACGACCGGCGATCGCGGTCATGTTCGACACCACGATCGGCAGCGTGGTCCCCACGCCGTCGGGGGTGGTGAGGTCGACGCCGAGGCGCGACCCGACGGCCGAATGGCTCGGCACCATGAACACGTCGTTGTAGGTGAGGTCGTGCCCCGGGTCGGGGTGCAGCATCCGCATGGGTGGGTGGACTCCTGGTCGAACGGCCCCCGCAGGCTAACGGCCGCGCCCGCCGCCGCCGAGGAGGCTCGACGCGGTGCACCGGACGCCGG
>CAYRXQ010000036.1:4551-19162 GCA_964428115.1 uncultured Ilumatobacteraceae bacterium
TAACGGCCGCGCCCGCCGCCGCCGAGGAGGCTCGACGCGGTGCACCGGACGCCGGCGAGGCCGCACGGGATCGGCCGGGAGCGGCCGGCACCG
The DNA here is from genome assembly GCA_964428115.1 of uncultured Ilumatobacteraceae bacterium. Lineage (GTDB taxonomy): Bacteria > Actinomycetota > Acidimicrobiia > Acidimicrobiales > Ilumatobacteraceae > CAYRXQ01. The sequence continues at coordinate 4,645 of CAYRXQ010000036.1, forward strand.
GGGTTCCCGCTCCCGCCACCTACGCTGGCCCGGTGACGCAACCGGTCGTGATGGTGCACGGATGGGGTGGGTCGTTCGCGACCACCTGGGAGCGCAACGGGGTCACCGCCCTGCTCGCGGACGCCGGACGCGAGGTGATCGGGGTCGACCTGCTCGGCCACGGCGCCGCGCCCAAGCCGCACGATCCCGAGGCCTACGCCGATCTGACGGCCCGGGTGCTCGAGCAACTGCCCGAGGAGCCCGTCGACGCGGTCGGGTTCTCGCTCGGCGCCCTCACCCTGCTGCGCACCGCGATCGCGCACCCCGGGCGGTTCCAGCGTCTCGTGCTCGCCGGCATCGGTCGCAACGTGTTCGAGCGCGATGACGAAGGGACCCAGCGCATCCTGGCGGCCCTCGACGGCGAGGCCGACCCCGAGGACAACGTGTCGCGCCTGTTCGGCCAGTACGCCCGGCAGCCCGGCAACGACCTGGCCGCCCTGGCCGCGGTGCTCCGCCGCCCGCCCGGGCCGCTGCTCACCGAGGACGACCTGGCCACCGTGACGGTGCCCACGCTGGTGGTGGTCGGCGACAAGGACTTCGTCCACCCCGCCGATCGCCTGGTGGCCGCACTCCCCGATGCCCGCTCCGTGACGCTGCGCAACGTCGACCACTTCGCCACGCCGGAGTCGTTCGGCTTCATCGACGCGATGCTCGAGTTCCTCGACGCCCTCCCGGGCTGAGCACCTCCGACGCCGTGCATCCCGCTCACGCAGGCCATCCTGCCCACCCGTTGCTGCTCGGCGGGACCGACGAGACCCTCCGCCGTCTGCGTGCCGGCGGGCTGGTGGTCCTGCCCACCGAGACGGTCTATGGCCTCGGGGCCCGCGCCGGCGACGAGCGGGCCGTCGCCCGGATCTTCGAGATCAAGGGCCGCCCTGCCGACCATCCGCTGATCGTGCACCTGGCAGGTGCGGAACTGCTCGACGACGGATGGGCCCTCGACGTGACCGAGGAGGCGCGGGTGCTGGCCGCCACGTGCTGGCCGGGTCCGCTCACGCTGCTGCTGCGACGCGGGCCACGGGTGCACGACGTGGTGTGCGGGGGCCGACCGACCGTGGGCGTGCGCGTACCGGCGCACCCGATGACCCTGCAGGTGCTCGAGCAGCTCGGTGACGGCGTCGCGGCACCCTCGGCGAACCTCTTCGGCCGGGTCAGCCCGACGACGGTGGCCCACGTGCTCCACGATCTCGGTGAGGTGCTCGATCCCGAGCGCGACGGCATCCTCGACGGCGGACCTTCGCCGGTCGGCGTCGAGAGCACGATCATCGACTGCACCGTCCACCCGGTGCAGGTGCTGCGTCCGGGCGGCATCCCGATCGAGGACATCGAGACGCTGCTGTCGTCCGCCGTCGCTCCGGCGAGTGGGCTGCCGCGGGCCAGCGGCATGCTCGCCTCGCACTACGCGCCCACCGCCTCGGTGCACCTCGTCGAGTCCCGTGTCCTCGCCGACGACCTGTGCGACGAGCTGCGCGCTGCGGGGCACACGGTCGGGCTGCTCGACCTGGCCGACGACCCGGCGCGCTATGCGGCCGAGCTGTACGAGCGGCTGCGCGCCGCAGACCGTGCGGGGCTCGACGACCTGGTGGCAGTGCTCCCCGCACCGCGCGGCCTCGGGCACGCGGTGCGCGACCGGCTCAGCCGTGCAGCGGCCGGTCGGGATCGTCCCACGACAGCTGGTTGAGGCCCTCGATCCACCGGTCGCGGACCGTCTCGACGGTGGGCGCCGGCTGACCCTCCTCGGCCAGCACCGTGACGCTGACGGTGCTCGACCCCGCGTCGGGGACCACCTCGAGGCGGCACCAGCACGGTCCCGGATCGTGGAGACGCAGCTCCAGCACGTACGGCGGGTCGTCGTCGATGACCTCGCCGAGCCACGAGGCCACCACCAGCAACGCTTCGAACGTCTCCACTGGGAGCGCCTCGACCGTGAACGAGGGTGCATCATGCTGGGCACCCCACCACCCCGGTACACCACCGGCGGCGCGCTGCGGCGTGGAGCCGTCGGGGCGGCCCGACGCCGGATCGGTCGGCGACGAGCTCTCCGGACCACCCGGCGTCGCCAGGGTGGCGAGTGCGGCATCGGCGGCGGCGTTGACGGCCTGCATGCGGGACGCGTCGCCGCCCAGGTCGGGGTGCAGCGACTTGGCGAGTCGGCGACGCGCCTCGGTGACCTCGGCGGCGGTGGCCCCGGGGCCCAGCCCGAGCACCGTGAGCGGATCGGGCTCGGCGCTCACCGGGCCCGGTCCGGCTCGACGGCCCAGTCGGCCTGAGCGCCCCACCGATCGTCGAAGGTGAGCTCGGCGATCGGACGGCGGCGGACGGGACCGTGGTGCCCCTGCGGGCGTCCGAGCGTGATGCAGGCCGAGAGGGCGACGTGCTCGGGGATGTCGAGCACCTCGCGCAGCTCCTGCTCGACGCCGAGGTGCCACATCGTGAGCGCACCGCCGTAGCCGAGGGCTCGAGCTGCGAGCAGCAGGTTCTGGCAGGCCGGGTAGACCGAGGCGCCTTCGTAGGGGTTGGCGGCGCGGTACCGCTCGAGGCAGACGAGCACCACCGCCGGCGCCTGTTCGAAGTGGTCCACGTAGTGCTGCATGGAGTCGGCGAACCGCGACGGTCGATACCCGTCGGCCTCGCGCTTGGCGGCCCAGCCGCGGCGGAACGCCTCGCCCAGGAGTGACTTCGCGCGCGTCGCCGACGGCCCGTCGCGCAGGACGAGGAACCGGAACGGCTGCCGGTTGGAGCCCGACGGCGCCCGTCCGGCGTGCCACAGGATCGTCGCCAGGTCGGGTTCGGGGATCGGTTCGGGCCGGTACCGCCGGATCGAGCGGGTCGTGGCCATCGCGGCGAGCATCGCAGCGGCTGCGTCGGGGTCGAGTGCGCCGGGCTCGCGGTCTCCGGGCTCGGGGTGTCCGGGCTCGGCTGATCCGGGGTCGCTCACCGGCCGCGGAACTCGGGGTCGCGCTTCTCCATGAAGGCCCGCACGCCCTCCTGGAAGTCGTCGGTGCGCAGCAGCGGCAGGAGCTGGAGGAACACGTGGTGGACGTGCTGGTCGAAGGTCTCGTGCTCGGCGGCCCGCATCATCCGCTTGATCGCCCGCACCGCGAGCGGTGCGTTCGCGGCGATCTCGGCGGCGAAGGCCCGCACACCCTCGGTGAACTCGGCCGCGGGGACGACCCGGTTGACGAGGCCCAGCTCGAGGGCCTCGGCGGCGGTGAGCGTCCGGCCCGTGAACGCGATCTCCGCGGCCTTCGCGTACCCCAGCATCCGGGGCAGCAGCCAGGTGCCACCGCTCTCGGGCACGATGCCACGCTTCGCGAACCCGGGGTTGAGCTTGGCGGTGTCGGCCGCGATCCGCACGTCGCACCCGAGCGCCAGGTCGAGCCCGTAGCCCGCTGCGCCGCCGTTGAGGGCGCAGATCGTCGGGGTGTCGAGTTGGTGCAGCACGATCGGCGGCGTGTCGCGCAGGTTGATCTCGCCCGGGCCGGAGTCGACCGCACCCAGGTTGCCGAGCGATCCCTTGGGGCCGGCCATCTGCGCCGCCATGTCGAGACCGGCGCAGAACGCCCGACCCGAGCCGGTCAGCACGATGCAGCGCGCCTCGGGATCGCGCTCGGCCTGCATGAGGCGCTCGGAGATGGCGTCGAGCATCGGACCCGAGATCGTGTTCATCCGCTCGGGTGCATCGAGGGTGATCCAGGCGACGTGATCGACCACCGAATAGCTCACCTCGTCGGACAGCGGGGCGTCGGAGGAGATGTGCGACGGGCGCTGGGCGTCGGTTTCGGGCATGTGAAGACCGTACTCCCAGGTCCGCGCACCTGTTGTACCCGCACGTCCGGAGCACCTACGATGCCCGACACCTAGAAGTTGGGGCAATCCCGCCCCATCCGACCAGGGGGAGAAACCACTCTTATGCAGAAATCACGCGTACGCCGCGTCGGTGCGCTGCTCGTCGGTCTCTCGCTCGTTGCTGCAGCTTGCGGCGACGACGAGGACACCGCCGAGACCACCACCCCGGCAACCGAGGCACCCGCCGCAACCGACGCCCCGGAGGCCACCGACGCCCCCGAGGCCACCGACGCTCCGGAGGCCACCGACGCTCCGGAGGCCACCGAGGCGCCCGAGGCCACCGAGCCGCCGGCCGAATCGGCCACGGTCGAGGCCGCACCGAGCTGCGCGGGTGAGGGTGACGGTGTCCTGAACATCGCCACCGTCCTGCCGCAGACCGGCAACCTCGCCTTCCTCGGCCCGCCCGAGTTCGCCGGCGCAGAGCTGGCCGTCCAGGAGATCAACGAGTACGGCGGCGTCCTCGGCGCCGAGGTCACCCTCGACCAGGGCGACTCCGGCGACACCTCCACCGACATCGCCAACCAGACCGTCGACCGCCAGCTCGCTGCCGGCGCCGACGCCTTCATCGGTGCGGCCTCCTCGGGCGTGTCGTTCACGTTCATCGACAAGCTCGTCGAGAACTGCAAGATCCACTTCTCGCCGGCCAACACGTCGCCGAGCTTCACCGACTACGCCGATGACGACCTGTACTTCCGTACCGCGCCGTCCGACGTGCTGCAGGGCCGCGTGCTCGCCGACCTCATGATCGCCGACGGCGTGACGACGGCGGCGTTCATGGCACTGCAGGATCCCTACGGTGAGGGTCTGCTCCAGTACTCGACCGAGCCGTTCGCCGATCAGGGCGGCGACGTCGTCGAGTCGTTCACCTACGACCCGCAGGCGCCGAACTTCTCGGCCGAGGTCGACCGCGTCGTCTCGGCTGACCCCGAGGCCGTCGTCATCATCGGCTTCGAGGAGACCTCGCAGATCCTCACGGCGCTCTTCGAGGCGGGCTTCACGTCCGACGTGAAGAACATCTACCTCGTCGACGGCAACGTGGGCAACGCCCTCGGTGCGCAGCTGCCCCCGGGCTCGCTGGTCGGCGTCAAGGGCACCCTGCCCGCCGCAGAGATCACCGACGACTTCCGTGACCGCCTCCTGGCCGTCGACCCCGAGCTGATCGACTTCAGCTATGGGCCGGAGACCTACGACGCGGTGATCATCGTGGCCCTCGCCGCCGAGCTCGCCGGCAGCGACAACCCCGCGGAGATCGCGGCTCGCATCAACGGCGTCACCCGTGACGGCGAGGTGTGCACCACGTTCGCAGAGTGCATGGACCTCATCGCCGAAGGTGCCGACATCGACTACGACGGCCCCTCGGGCCCGCAGACGTTCGGCCCCGAGGGTGAGCCCACCGAGGCCAGCTTCGCGATCCTGAGCTACGACGAGAACAACGAGGTCGGCGTGGGCGTGCCGACCGAGTACCGCTTCGCAGCGATCTGATCACCAGATCCTGACGATCCGGACTCGTCCGGTCATCGAGGGGGCCGCACCCACCCGGGTGCGGCCCCCTCTCGCGTCCCGGGGTGGATGCCCTTGCGCCACGGCCACGGCAGCGCCCAACCACCCGACGCCACAGAGGCGCGCGATGGCTGGAATCCAACCACGCCATGCCACAGAGGCGTCGAGAGCGCAACGGCAACCAACCCACGCCACAGAGGCATGGAATGGTGCGAAGCCAACCAGCGAGCGCCACAGAGGCGCGAAACGGCGGTTGGCGGGTGAAGGCGCGGGTGCGGGTGCGGACGCGTCCGGGTGAGGGTCAGCGGGCCTTGGCGAGGGTGCCGAGGTAGAGCTCGATGACCTTGGGGTCGCTCAGGAGCTCCGTGCCGGTGCCGGTGTACGCGTTGCGGCCCTGGTCGAGGACGTAGCCGCGATCACAGATCTGCAGGCACCGTGCGGCGTTCTGCTCCACCATGATGATCGACACGCCGGCGTCGTTGACCTGCTCGACGCGCTGGAACACCTGGTCCTGCAGCACCGGCGACAGGCCGGCGCTCGGCTCGTCGAGCAGCAGGACCCGCGGCTCCATCATCAACGCCCGGCCCATCGCGAGCATCTGGCGCTCGCCGCCCGAGAGCGAACCGGCGCGCTGGTCGATCCGCTCGCCGAGCCGGGGGAACATCTCGATGACCCAGTCGCGGCGTTCGGCGATCGATCCCTTCCGGAGGAACCCGCCCATCTCGAGGTTCTCGGCGATGGTCAGCGACGGGAAGACGTTGTTGATCTGGGGCACGTAGCCGATGCCCTTGGCCACCAGCACGTTGGCCTTCTTGCCCGTGATCTCCTCGCCGGCGTAGCGGACCGTGCCCGAGGAGATCTTGATCAGGCCGAACAGGGCCTTGAGCATCGTCGACTTGCCGGCGCCGTTGGGGCCGATGATGCCGATCAGCTCACCGTCGGCGAGCTCGAGGCTGCAACCGTTGAGGATGTTGACCCCGGGCACGTACCCGGCGATCACGTCGTCGACGTGGATCAGGGGTGCCTCAGCCATGGTGTTCCTCCGTCGCGCCGGCGGACCCGGCGATCGAATCTTCGGTGAGCGCGGCGTGCGCCGAGCCCAGGTACGCGTCGATCACCGCAGCGTTGCCGCCGATCGACTCGGGCGGGCCTTCGGCGATGACCTCGCCCTCGGCCATCACCACCACCCAGTCGCTGATGTCGCGTACGACGTCCATGTCGTGCTCCACGAACATCACGGTGATGCCCTCGGAGCGGAGCCGCTTGACGTGCCCGAGCAACGACTGCGTCAAGGCGGGGTTCACGCCGGCCATGGGCTCGTCGAGCATGATCAGCTTGGGCGAGGCCATCATCGAGCGGGCCATCTCGAGCAGCTTGCGTTGGCCGCCCGAGAGCGACCCGGCGAACTCGCCCTGCATGTGGGTCATGTTGAACTGATCGAGGATGTCCAGGGCCCTGACCCGCACCTCGGCCTCCTGACGTCCCCAGCCGCGCAGGAGGCCCTTCCACATCGATTCGCCCGACTGCGCCTGGGCGGCGAGCATCATGTTGTCGAGCACCGACATCTTGGCCAGGACCTTGGTCAGCTGGAAGGTCCGCACCATGCCCTTACCGGCCAGGACGTGCGGCGACTGCCCGCTGACGACCTCACCGTCGAAGGTCACCGTTCCCTTGTCGGGAGCATCGAACCCGGTGAGCAGGTTGAAGAAGGTGGTCTTGCCGGCGCCGTTCGGCCCGATCAGCGCGGTGATCGCCCCGCGTTGCACCTGGACGTGCTCGACCGCCACGGCACGCAGGCCGCCGAACGACCGCTGCACGCCCTCGGCCACCAGGATCGGATCGGGCTTGGCCACCCCGGGCACGGCGTCGATGCCGGCGAAGGCGCCGAGGGCCGGGTTGTCCCACTCCTGGCGCAGCGAAGACGCGCCACCACCACCTGCGGTCCGGCCGAACTCGACCTCGGGCTGCTCGTCACTTGCGGGCATCGATCGCGATCTCCCTCTTGTCGCCGAAGATCCCCTGTGGACGGAAGATCATCAAGAGCATCAGGCCGAGGCCCACCAGCATGAACCGCACCGCACCCACCTCGACGGTGGTCATGATCGCATCGGGGATGTAGTCCTTGCTGACGGCCTGGGTGAGGATGTTGTCGGTGGCCGACAGGATCATCCAGAAGATCATGGCGCCGATCACCGGACCGCCGACCCGGCCGAGACCACCCATGATCGCCGCCGTCAGGGCGAAGAAGGTCACCGGCGTCGAGTAGTTGTCGGGCTGCACCGAGTTGTTCGAGATGGCGAAGAACATGCCCGCCACGGCCCCGAACACGCCACCGAGGATGAGCGACTGCATCTTGAACCGGAACACGTTCTTGCCCAGTGCTCGCGCCGCGTCCTCGTCCTCGCGGATCGACTTCAGGACCCGGCCCCACGGGCTCGTGACGAGCAGCCACATGATCGTCACCGCCAGCAGCACCAGCAGCCAGCCGATGAACATCTCCCAGACGTCGGCACCGGTGAAGCGCAGATTGATCCGGTCGAAGAGCCGGAACCCGTAGGTCGCCGACGGGGTCAGCGGGTTCCACTCCTGGAACTCGTTGGCGAAGCCGTTGATCCCGTTGGAGCCACCGGTCGTGTCCGACAGTGCGGCGGCACGGACCACGAGCCGGATGATCTCGCCCGCGGCGATGGTGACGATCGCGAGGTAGTCGGCCCGCAGGCGCAGCGTGGGGGCCCCGAGCAGCAACCCGAGGACCACCCCGGCGAGGAGTCCGCACAGGATGCCGATCCACAGTGGCCAGCCGAGGGTCGAGGTGGTGATGCCGACGCCGTAGGCCCCGGCGGCCATGAAGCCGACCTGCCCGAAGTTGAGCAGACCGGTGAACCCGAAGTGCAGGTTCAGGCCGATGGCCGCGAGTGCGTAGATGATCGTGCTCTGGGTGATCCCGGCACGCAGGGCGTTGGAGATGATCTCGAAGACGTCCATCAGCTCAACCGATCCGTTCCCGCTGTCCGAAGATGCCCTGGGGTCTCACCATCAGCACCAGGATCATCACCAGCAGTGCCCCCACGTTCTTGAGCTCGGGGGCCACGACCAGCGACGACAGGAAGATGAACACGCCGATCACGAGCGAGCCGACCATGGCGCCGAAGTCGGTGCCCAGCCCGCCGAGGGTGAGGCCGGCGAACACCAGCAGCAGCAGCTGGAAGCCCATCAGCCACTGGACCTGCTCGGAGAGCCCCTGGAACACGCCGCCGAGGGTGACGAGGAACCCGGCGGTGAACCAGACCAGGGTGATGATGCGGTTGACGTCGATGCCGGTGGACGCCGCCAGGTCGGGGTTGTCCGACACTGCCCGCATCGCCTTGCCGAGCTTGGTCTTGCGAAGCAGCAGTGCGACGCCGACCAGCACCACGATGCTGGTCACGATCATGAAGAAGTCCTTGGGGGTCATCGAGACGGGCCCGATGGTGAACAACTGCTTGGTCTGGACGGCGTAGTCGTCGTAGGGCCGGCGCCGGTCACCGAAGATGTACAGGACCAGGTACCGCAGGAAGATCGACAGTCCGATCGAGATGATCATCTGCGCGACCAGGCCCGATCCGCGCCGACGCAGGGGACGCCAGAGACCTCGGTCGAGTCCGGCGCCGAGCATCCCGCCGATGCACATGGCGATGACGGCAGCCGGGATCAGATGGATGCCCATGGTCACGTTGATGAACCAGGCGATCACCGCCCCGATCGTGATCATCTCGGAGTGCGCGAAGTTGACCAGGCCGGTGGTGCCGAAGATCAGCGAGAGACCGACGGCGCACATGCCGATGATCAGGCCGAACTTGACGCCCTCGACGAACAGGCGGGCACCGCGGTTGAGGATCCCATCGGAGGTGCGCTCCCGGGCAGCCGTGGCCGAGTCGCCCTCGGCCAGGTTGAACAGGACGTTCTTGCGCTGGCCGTTGGTGAGCTCGAGCGGGAGCACCTGCTTGGTCTCGTCGACCAGCTCGACGCCCTCGGGGAGCGAGTCGACCTGGAGCTCGACGGCGTAGGAACCCGGACCGGGGACGTCGACGGAGAACGTGCCGTCGGCACCTGAGGTGCCGCGCCCGACCTCGGCGCCCACGGACACCACCGCTCGACCATCGGGGGTGAGCTCGGCCTCGTAGACGACGACCTCGCCGCCCTCGATGGGGACGCGGTCGCGCTGCTCGGGGTCGTCGGATCGGAACTGGAGGGTGCCCTGGGTGCCCTCGCCGTCGGCCTGCGCCGCGACGGTCGCCCCCACGAAAAGGGAGACGAGCACTCCGAAGAACACCACGATGAAGCGTCGGTGACGCGTGGAGGCCTGGGACATTGGGGCCGTACTGTAGGCGACCCGTTGAGAGGGTGGGAACTACTGCCCGGATCCGAGGCCCGCGCCCGTGCCGACCACTGCGTCGGGCCGATCCTCCGACGGGGTGCCGCCGGCATCGGCACCGACCATCGGACCGACCGCGCGTCGGGTGTCGAGCACCAGTTGCACAGTCACGATGTACAGACCGGTCGCCCCCGTGATGTGGATCGCGACCAGCAGCGCGGGCACGCCGCTGAAGTACTGCACGTAGCCGACCAGGGCCTGCAGGACGGCGACGAACGCCCAGGTGGTGAGCGGTTCGCGCAGTCGGCGCAGGTCGGCGAAGCGGCGTGAGCCCACCAGCAGCGCCAGCGCGAGCGCGATCGTGAGGATCACCGACAGCCCGTGGACCCGTGCCACGTCGGCGATGTCGAACCCGAAGCGGCGAGCCTCCTCGTCGCCGGCATGCGGGCCGGCCCCGGTGACGAGCGTGCCGGTGAACACCGCGACCGAGGTCATCAGGAACAGGGTGATCACGGCACGACGGATCTCGGGTGCGACCACGTCGCGCCGCGGGACGCCGTCGGGTCCGCCGGCCCGCCGGACCAGGATCACGGCGTTGGCGATGATGACCATCGACAGCAGGAAGTGGCCCTGCACGGCCATCGGGTGCAGGTCGGTCCACACGGTGATGCCGCCCAGGACGACCTGCGCGAGCACGCCAACCACCAGGCCGACCGACAGCCACGTGAGGTCGCGCCGTCGTGGGGTGCGGATCAGCGAGCCGAGCACCGCGGCGATCACCGCAGCGGCGACGACGCCGGTGAACAGACGGTTCAACTGCTCGATCGCTGCGTGACCGGTGGAGACGTCGATGAGCTTCTCGGCGTTGCAGTTGGGCCAGTCGTCGCAGCCCAGCCCCGAGCCGGTGAGTCGGACGCCGGCACCGGTGACCACGATCACCGAGAGCGCCACCAAGGCGGCGATGGTGATGGTCCGGTAGCGGCGCGGCTGCAGTCGTACCACGACGACAGGTTATGGCTACGGTCGCCCGGGTGCTGAGCTCGTTCGACGACTTCCCCGTCCATCAGACGTCACACCCCATCGCCCGGACCGCTTCGTCGGATCCGAACCACTACGACCGGTACTTCTTCAACGGCTATTCGCGCGAGCAGGGTGGGCCCGACTCGCTGTACTTCGCCGTCGCGATGGGCCTCTACCCGAACCGGCACGTCGCCGATGCGTCGTTCAGCGTCGTGGTCGGCGGCGCGACGCAGATCAGCGTGCACGCCTCGCGCCGCGCCCCCGACGACCGGCGCGACGCGAACACCGTCGGCCCGATCCGGGTCGAGGTGGTCGAGCCGCTGCGGGTGCTGCGCGTCCTGGTCGATGCCCCCGCCGAGGGGCTGCGGGCCGAGCTGACGTTCCGCGGCCGCTCGGCCCCGCTCGAAGAGCCGCACTTCCTGCAGCAGTCGGGCAACCGGGTGCTGTTCGACTACACCCGCCTCACCCAGTTCGGCCGCTGGGAGGGCTGGGTCGAGGTCGGCGGCCGGCGCTTCACGTGTTCCCCCGCCGACACCTGGGGCTCGCGCGACCGCTCCTGGGGGGTCCGCCCGGTCGGCGAGCGGGTGCCGATCGGTGCGCCGGTGGCCGCGCCGCAGTTCTACTGGCTGTGGGCGCCGATCAACTTCCCGGGGCTGTGCACCCACTTCGACGTCAACGAGTACGGCGACGGAACCCGCTGGCACGAGACCGGCTTCGTCGTCCCCGACGGTGACGGCACGCTCACCGCCCACGACGTCGGCTACGAGATCTCGTGGCGGCCGGGCACCCGCTTCGGTGCCACCTGTTCCATCGCGCTGCACACCGCTGCGGGAGCGACCACGGTCGAGCTCGAGCCGATCTACGACTTCCACATGCTCGGGCTTGGCTACGGGCATCCCGAGTGGGGCCACGGCTACTGGAAGGGCGAGTCGGAGGTGGCCGGCGAGCGGTGGAACCTGCCGGTCGACAGCCCGAACGAGCTCCATCACGTGCACGTCCAGACCGTGTGTCGCGCCACCACCGACGGCCCGTTGGGCACCCACGAGGGCATCGGCATCCTCGAGTCGTTGGTGATCGGGCCGCACGCCCCCACCGGGCTGACCGGCATCCTCGATCCGGCCTGACAGGCGCCCCGGCGCGAGCGGCTCAGGTGTGGCGGATCGTCATGCCGCCGTCGACCGGGATGATCGCCCCGTTCACGAAGCTCGCCGCGGGCAGGCACAGGTTGAGCGTCATGTGCGCGACCTCCTCGGGGGCCCCGTAGCGCCGCAGCGGAACCCGGCGCCGCGCGTAGGTGGCCTTGGCCTCGTCGGGGATCGGCGCGGTCATGCCGGTCTCGATCGGGCCGGGGCAGATGCAGTTGACCGTCACGCCGTGACGGCCGAGCTCGACGGCCAGGCTCTTGGTGAGGCCGACGACGCCGGCCTTGCTGGCGGCATAGGCCGCCATCCCGGCGGTCGTGACGATTGCCTCGGTCGAGGCGATGTTGACGATGCGGCCGTGACCCGAGCGGGCCAGGAACGCGAGCGCCAGCCGCGACAGACGGGCATGCGCGGTGAGGTTGATGTCGAGCGTTCGGGCCCAGTTCGTCTCGAACTCGTCCTCGGGTTGGAACATCGAGTTCACGAGCGAGACGCCGGCGTTGTTCACGATCACGTCGATCCGACCCGACCAGTCGTCGGTGACGTGGACGAGGTGGCGCAGCTGCTCGTGGTCGGCCACGTCACAGACCACACCGAGTGCCCGGTACTCGCCGTGGACGGCACGGATCTCGTCGACCACTGCCCCGACCCGGGCGGCTCCGAGGTCGGCCACCACGACCCGTGCGCCCTCGTCGGCGAAGAGGTGGGCCGTCGCCCGACCCATGCCGCTCGCGGCGCCGGTGACGATGGCGGTGTAGCCCTCGATCGAACGCGAGAGCTCGGTCAGGCGCGCCACGTCGACGTCCCCCCGGCTCCGTAGCCACGGATGATCAGTGCCCGGCTGGGCACCACGGCGAGGAAGCCGGTGTCGGGCGACTCCTCCGGGCCGCCCGGCGCGAAGAGGTTCAGGTCGTAGTCGAAGACGCCCTGCCAGAGCCGGCGCTTGGTGTCGAGGTCGTCGTGGAAGGTCGCGCGGCCCCACAGCTCGAGCCCGTCACCGGCGGCGGTCACCTGCCAGTGCAGTGCGACGGCCGGGTTGGCCAGCACGTTGCGGACCTTCGTCGACCGGCTGCCGGTCATGGTCCACAGGATGTCGCCCTCCCAGCACGGGTGGACGGGCACCACGTCGGGCTCGCCGTCGACGCCCACGGTGGCCAGGTGCGCCCACGGGCTCAGGGCCACGGCGAAGGCCTTGACCTCCTCGAGCGTGGCGCGTGATGTCGCATCGGTCATCGGATCCCTCCCGGATCGCTCGTCGTCCCCGGGCGCACGGTAGCGAGGTCGACCGGACCCGCCCGTGACCGGAGCCGCCGGGGACGGTGTCCCACCCGAGGGCACCGCATCCGTCGTTGCCAGCTGCAGCGCCGCCAGCTGCAGCGCCGCCAGCTGCAGCGTGTCTGACACCGGTTGGATCAGGGGCGGATCTCGAAGAAGGCGTTGACGGAGTGGTCGACGTCGAGGCGACGGAACCGGGTGAAGCCGGCGGTCCTCGCCATCTCCTCGGCCTTGGAGGCCGGGAGGCCCAGCGTTCCGAGACCCGCTCCGTGCGGCTCGGACATCGCCGAGGACATGCACGACAGCACGCTGATGCCGTACATGAGCGAGGCCATCGGGTTCTTGGCGATGTTCTCACCGAAGGTATCGAGGGCCTTGATGTCGACCAGCAGCCAGATGCCGTCGGGGGCGATGGCCTGGCGGATCGCGTGCATCATCCCCTGCGGATCGGTCATGTCGTGGATGCAGTCGAACGTGGTCACCAGGTCGACCGAGTGGTTCGAGGGCAGCGGCTCCTGGCGCGGGTCGTGGAAGTGGGCATTGGTCACCCCGGCGTCGACCTTCTTCTGCTCGGCCCGGCCGAGCGCGTACCGGCTGATGTCGTAGCCGTGGAACCGACTGGCCGGGAACGCCTGTGCCATCAGCAGCACGGCACCGCCGGCGCCACAACCGACGTCGGCGACGGTGGCGCCCTGCTCGAGCTTGGCGACCGCGCCATCGAGGGCCGGCAGCACGGTCGGCAGCAGGAAGGCGTTGTTCCAGGGCTCGAAGCTGCGCTCGATGCCGACCGCCCCCTCGGGGCCGTGGCTGTCGTAGTCGTGGCCGCGACCGGTCCGGAAGCTCTCGGGCATGTCCTCGAGTGCGCGCATGGTCTGCGGGAGCCGGTGGAACATCCCCATGCCGAACGCCGGGTGCTCCGGCGTGGCGAGCACGGCCACCGCCTCGGGGCTGAGCGAGAAGGCCACCGGCTCGGCAGCGGTGTCGGCCACCACGATGCGGGCCGCGGCCTGGTTGTGGGCCCACTCGCGCACCCAGCGCTCGTGGAGTCCGGTCCGCTCGGCCAGCTCCCCGCTCGTCAGCGGCCCCTCGGCCGCCGCGAGCACCCGGTACAGGCCGAGCTGATCGCCCAGGTGGATCATCCCCGCGGTGACGGCCCCCTCGAGCTTGGTGAAGACCTGGAACGAGAACATCTTGAGCGCGTCCGGGTCGATCTGCGCGAGTCGCTCGACATGGCGGTCGTCGTGGCCGTCGTCGGCGGCAGCGATCTCGGCGGCAGGGTCGGTGTGATGGTCGGGCACGGTGGTCAGCTCCCCAGGTTGATGTAGATCTGCTTGGTCTC
>CAYRXQ010000037.1:0-19058 GCA_964428115.1 uncultured Ilumatobacteraceae bacterium
ACGGCCAGCTCGAGGACCTTCTGTGCCCCGCCGACCTGCTCGGCGGCGAGGCCCACGGCCACGAGGTCGAGCACCGTGGACAGGACGTCCCACCCGGCGCCCTCGGTGCCGATCAACTCGGCCGGGGTGTTCGAGAACTCGAGCTTGGCCTGCTTGCGGGTCTGGTCCATGGTGGACAGCGCCGTGCGGGTGAGGCCGGCAGCGTCACCCTGGACGGCGAACAGGCTGACCGCGCCGTTGGTGCGGGCCGCCACGATGATCAGATCGGCGGTGTGGCCGTCGACCACGAACATCTTCGTGCCGGTGAGGGTGTAGCCGTCGCCCGAGGCGGTGGCCTCCATGGTGATGCCCGACTCGTCCCACTTGCCCGAGGGCTCGGTGGTGGCGAGCGTGGCGATGGTCTCACCGCTGGCGATGCCGGGGAGGTACTTGGCCTTGGCGGCCTCGTCGCCCGACTGGAGCAGCGTGTTGGCGGCGAGCACCACCGAGGAGAAGAACGGGGCGCACAGCAGCGAGCGGCCCATCTCCTCGAGCACGATGCCGAGCTCGACGTAGCCGAAGCCCGAGCCGCCGAACTCCTCGGGGATGGCGAGCCCCTGCAGGCCCATCTGCTCGGCCATCTGCGTCCACACGGCGCGGTCGAAGCCGGCCTCGGTCTCCATCTGCTCACGGACCGCTTCCTCGGAGCTCTTGGACTCGAGGAACGAGCGCACGGTCGAGCGCAGTTCTTCCTGTTCTTCGGTGAAGGCAAAGTTCATGGCGGGGAGTCTGCGCCACTTGCGGCCGGACGCGCCAACCTGGTTGTGTACACATGTGGACACCAACCCGCACGAACGCTCGGCCGAGGTCGTCGGCATCCGAGACCTGCGGGCCTCGCTCGCAGATGCCGTTCGCCGCGCCCAGGCCGGGCACCGCACGGTGATCACCGCCAGTGGCCGGCCCGTGGCGCAGCTGGCACCGCTCGACGAGGCCGCGCCGGCCCTCGACCAGCTGTTGGCGTCGGGGGCACTCGTGGCACCGCGGCGCACCAGCGCGTTCCGCGCGCCGGCCCCGGTTCCGGTCTGGTCGGGGGTGCGCATCGACCGGGCGCTGCGGGAGCTGCGCGGATGACGCTCGCACTCGACACCAGTGCCCTGCTCGCGATCGTGGTGGAGGGAGCCCAGCGCCAGGTCGTGCTCGACGCGCTCGCCGACGACCCGGTGTGGTGCGCCTCGGCGATGGCCCTCACCGAGGCCCTGCCGACCATCGACCGGCTCACCGACGAGGCGATCCTGCGAGCCGACCTCGAGGACGCCCTGCGCCTCGTCTGGGATCACCTCCACGTGGTGCCCGTCGACCAACGATGCCTCGACCGAGCAGCCGGGCTGGCCCGGACCCAACCCGTCCGATTGACCGACGCCATCCATCTGGCCGCGGCCGAGCGGCTCCCGGCACCGGTCCGCTACGTCACGTTCGACCCGGCCCAGATCGGTGTCGCATTGGGCCTCGGCCTCGACGTGGTCTCGAGCTGAGCGCCGACCCGCGCACCGGAGCGGCCGATCGGCGACCTCCCCGAGCATCGGTCGCGTGCCACGCTGGGCCGGTGGCACGGAGCGGGCGACCCGATGAGCGCTCGGCCCGACCGGGATCGGCCGCACCGCGCTGGCTGTGGGTGCTCGTGCTCCTGCTCGCCGCCGGCGTGGTCTGGCACGCAGCGGTCGGGATGTTGCTTGCGTTCACCATCGGGTACCACATCGCCACCACCACCATCCTCGGCACGGCGCTCACGCTCGTCTCGTGGCCGTGGCTCCGCACGGCGATCCCCGACCTCGTCCACGAGGCCGGAGGTGCCGCCAGCGGAGGTGCCGACAGCGCCGACGGCGGCGACGATGCGGCCGCCACGACCGCGGCGCTCGTGACGGTGCTGATCGCCATCGCGACGCTCGGGTGGAACGTGCTCGATCTCGGCGAGCACGTGATCACCGAACGCGATCCGGGTGCCTACGTCACCACCGGCCACTGGCTCGCCGACGGCGGCGACCTGCGACCCGACGTCCGCGTCCCCCTGTTCGACGGCGTCAGCGGCATCACCTACGAGAGCCCGGCGGTGTTCGACCTCGACGGTACGGCGGTCACCGGCGCGGACCCTGCCGAGGTCGTGCCGAGTGGCCGCCTGGAGTTCCAGTTCTCGACCGGGCCGTCGATCCTGATGGCCACTGCGGCCGACCTGGCCGGGGCCCGCGCCGCGCTCACCGTCTCGGCCGTCATCGGGGCGATCGCACTCGGCGCGCTCCACCTCGTGCTCAGCCTGGTCACGCGCCGCCAGGTGCTGATCGTCGCGGGCGTCGCGGTGGTCGCGGTCTGCCTGCCGTTCCTCCACGTCACTCGGGCCACCTACTCCGAACCGTTCGTGCTGCTGGTCCTGCTGGTCGGCATCGCCGTGCTGCTCGGCAGAGAGCGGCGCGCCGGTCCGGTGCCCCTCGCCGTCGCGGGCGCGTTCCTGGCCGCCGGATCCCTGTTCCGGGTCGACGCCCAGCTCTACGTGATCGCACTCGGCGCCGTCGCCTGTCTGCTCGCCCTCGGTCGGGAGCCGGCCGGGCACGTCCTCGCGCTGCTCGGTGCGGCGGTGCCGTTCGTCGTGCTCGGGATGATCGACATCCGCGTCTTCTCGCGCGCCTATGCCCGCGACCTCGCCGATGATCTCCTCCGGCTCGACCTCGTCACGGCCGCCACGGTGGTCGTCGCGCTCGCGTTGGTGCTCGCCCTGCGACGACCCGGCGCGCACCGCTGGGCGCCCACCCGCCTGCCACGGCTCGCCCCGGTGGCCGGAGTCGTCGTCACCGTGGTGTTCGGTCTGCTCTGGCTGGTGCGACCCGAGGTCCACGAGGCGACGGCGCCGTGGTCGACCGACAGCGGCTTCGCTGGGGCCGTGACCGGTCTGCAACAGCAGCTCGGCCTGCCGATCGACCCGAGCCGGTCCTACGCCGAGCTCAGCCTGCGCTCACTCGGCTGGTACCTCGGGGTCCCGCTGCTCGCCCTCGCCGGGGTGGGCCTCGGGCTGGTCTCGTACCGGGCGCTGCGCGACCTGCGCGGGCCGATGGCAGTGCTCGCCGTGCTCCTGGCGATCGGGATGCCGCTCTACCTGTGGTCGCCCAACATCACGCCCGACCAGCTCTGGGCCAGCCGACGGTTCGTGCCGTTCATCGTCCCGATGCTGGTGGTGGCCGCGGTGCTCGCTGCCGATGCCGCCACCAGCGCGCTCGAACGACGCACCGACCCGTCGCGCCGCGACGCGTCCGCCCGGATCCTGGTGGTGGTCGCCGCTGCCGCCCTGGTCCTGCCGGCGGTCGCCGCCACCCGGCCCATCCGCCACTTCTCCGATCGTGCCGGCTGGCTCCCGGCGCTCGGCGGGCTGTGCGCAGAGCTCGGACCCGACGCCACCGTGCTCGAGGTGGGCAGCGCGCGGCTCGCGATGCCGCTGCGGGCCTTCTGCGGTGCCGAGGCCGCAGCGATGTCGACCGAGTCGTCGGCTGCCGACGCCGCTGCCGCGGTCAGGACCGTGATCGAGACCGCGCACCGCGAGTGCATCGAGGGCGTGTCGATCGTGTCGGCCACCCCCGACGCGCTCGACCCGCTCGTCGCCGGCGTCGACCCCGTGGAACCCGGAGCGGACCGCCGCGACATCGTCCGCATCACCGCTGTCAACGAGCGCGCGGCCGAGGCCACGCTCGTCGACGTGCCCGATGGCTACGTCGTGCACCGGCTGCGCCTCGACGTGTTCCGCGTCGACCTGCCCGCGGCGTGCGGTTCGGGTGCGACACTGAGGCCATGAGCCTCCTGCCTCCCCTCACGCTCCACTGGGCGAACAGCGACGTCGAGGTGCACGAGATCGTCGTCGGGTCCTTCGACAACAACGTCTTCGTGGTGCGGTGCCGCGCCACGGGCGAGTCGGTCCTCATCGACGCAGCGAACGAGCACGATCGTCTCCTCGAGCTGTGTCGACGACTCGACGTTCGTCGGGTCCTCGAGACGCACGGCCACTGGGACCACATCCAGGCCGTGCCGGCACTGCGCGAAGCCGGCTACGAGGTCGCCGTCACCTCGGCCGATGCCCCGATGCTGGCCGAGCAGGGTTACGACGTGCTGCTCGACGATGCCGAGATCATCGAGGTCGGCCGACTCCGCCTGCGCGCGATCCACAACCCCGGCCACACCCCCGGGTCGGTGTCGTTCCACCTCGAGGGCACCCCGCTGCTGTTCACCGGCGACACCCTGTTCCCCGGCGGACCGGGCAACACCCGCCACGAGCTCGGCGACTTCGACGCCATCATCCGCTCGCTCGACGAGCGGTTGCTCACCTTCCCGGCCAACACGATCGTGCTGCCCGGACACGGCGTCGACACGACCATCGGCGCCGAACGGCCGCACCTCCAGGAGTGGGTCGACCGGGGCTGGTGAACCGACGTGCGCTACGACGAACGACCCACCGACGACAGCCCGGTCCACACCGCCGAGCTCCCCGACACACCGGTACGTGACCGCAACATCCCCGCGACCGCCTGGGTCGAGGCGCCCAGTTCCCTGCTCACCCTCGGCGACGACCTCGCCGATCGGCCGACGGCCGAGTACAAGCGGCGGATCGGTCACTGGCTGCTGTGGCGGGCCGGGCCCGCCACCGGTGGCGACGCCCGCTACTGGGCTGCCGACGAGCGCACCCCCGGCCGGGAGTTCACACTCCGGCTGCACCCCGACGGCAGCGCCGAGGGCGTCGGTCCCAGCGGTGTGGTCCACACGCGCTTTCGGGCGTGGAAGGAAGACCTGCGCGACGCGACCTGAGCGCCGGCTCGGTCACTCACCGAGCTCGGCGCGTCGGGCTCGCAGCCGCAGCTCGGTCTGGAGCCGGCGCGCCGCGGTCAGCAGATCGGCGAGGAACGCGACCACCCAGATCTGCACGGCGGTGACGATGCACACCGCTGCCACCACGAGGCTCGGCACGCGGCTCTGGTACTCGTCGGCCAGGGCCCACAGCAGCACCCAGCGCAGCAGCAAAGCCATCCCGACGGCGAACGGCACGAGACCGATCACCAGGAAGAAGCGGAACGGCCGGTAGAGCGCGTAGCTGCGGATGATCGTCTGCGCCGACCGGAACACGTACTGGGTGGAGCTTCGAACCAGGCGCGAGTCGCGGGTCTTGGGGTTGACCCGGATCGGCACCGACGCCACCGTCAACCCCTCCCAGCCCGCCTGCACGAGGGTCTCCATCGTGTACGTGTACCGGCCGTGGACCTGCAGCCGCATCGCGGCGTCGCGGGAGAAGGCACGGAACCCGCTCGCGGCATCGGCCACCTGGGTCCCCGAGAATGTCCGCACCACCCGTGAGCCGATGCGCTGCAGACGTTTCTTCGCGGCCGAGAACTCGGGGATGTCCTCGATCGGCCGCTCCCCCACCACGATGTCCGCGCTGCCGTCGAGGACCGGGACCGTGAGCAACGCGATGTCGGCACCCACGTACTGGTTGTCGGCGTCGGTGTTCACGATGACGTCGGCGCCGATCCGCAGTGCCGAGTCGAGCCCGGTCAGGAAAGCCGCTGCCAGGCCACGGTTGCGCGGGTGCCGCACGACGTGGTGCACACCCAGTTCGCGTGCCACCTCCGAGGTCCGGTCGGTGCTGCCGTCGTCGATGACCAGCCACTCGACCGCATCGAATCCGTCGACCGCCCGGGGCAGGTCGGCCACGGTGAGCGGCAGCGTCTCCTCCTCGTTGAAGCAGGGGATCTGGATCACCAGGAGGCGTCGGGTCGCCGGGTCGTTCGACGCGTCGTGGCTCACGGGGACCGCATGCTACGACCAGCGGGTCGAGCCGTGATGCCGGCGGGTGGCGGGCGCCCCGACGAGCACGTACCGTGCCCCGCCGGAGGATCCCATGGACGCGCAGCACCAGACCGGCAACGTCGCCGGCAACACCTACGACAAGTACGCCTCGACCAACCCGATCGAGCAGCGGATGATGGCGGGGTTCTTCGCCGCGTTCGACCGAGCACTCGAGGGGCTGACCCCACGGGTCGTGGTCGAGGTGGGAGCCGGTGAGGGTCGTATCACCGAGCGGCTGCGCGAGCGCTTCCCCACCGCCACGGTGGTCGGTCTCGATCTCCCCGACCCGGAGCTCGCCGCCGACTGGAGCGCGATCGACGTGCCGATGTTCTTCGGCGACGCGACCCGACTGCCCTTCGCCGACGGGGCGGTCGACCTGGTCGTGGCCCTCGAGGTCCTCGAGCACGTGCCCGGCCCCGAGCGTGCGCTGGCCGAGCTGGCCCGGGTGTGCGGGGGGACGGCGGTGCTGTCGGTGCCACGCGAGCCGATCTGGCGGATCGGCAACCTGGCCCGTGGGCGCTACGTCCGCGACCTCGGCAACACGCCGGGCCACGTGAACCACTGGTCGCAGCGCTCGTTCCGGCGGTTCGTGACGAGCCGGTTCACCGTCGACGCGTCGTTCGCGCCGCTCCCCTGGACGATGGTGCGAGGGCGGCCGGGCAGGGGTTGATCCGTAGACTGGCGGGGTGGCGAGCACCGACGTCCCCGCCGCCGGCCGAGCGCTCCTCGGCGGGATGGTCCCGCCGGCCGAGCTGCTCCAGCCGGGCGCCGAGACCGAGCTGGTGCGCCCCGACGGCCGACCGCAGCCCGCCTTTCGCGCCGAGCTCCGCCGCATCCCGTCGTGGCGCAACGCGGGCAGCGTCGTGCTGCTGTACGTCCAGACCGGGGTGGTGATCTGGGCTGCCGTCCGGTTCGGCCCGTGGACCTGGCCCGTCGCCTTCGTGCTGATGGGTCGGGCGCATGCGCAGTTCGCCTCGTTGATGCACGAGGCGGCGCACCGGCTGCTGTTCTCGAACCGGCGCTGGAACGACCTGGTGGGCCGCTGGCTCCTCGGCTTCCCGTCGTTCACCTCCACCGACGCGTACCGCCGGGTGCACATGGCGCACCACCGCCGCGAGTTCGGCCCCGACGAGCCCGACATCCCGCTCTACGTCGGCTATCCGGTGGGACGCGCCAGCCTGCGTCGCAAGCTGGTGCGCGACGCAACCGGGCGAACCGGGTTCAAGCTGCTGCGCCAACAGTTCGCCGGGCTGCGATCACCCGATGCCCGAGTCCGCCGGACGCTGTGGAAGATCCTCGCCGTCCAAGCCGTCCTGCTGGCCGCCGCGGTACTGAGCGGCTATCCGCTCGTCTACCCGCTGCTGTGGGTCCTGCCGTACCTCACGGTGTGGCGGGTCACCAACCGGCTGCGTTCCATCGCCGAACACGGCGGCCTCATGGAGTCCGACGACCGCCGCGTCGCCACCCACTCGGTCCACCAGCACCTGCTGGCCCGGTTCTTCCTGGTGCCCTACCGCATCGGGTGGCACCTCGCCCACCACGTCGACGCCGGTGTCCCGTTCCGCAACCTGCCCCGCTACCACCGGGCGATGATCGCCTCGGGCTACGTCGCACCCGGTCTCGAGTACCCCAGCTATCGGTCGATCTGGCGGGCCCTCGCCGACGGACGCCCCGCCGCCTGATTTGCACTACGCACGTAGTGATAATCCCTGGACCCCGACCGTAGACTCGATGCCATGTCCGCTCCCGCCGCCGACGACGCCTCCCACTCCGCCGCGGCCGACGACGTCCTGTTCCGGGTCGAGGGGCTGCACGCAGCACCGGCCCTCGAACAGCCTGGCGCCGTCGGTGACGAGATCCTCCGCGGCCTCGACCTCACGGTCCGCGCCGGCGAGGTCCACGCGATCATGGGTCCCAACGGGTCGGGCAAGAGCACGTTCGGGTCGACCCTGCTCGGTTCCCCCGAGTACGTGGTGACCGAGGGACGGGTGTGGTTCCGTGGCGACGACGTCACCGAGTGGCCCACCGACGAGCGGGCCAAGGCCGGCATGTTCCTGGCGTTCCAGTACCCCCAGGAGATCCCCGGGGTCTCGGTGATCCAGTTCCTGCGCCAAGCCCTCTCGGCACGCAAGGGCATCGACCTGTCGGTGCTCGAGCTGCGCCTCGCCACCATGGAGTGGATGACGCGCCTCGGGATGGACTCGTCGTTCGTCGACCGCTACCTCAACGAGGGCTTCTCGGGCGGCGAGAAGAAGCGCAACGAGATCATGCAGCTCGCCATCCTCGAGCCCGAGCTCGCGATCCTCGACGAGACCGACTCGGGTCTCGACATCGACGCGCTGCGGATCGTGGCCAAGGGCATCCGCGAGGTCCGCGTCGACCGGCCCAGCATGGGCGTCGTGCTGATCACCCACTACCAGCGCCTGCTCGACGAGGTCGCACCCGACCACGTGCACATCCTGGTCGACGGGCGGATCGTGGCCAGTGGCGGGATGGAGCTCGCCGAGCAGCTCGAGCGCGAGGGCTACGAGGCGTTCCGGGTCACCGCATGAGCGTCGACTGGGCGGCCGTACGCGCCGACTTCCCGTTCCTCGAACGGCGGATCGACGGTGAGCGGGTCGTCTACCTCGACTCGGCCAACACGTCGCAGAAGCCGCGTCAGGTCATCGACGCGATGTCCGAGTTCGCCTCGTTCCACTACGCACCGATCAACCGCAGTGCGTACCGGCTCGCCGGCGAGGCCACCGACGCCTACGAGGCAGCCCGCGCTGCGGTCGCCCGGTTCGTGAACGCTCCCTCGACCGACGAGATCGTCTTCACCAAGAACGCCACCGAGGCGCTCAACCTCGTCGCCTTCTCGTGGGGTCGCGCCAATCTGGGGGCCGGGGACGCCGTGGTGCTCACGCACCTCGAGCACCACGCCAACATCGTGCCCTGGCAGATGTTGGCCGCCGAGCGCGGGATCGAGCTGCGCTGGATCCCCCTCACCGAGGACGGCGAGCTCGATCTCACCGACCTCGACCGGCTGCTCGATGGGGCCAAGGCCGTGTCCTTCACAGCGATGAGCAACGTGCTCGGCACCATCACCCCGGTCGCGTCGATCTGTGCGGCCGCCCACCGGTACGGGGCGACGGCGATCGTCGACGCCTGCCAGTTCGTCCCGCACAACGTGACCGACGTGCAGGCGTGGGACGCCGACCTCGTGGCGTTCTCCAGCCACAAGATGTGCGGACCCTCCGGCGTCGGTGTGCTCTGGGGCCGGGCCGAGATCCTCGACGCCATGCCCCCCTTCCTGGGTGGCGGCAACATGATCGCCGACGTACGACTCGACGGCTTCACCACCGCACCGGTGCCGGCCAAGTTCGAGGCCGGCACGCCGCCGATCACCGAGGTCGTCGGCCTCGGCGCGGCGGTCGCCTATCTCGAGGGCATCGGCATGGCCGAGATCCGCCGCCACGAGATGGCGCTCACCACCTACGCGCTCGAGACCCTGCACGCCCGGTTCGGCGACGAGATCACGATCCACGGCCCGCGCGACGTCGAGCATCGCGGGGCCGTGTTGAGCTTCGCGTTCCGTGATCTGCACCCCCACGACGTGAGCCAGGTGCTCGACCAGCGCAACGTCTGCGTGCGCGCCGGGCACCACTGCGCGAAGCCGCTGATGCGCCTGCTCGGGGCGAATGCCACGGCGCGTGCCAGCTTCTACGTGTACAACGACACCAGTGATGTCGACGCGCTCGCCGAGGCGCTCGACGGTGCATCCGACATCTTCGGCTTCTGACCACCGGGAGGGACCGTGCCGGGCCTCGAAGACCTGTACCGAGAGATCATCCTCGACCACTACCGCACGCCGCGGAACCGAGGGGAGCTCGAGGTGCCGCCGGCCGTCATGGCCGAGGGACACAACCCGCTCTGCGGTGACGAGATCACCGTCTTCCTGCAGGTCGACGGCGAGGGCGACGATGCCGTGGTCACCGACGTGAAGGTGTCGGGCCAGGGCTGCTCGATCTCCCAGTCGTCGGCGTCGATGATGACCCAGGCTGTCAAGGGCAAGACGGTCGCCGAGGTCCGTGACACCGTCCGAACCTTCAAGCGGATGATGTCGCTCGACGAGGCCGACGACGAGGGCTTCGAGCCGGTGCCGTTGGGCGACCTCGAGGCGCTCCAGGGCGTCGTGAAGTTCCCGGTGCGCATCAAGTGCGCCACGCTGTCGTGGAACACGTTGCTGCAGGCGCTCGACACCTGAGGTCGGGCTCCCGCGCTGCAGCGTGACCGGCGCCGCTCACGCTCCCGTCAAGGTGGTCTCAAGTCGGCGGTCGGTGATGCCGATGGGGTCTCAGCACACCCCTTCGACATGCGGGAGACCCCACCATGGACAACGAGTTCGACCTCGGGGACGCCGACACCTTCGTCGGAAGCATCGCGATCGCCGATGACACGATCGACCTCGGGGGTGAGGCCTTCGCCAAGCGACTCGCGAACGTCCTGCGCCACCGCCGCGCGATCTGGGGTGTCTCGATCGGTGTGGTCGCGCGACACGCCGAAGGTCGCTTCACCCGCCGGCAGCTGAAGGCCTTCGAGGCCGGCAAGGCGACACTCGACGAGCCCACCGCCACGGCTCTCGCAGATCTCTACGGATTCGAGCTCGGCGACATCACGCCGCTCCGCACGCGCCTGGTGATCAACGACACCGGCGTGCTCTCGGCCGGCGGTGTGCACACGGCGTTCGACCCCCACGACAGCGAGTCGTTGCTCGAGTCGTACCTGCGCCTGGTCCGCCGGCTCCGCAGCCAGGAGCACGCCGAGGCCGTGGCCCTGCGTCGCGAGGACATCGACGCGCTCGCCGCACACCTCGACGAGGCCGGCGAGTCGGTCGTCGATCGCCTGGCCGCGCTCATGGGCGCGACCCGGGCGCAGCGACGGATGATGGCCGGCCTGTTCATGATGGGCGCGGCGGTGATCACGATCACGGTCCCCTCGGTCGCGGCGATGAGCCCCGGCGTGTTCGACAGCGGCGACGAGACCGGTTCGGGCGACACCGAGTTCGTGATCGACGATGATGTCAGCGCCCGCGGCGGCGACAGCGGTGGCGGCACCGGCTTCGACTCCGACCTGGACCCGTTGGACTCGGACCTCGATCCCGACCCCACCGACTCGGCTCGCGGCGGCCTCGTCCCCGACGGTGACCAGGGCGCCGGCGACGGTGCCGACGACGGTCAGTTCGGCGCGGGCGACGGTGGGCTCGGCATCGCCGACGGTTCGACCTCCGGATCTGCTGATGCGGGGACGGGTGGCCCCGATGCAACGTCGGGTGCCCCTGGCACCGCCGGCCCCGATCTGGACGGTCCTGAATTCGACGGCCCTGGACCGAGCGGCGGAGCCGACACCGACAGCAACCCGGCCCCCAGCGACGCGGGCTCGGACCTGGGCGGGAGCGATCCCTCCCCGAAGCCCACGGTCGACAACGGCGGCGGCTCGACCCCGAACACCGACGGCGCTGGCAACGGCGGCGACCTGGAGGACGGTTCGGCGCCGGCCCCGACAAATCAGACACCGGCCCAGGGTCCGGACGCGCCGAGTGACGCGGATGACTCCAGCCCCAATGGCACCGGCGGACCCGACGCGAGCACCGACGACGGCGATGCCTCCGGCACCGAGGGCACGCCCAACAGCGGCGGCACCCCGAACACCGACGTCGACGGCGAGACCGGCGGCACCGATGGCACTGACGGTGCTGACGACGACGGCCCCGAGGATCAGGGCAACAACGGCAACCAGGACAACCAGGGCCCCGACAACGGCAACAACGCGAACCAGGACAACCAGGGCCAGGACAACGCCGCGGCCGGCAGCGACAACGCCCAGGACGGCGGTGACAACGGTGTCAGCGACCAGAACACCGACAACGGCGACAGCTCCACCGGCGGTGACACTGGCTCGGACACCGGCGAGACCGGAGCACCTGGCGAGAGCGACACCTCGAACACCGACGACGGCGCCACTGGCGAGACCGGCGGCGCCACTGGCGAGACCGGCGGCGCCACTGGCGAGACCGGCCCCGAGGATCAGGGCAACAACGGGAACAACGGGAACAACGGGAACAACGGCAACATCGGCAACAACGGCAACAACGGGAACAACGGCAACCAGGAGAACCAGGGCTGGGACAACGCCGCGGCCGGCAGCGACAACGCCGGGGCCGGCGGCGACAACGGCGTCGGCAGCCCGAACACCGACGACGGCGACACCGCAACCGGCGGCGACAGCTCCACCGGCGGAAGCGGCGAGGCCAGCGGCAACGGCGAGGCCGACAGCAACGCTGCCGGCCCGGACTCCGACGGGAACCACGGCCACGGCAACAGCGGCGGCGACGACCCGACCAACCCCGGCGGCGGACCATCGGACGACAAGGAGGACTCCAAGGACAAGGAGGACTCCAAGGACAAGGAGGACTCCAAGGACAAGGACGACTCCAAGGACAAGGACGACTCCAAGGACGAGGACAATAAGGACAAGGACGAGGACCGCGGGCCGAGCAGGGACCGAGGCAACCGCGTCAGCCCGTCGCGGAGCGGCGGGCGCTGAGTAGGTTCGGCCGCATGTCGGCCGACCACCTCGATCCACTCGCCCACGTCGTCCAGCCCGAGCATCCCGACCTCGTCGCCGATGCTCGTGCCCGGGCTGGCCGCTCCATTCGGGACATCGGGCACGCCCTGGTGGGGCACCAGGCCTCCATCGAGCTGATCGATCGGGTCACGTCCACGCTCGACGCCCTGACCGCCGAGCTCGACGGGCTCCCGGCACGGAGTCGAGCCCAGGAGCGCCCCTCGGGTGACTGGGGCCCAGCACCCGAGGACGGGGCGATCATGACGAGCTTCGACGAGCGGCCGGTCTCCGGCCGCTCGTCGCCGTGGGGGCTCGATCTCGAGGTCCGCCGAGAGGGCGACGATGCCGTCGCCCGGCTGACCCTCCGATCCGCCCACGAAGGCGCCCCCGGTCGGAGCCACGGCGGGGTCGTCGCAGCGCTGTTCGACGACGTGTACGGCTTCGTCCTGACGATCAACGCACAGCCCGCCTTCACCGGGCAGTTGCAGGTCCGCTACCTGGCTGGCACACCCATCGGCGTCCCCCTCGAGTGTCGGGTGCGAATGACCGGACAAGAGGGTCGGAAGATCCTCATGGAGGGCGAGTTGACAGCGGGGAGTACACTGGTGGCTACTTCGAGCGCGATTTTCATCGCAATCGACCCAGAAGCGTTCCGATCGGGTGCATGACGCCCGAACTTCCTCAGGAAATCCTCAAGTCGAACGACGATCAGGTCGATGACACGTCGGAGAAGGAGGCCCGTGACATGACGCCACACGCACATCACGATCTCGCCGGCGACGGCTCGAACGTCCTCGAGTTCCGCCGCGAGCGGATGGATCTCGAGATCAGCCCGGAGGGGTTCCTCTCCACTGCAGGCGTGCAGGCGCGCTTCGACCCGGACGACTCGGTCTCGCTGCTCGAGAACTACCTCCGCCTCGTCCGCCGACTCCGCAGCCAGCAGAACGCCGCCACCATCACGCTGCGGCGTGAAGAGGTCGAGGCCCTCGCCGAGTACCTGGCCGAGCCGCAGGAGCGCGTCCTCGATCGACTGGGTGCGCTGATGGGCGCGACCCGGACGCAGCGCCGCGTCATGGCCGCGATGTTCCTGGCCGGCGCCGCCGTCATCGCCGTCGCCGTTCCGTCCGCCGCCGCGCTCGTCCCCGATCGCTCCGCACCGGCAGTTGGCGACACGGTCACGGCTGCGCCGCCGACCGTCGTGGTCGACGCTCCGGTCGCGCCCGTGGTCGAGGACCAGCCGGCACCGGTGGTGGTCGACGACCCCGCAGCACCCGTCGAGGAGCCCGTCGTCGAGGAGCCCGTCGTCGACGAGCCCGCCGAGTCGATCGGCTCGGGCTTCACACCCAGCTCGATCCGCCAACTCGAGCGCATCTCGGTCCCCGCTCCGGTCGTGGTCGAGGAAGCCGCACCCGCACCTGCTCCTGCACCCGCTCCGGCACCTCCCGCCGCCGAGGCTCCGCTGCCACCGCCGGCCCCTCCGGTCGACGCCGCAGCGCCCCCCAAGGACGAGGCACCCGTCGAGGATCCGAAGGCACCCGGTGGCGAGGTCGTGATCGTCGACGTCGCTCCCCCGCCCACCCCGTTCCCGGATCTCGAGCCGGTCGGGGATCCGCCTGGCATCGTCGAGGTCGGCCCGCCGCCGATCCCGGTCCCACCGACGACGACACCCTGACCGTCGATTCGCGTCGCTGGCAACGCCGGCGGTCGCGTGGATCGCGGTGCACCGGCCGCCACACTCCTGGCCGTGAGCAGCATCGTGGTGTCCGACCTGGCGTACGCGCCACCCGGCGCCGACCAGCTCTTCTTCGAGGTCAACTTCGGCATCGCGCCCGGTGAGCACGCCGCGCTCGTCGGCCCGAACGGCGTCGGCAAGAGCACGATCCTGCGAATCCTCTCGGGCGAGCTGGAGCACGACGAGGGTGAGTTCACCGTCGGCGGCCGCATGCTCCGGATGACCCAGGACGTCGGGATGTCACGGCCCGAGGACACCCTGCGCGAGATGCTGATCGACATCGCGCCGGCGGAGCTGCGCACGGCCGGCCAGCGTCTGGTCGCGGCCGAACGAGCCCTCGCGACCGGTGAGGACGACGGCATGGGCTACGCCGAGGCCCTCTCCACCTGGGGCGATCTGGGCGGCTACGAACTCGAGAGCCAGTGGGCCGCCGCGGCGCAGCGGAGCGTGAAGTCGACCATCGACGACCTGGCGACCCGTCGAGTGGGCGAGCTGTCGGGCGGTGAGCGCAAGCGCCTCGTGCTCGACCTCCTGCTCGGATCGGGGGCCGACGTGCTGCTGCTCGACGAGCCCGACAACTACCTCGACATCCCGACCCGGGCCTGGCTCGAGGAGCGGATCGCCGCGTGCCCGTCGACGATCCTCATGGTCAGCCACGACCGCACCTTGCTCGAGCGCGTCGCCACCAAGATCGTGGCCGTCGAGGGTTCCGGATGCTGGGTCCACGGCGGGTCGTACACGACCTTCCCCGAGGCACGACGGCGTCGTCAGGAGCTGCTCGGCGACGACCTGCAGCGCTGGCACGCCGAGGAGCGCCGACTGTTCCAGCACATGAAGATCATGAAGCAGCGGGCGGCCCAGAACTTCAAGAACGCCACCAAGGCGAACGCCGCGGAGACCCGTTGGGAGAAGTTCGTCAAGGTGGGTCCTCCCCCGCCACCCGTGCCCGACCAGCAGATCCACGTCCGCTTCCGCGGTGGCGACTCGGCCCGCCGCGTCGTCAAGCTCGACCAGGTCGCCGTCGACGACCTGTTCCTGCCGTTCTCCGACGAGGTCCACTTCGGCGAGCGACTGGGGCTGATCGGCCCGAACGGCACCGGCAAGACCCACCTGCTCGATGCCCTGCAGGGCAACCGTCCTGCCTCGACCGGCACGATCACGTTCGGCCCGCGCACCTCGGTGGGGATGTTCACCCAGGTCAACGACCGGCCCGAGTTCCGCGGCCGCGAGGTGCTCGACATCGTGCGCGACCGTCTCGCCGAGGACCAGCGAGCGATGGCGGCCCTGGCGCGCTACGGGCTCGTCACCACCGCACGCCAGGAGTTCCAGACGCTGTCGGGCGGGCAGAAGGCCCGGCTCGAGATCCTGATGCTCGAGCTCCTGGGGCACAACGTGCTGCTCCTCGACGAGCCCACCGACAACCTCGACATCGAGTCGTCCGAGGCGCTGGAGCGTGCCCTCGACGGGTTCGAGGGCACGGTCATCGCCGTGAGCCACGACCGCACGTTCCTCGCGACCTTCGACCGGTTCGTGATGATCACCGACGACGGGGCGGTCTACGGACTGCCCGACTTCGACATCGCCCTGGATGCGCTGTCGGCGCCGGCATCGCTCCCGAGCCTGCGCCACGCGAAGTCGCTGACCGACGCCTGAGCACCGCGCGTCGGCGCACCCGGCGGGCTCACCAGTCGGTGACGCGGTAGTCCTTCAGGAACTGACCCCACGGGTGCACGCCGGTGTTGACCCCCGAGAAGACCGGGTCGACGATCCGGGCCGCGCCGTCGACGATGTCGAGTGGCGGGTGGAAGTGATGCGCGGCGGTCTTGTGTCGCGCGATGTGGGCCGGATCCTCGTCGCTGACCCAGCCGGTGTCGACGCTGTTCATGTGGATGCCATCGGCGTGGTAGTCGGCAGCCGAGGTGCGGGTCATCATGTTGAGCGCCGCCTTGGCCATGTTCGTGTGCGGATGGCGGGTCGTCTTGAACCGTCGGTAGAACTGCCCCTCCACCGCCGACACGTTGACGATGTGCTTGTCGCGCTCGGCGGTCCGCAGCATGAGGGGCTTGAGCCGAGCGTTCAGGACGAAGGGCGCGACCGCATTGACCAGCTGCGTCTCGAGCAGCTCCACCGAGGAGACCTCGGCCAGCGTCAGACGCCACGAGTTGCGCTCGCGCAGGTCGACCTGCTGGAGATCCGCGTCGAGGCTCCCTTCCGGGAAGAGCGCTCCGAGGACGGCGCTGTCCTCGGGGAGCAGCTCGGCCTGGGACAGCTCAGCGGCCCGCGCGACACCCACCGGCACCGGCCGCGCCGGACCATCGTCGTCGCGGCCCGAGCTCAGCATGTCGGGGCCGCGCAGACCCTCGTAGCGGCCCAGCAGACGCGCTGCCTCGGGCGGCAGCACGGCCAGCGGACCGAGCTCGGCCTCCATCATGTGCCGGTAGAAGGCCGGGGGCCGACGAACGGTCTGGCAGGCGTTGTTGATGATGATGTCGAGGCGGTCGTACTCGCCGAGCAGGTGGTGACAGAAGGCTTCGACGCTGGGCGTGTGGCGCAGGTCGAGACCGAAGATCTCCAGGCGATGCAGCCAGTCCGCGGCATCGGGCTCCTGCGCGTAGCGCTGCGCCGAGTCGCGCGGGAACCTCGTGGTGACGATGAGGCGGGCACCGGCGCGCAGCAGCTTGATCCCGGCCTGGTAGCCGATCTTGACCCTGCCACCGGTGAGGAGTGCGACCCGTCCGCTCAGGTCTGCGGTCTGGGTGCGCTTGTCGTAGTTGAAGTCGCCGCAGCTTCGACACATCTGGTCGTAGAACGGGTGGATCACGGTGTACTTGCGCTTGCAGACGTAGCAGTGCAGGGGCAGCAGGGACTCGCGATCGGCGGCGCGGTCGGCGGCGTCGTCGTCGAACTCGTCCGCGAGGATCGGCGGGGGGAGCTCGACGTTGGGGGTCGTGAACACCGGCCTGGCTCGCAGGCTCCGGATGCCGGTCCCGTTCAGCGCGTCCTGATCGGTGCGGGCCTTCTGCTGCTTCTGCTGGCGACGCTCCGCCTTGATCTGGCGGCGCCGCTGCTCCACGTCGGGCGAGTACACGTCGCCGGCGGCGTTCAGCAGGCGCGTGCGGTCTTCCAGGGGGAGCCCGGACAGGATCGACCGATCGGCGACCACGGCCTCGAGCACCTCCGTGGCGGCGCGCAACCGCTCGGCGAGTTCATCGGACACAGACAACCGAGGGTACCGACCGAGTCGTCCCCGTCACCGCGTGCAGCGATCAGGCACGCTTCAGGTCGGTGATCAGGCCGTCGCTGGCTTCGACCAGCTGGTGGGGCTCGATGCCGAAGACGTCGTGCCAGGTGCCGGCCGCGGCCCAGACCTCGTCCCACTCGAGCAGGTCGGGGTCGATGAACACCCGCAGGTGCGTGGCATGACCGAACGGCGGCACCCCGCCGATCGGGAACCCCGTGGCCGAGCGCACGACGTCGGCGTCGACGCGCGTGCAGCGCAGCCCGCCGGCCGCGCTGGCGAGCTTGTGCTCGTCGAGCTGGTTGGCCCCGCTCACGTAGGCCAGCACGACCTCACCGTCGACGGCGAAGATCAGGCTCTTGACGATCTGGCCGACGTCGCAGCCGATCGCCGTAGCCGCGTCCGCGGCGGTCTTCGTGCCGTCGGGAAAGCGTCGCGGCTCGATGGTCAGCCCACGGGCAGCGGCGGCCTCGACGACGCGGGTCACGTTGGGATGCAGGTCGGGGGCACTCACGAGTGTTCGACGGTAGCCGGGCCGCCCCACCACAGCACGCCCGCGCCGACCAGCGAGCAGCACGCGGCCACGAGGTAGCTGGTGCGATACCCGCCGGCGTTGTCGTGGAGCCAGCCGAGCAGGAGCGGCCCTCCGGCGGTGCCGAACATGGTGACGAACTGCGACCGACTGAAGATCCGCGGGTAGTCGAGCACCCCGAAGCGCTGCGCGATGAGCAGCGGCTGCAGCATCAGGATGTTGCCCACGGTGGCGCCGAAGAGCACGATCGCGGCGAACAGGGCCACGGTGCTCGTGGCGAAGGCGATCGACACCAGGGCGACCATCTGGAGCGCGCACAGGACCACGGTGAACCCGGCCATCGGCAGGGTCGCGACGAGCCGGCCACCCACCAGCCGGGCCACCACCGAGGTCGCTGCGAGCACCAGGGTGGCCAGGGCAGCGGTGCCCTTGTCGGTGCGCTCCTCCGCGAGGCGGACCAGCTGCTGGATCCCACCGACCTGGGCGCCGAGCGACAGCACGTAGCCGACCGTCACGCCCAGGTAGAAGCGCGATCGGATCGCGTCGCCGAAGGGCACGCCGGTCGGCGCCGGGGCCGCAACGCCCACGACGGCTCGCTCGCCATCGGGCATCCAGCCGACCGAGGCGGGGTCGGGTCGCACGAGCCACAGGGCGACGGGCACGATGCCGACCACCCAGACCACCGCGAGCCACGGCGTCGCGACCTCGAGCCCGTGGCGGTCGATCGCCCACTTCGCGAGTGGGGTGATGAGGATCCCACCCGCCGACAGCCCGGTCGACGCGATCGACAGCGCGACCGAGCGCCGAACGTGGAACCAACGGGTCACCACGGTGGTGACCGGGATCAGCCCGGCGCCGGCCCACCCCACGGCGAACACCGAGTAGACGGCGAACAGCTGCCACTTCTCCTGCACCTGCCCGAGCAGCGCAAGGGCGCCACCAGCGAGCAGCCCACCACTGACGATGACGTAGCGGACGTCGTAGCGCGCGATGAGGCGGGCGATCCCGAGGCCCACCACGCCGCTCACGAAGAAGAACACGGTCGTGGCGAGGGACACCGAGGCGATGTCCCACCCGCGCTCGCGGCTGAAGGCGTTGAG
>CAYRXQ010000038.1:0-5642 GCA_964428115.1 uncultured Ilumatobacteraceae bacterium
AACCGCGCCCGGATCACCGACTCCCGCGGATCGTCGCTCGCCCACCACGACTTCTCGAACTCGAGCATGGCCTGGTGGCGTTCGGAGATCACGGCGCACAGCCTGGCCCTCGGACGAGCCCGAAACAAGCACCCCCCGATCGCCGCCCTAGGGTGAGCGCCCGTGGACGACGTTCCGGTCACCGCCCCCCGGCCCTATCTGATCGGTGTGGCGGGCGGTTCGAGCTCGGGCAAGACCACCATCGCCGAACGACTCGTGGAGCTCACCGGCAGCGATCACGTGTCGCTGGTCAAGCTCGACTCCTACTACGTGCGTCGCACCGGTGAGTCGCTCGAGCAGCGGGCGGCCGCCAACTACGACCACCCGGACGCGTTCGACTGGCCGCTGCTCAACGACCATCTCGCCGCGCTCTCTGCGGGCGCCACCGTCCCGGTCCCCGTGTACGACTACAACAGCCACGATCGGTCCGAGGAGGTGCGCCTGGTCCGACCGGCGCGCATCGTGGTGGTCGAGGGGATCCTCGTCCTCTGGGAGCCCACCCTGCGCGATCGCTTCGATCTGAAGCTGTTCGTCGACACCCCCGCCGATCTCCGCCTCATCCGCCGGCTGCGGCGCGACGTCGCCGAGCGCGGTCGCACGGCCGAGAGCGTCATCGATCAGTACCTGACGACCGTGCGACCCGCGCACGACCGGTTCATCGAGCCGAGCAAGCGCTACGCCGACGTGATCATCCCCGAGGGCGGCCTCAATCGCCCAGCCCTCGAGGTGCTCCTCGCACGGATCCGCGAACTGTCGACCGGCGGCGGGGTGCTCACCTGGGACGAGGCCCTCGCGATCGACGTGTCCGACGTCACGTCGGGCTAGCCGCAGCACGCAGCCGACGCCATTCCCACGACCTTTCGCGTGAGTAGTGTTCGATCGCCACGTGCGACTGTGCGGCGGGCAGGGCAATGGGGAGGCACTCATGAAGATCAACCGCAAGGCGGGGACGCTGATCATCGCGTCGGCGGTCGTGATGGCGGCGTGCGGCGGCGGCGGAGGGGACGGCAACACGTCGCCCACGGCTGCCCCGTCGACCACCTACACACCGCCCGACACCAAGCCGCCGGAGACCTCCGCGGCGCCGGAGGAGACCACCGGCGAGACCACTCCGGTGCCGGCCGGTGACCCACTCGAGTCGCTGCGTGCCGCCACCGTGAAGATCGGCTCCCAGGGAACCTTCATCGATCCGGGCTTCGGCACCCAG
The DNA here is from genome assembly GCA_964428115.1 of uncultured Ilumatobacteraceae bacterium. GTDB lineage: Bacteria > Actinomycetota > Acidimicrobiia > Acidimicrobiales > Ilumatobacteraceae > CAYRXQ01. The sequence continues at coordinate 1,247 of CAYRXQ010000038.1, forward strand.
TACAACGTGGCCGGCGTCGGGACCGGGTTCATCATCGACGAATCGGGCATCGCGGTCACCAACAACCACGTGGTGACCGGGGCCGCGACGCTCGAGGTGTACCTGAACGACTCGGACCGGCCGATCAACGCTCGGCTCCTCGGCGTGTCGGAGTGCTCCGACCTCGCAGTGATCGACCTCGACGGCGACGGGTTCACCGCGCTCGAGTGGGGCGACGCGTCCCGCATCATCGAGGGCCTCGAGGTCTACGCGGCGGGCTTCCCGCTGACCACCGAGTCGACGATCGAATCGATCGACTACACCCTGACCCGCGGCATCATCTCCTCCACCCGGGCCGACGGTGAGACCAACTGGGCCTCGGTCGACTCGGTCCTCGAGCACGACGCCCGCATCCGCGGCGGCAACTCGGGCGGTCCGCTGGTCGGCACCGACGGGCGGGTCGTGGGCATCAACTACGCCGGCATCGACGAGGTCGACCAGAACTTCGCGATCGGGATCGACGAAGCCATCCCGATCATCGAGGAACTGCGCACCGGCGTCGACGTCGAGTCGATCGGCATCAACGGCCAGGCCGTGGTCGACCCCGACTCGGGGCTCTCGGGCATCTGGGTGGCGAGCGTCAAGAGCGGTTCGCCCGCCTCCGATGCCGGCATCCGCGGCGGCGACATCATCACCACCCTCGAGGGCCTGGTGCTCGCCACCGACGGCACGATGAGCGACTACTGCGACATCCTGCGCACCAACGGACCCGACGCGACGTTGTCGGTCGAGGTGCTGCGCTACGCCACCGAGGAGGTCCTCGAGGGCGAGATCAACGGCACGCCGCTCGAGCAGTCGTTCTCCTTCGCCCAGGAGGTCGAGCAGGTCGAGGAGGGCGGCGGTTCCGACGGCAGCGGCTCCTACAGCGAGTACGTCACCGTCTTCGACGACACCGAGACCCTCGCCGTGTCGATCCCGGTCGAGTGGAGCGACATCAACGGCGCACCGAACCCCGACTTCGGCCCCAGCATCTGGGCCGCACCGAACATCGACTCGTTCCTCGAGACCTTCGACACGCCCGGGGTCATCCTCGAGTGGTCGTTCGGCACCGGGCTCGACGCCGATGACCTCGGCCCGCAGATGGACTTCCTCGCGCAGGACTCGATCTGCGTGAGCGACGGTCCGCAGCCCTACGAGGACCCGCTGTACACCGGCCTGTTCGAGGTCTGGTACGACTGCGGCGGCACCGACACCCTCATCATCACCCTGGCGGCGACGCCGGCCGACGGGTCGTACCTGATCCGCATCCTGGCCCAGGTGATCACCGACGCCGACCTCGAGGCGCTGGACACCATCCTGAACACCTTCGTCGCCATCGTCTGACGACCGTCACACAGGACAACTCGAAGGGCACCGGCATCGTGCCGGTGCCCTTCGTGCGTCGGGGCTACGCTCCGACCATCGAGCGGGAGGCATGAGTGGAGCTGGGGATCGAAGGGTTCACCGACGTCGAGTTCCTCGGACGCGGCGGCTTCGGCACCGTGTACCGGGTCAACGACGACGCGCACGGCCGGCACCTGGCCGTGAAGATCCTCCCGGCCACCCTCGACGAGTCCGGACGTCGTCAGTTCGACCGCGAGCGCCGCGCGATGGGCCTCCTCAGCGGGGTGCCGAACATCGGCGTCGTCCACACCTCGGGGTTCACCGCCTCGGGTGAGCCCTTCATCGTGATGGAGCTCCTGTCGGGCGGCTCCCTCGCCGACCGGGTCACCCAAGGCCCGATCCCGGTCGCGCAGGTGATCTCGGTCGGCGCACTCATGGCCGAGGCGCTCCACCACGCCCACGCCGAGGGCGTGCTGCACCTCGACCTCAAGCCCGAGAACATCCTGTTCGACGACCGCGGCGTCCCCAAGCTCGTCGACTTCGGCATCGCCAAGCTCGCCGACGACGAGCGCTTCACCGCCACCATCCGGGCCACCCCGGCCTACGCCGCACCCGAGGTGCTCGAGGGGCACCCTGCGACCCACTCGGCCGACATCTACTCGCTCGCCGTCACGCTCTACACGGCCCTCATGGGGGTCGCTCCCTTCGCCGGCGACAGCATGCTCACCGTGCTGCGACGCATCGCCGTCGAGCCGGTGCCCGTCGTCGACCGTGCCGACGTCCCGATCGCGCTGCGGGAGCTCCTTCGCCGGGCGATGTCCAAGGAGCCGGAAGGCCGTCCGGCGACGATGGGCGACTTCGCCCGTGAGCTCCGTGCGATCGACCCCGACGACGTCCCCGATGCACGGCCGCCGGCCGACGCGACGCAGGACATCTCGGCCTTCCTCAAGCCGGCCCCCGGCACACCGTCGCAGCGCACCGACGGCCCGGGCGCCGTGGGGGTCGGTCCGTCGATCTCCCTCGAGTCGCCCGGGACCGTGCCGGCGCCGCCCCCGTTCCCGGCCACACCCACCGGCGGTGGCACGCCATCGGGCATCTCGGCCTTCGCCGGTCTGGCCGCCCCGACGGGTGGGACGCCGTCCACCGAGATCCCGGCGCCGCCCCCCGGCAGCTCGGGCAACTTCGGCACCTCGGGCAACTTCGGTGCCCCGGGGACCTCCGGCAACTTCGGCACCTCCGGCAACTTCGGTGGCGCCGGCACCGGCACGCCGAGTCTCCAGACCGGCACGGCGGCGGACCCCGGTCGGTCGGGCCGCGGTCGCGTCCTCGCCCTGGGCGGCGTGGTCGCCCTCGTCGCCGCCGTCGCGATCGGCTTCGTGCTCACCCGGTCCGGCGACGACGACGCTGCTTCGCAGGTCGCCGCCGCATCGGTCGCTGCGGTCGCCTTCTCGCCGGGTGTCGACGGCAACGGACAGCCCACCGGTGGCACCGGGGTGATCCCCGACGGCAGCACCGACCTGTGCCTGTCGTGGACCTACCGCGACTTCACCCCGGGCTCGTCCTGGACCGTCTCGTGGGAGGTCGATCGTCGCCCGCAGCCCGATCTCATGGCGAGCGGCACGCTCGCCGGCTCGACCGGTCCGCTGTTCGCCTGCGTCACCAACTCGAGCGGGGTCCTACCGGGCCTCTACGAGGCCACCTGGTCGGTGAACGGTTCCCCCGTGATCTCCGACGCGATCTACGTCGGCGGCGGGCGGCCGGTGGCCAACATCAGCGTCACCAACGGCCTGGGCACACCGATCTGTCAGGTGAACATCTCGCCCAGCGACGCCCGGTCCTGGGGCGCCGACCTGGTCGATCAGCTCGCACCCGGCGCCACGCTCAACCACCGGGTTGCCGGCGGCCGCTACGACCTGCGGGCCATCGACTGCAACGGCGGTGCGGTGTGGCAGCTCCTCGCTGAGCAGATCGACGGCGACATCAGCTTCACCGCCGGGCCGTGAGCGCGTCGCCGATCGTCGCCACGGCGCTGCTCGGTGTCGACCGGAGCTCCGACGAGATCTTCCTGATCGTCTTCGGCGGCATCGCCGTCATCCTCGTGACCGCACGACTCGTCGGCGCGGTGTTCGTCCGGCTCGGACAGCCCGCGGTGGTCGGCGAGGTCGTGGGTGGCGTGCTCCTGGGCCCCTCGGTGCTCGGACTGTTCCCCGGTGACCCGAGCTCGCTGCTGTTCCCGCCCGACATCCAGCCGTACCTTCGGATCATCGCGGCGTTCGGCCTGGTGATCTACATGTTCATCGTCGGGCTCGAGCTCGATCCGCGCACCGTGCAGGGTGAGCGCCGCGCCGCGGTGAGCATCTCGCTGGCGTCGATCACCGTGCCGTTCGTGCTCGGGGTGCTGGCCGGCCTGCTCCTCCACCCGTCCCACGACACCGCCATCCCCACCGGCGAGACCGAACCCGTCGACGTCGCCCTCCTGCCCTTCGTACTGTTCTGCGGCCTCGCGATCTGCGGCAGCGCGTTCGCGATCCTCGCCCGGATCCTCGACGAGCGACGGCTGTTCCGCACCCGCATCGGCGGCGTGCTCCTCGCCGCCGCCGTGGTCGACGACATCGCCGTGTGGATGCTCGCCTCGGTGGTGTTGGCGATCGCAGCGGGTGGGGAGGCGATCGAGGTCGCCAGGACGCTCGGCGGCCTCGCGGCGTTCGTCGCTCTGCTCTTCCTGGTCGTGCGTCCGATGCTGCGACGCCTGCTGTCGGATGTCCGCGGGCTCACGGCCGACGTGTTCGCGGTGGTGCTCGTCGGGCTGTTCGCCTCGGCGCTCTACACCACCTGGCTCGGCATCTCGCCGATCCTGGGCGCGTTCTTCTTCGGCGCCGCGATCCCCCGCGAGGGCACCGTGACGCTGTTCAACCAGATGAACGAGCGCCTCGAGACGGTCAGCGTGCTGGTGCTGCTCCCGGTGTTCTTCGCCGTCACCGGCCTCGGCGTCGACCTCAGCTCGTTCGGCGTCGACGAGGTGGTCATCATCCTG
>CAYRXQ010000038.1:5742-18842 GCA_964428115.1 uncultured Ilumatobacteraceae bacterium
CGGCCTCGGCGTCGACCTCAGCTCGTTCGGCGTCGACGAGGTGGTCATCATCCTGCTGTTCGTGGTGGTCGCCACGACGGGCAAGCTCGCCGGCGCCGCGATCGCTGCGTCGCTCAACGGCATCCGGGGCCGGCGGGCGATCGCCGTCGGTGTGCTGATGAACACCCGCGGCCTGAGCGAGCTGGCACTGCTCGGGATCGGCCGCATCGCCGGGGTGCTCGACACCACCATGTTCACCGCTCTGGTGTGCACCGCGATCCTCACCACGCTGGCCAGCGGACCGATGCTGCGGTTGGTCTACCCCGACCGGTTGATCGACCTCGACATCGCCGCCACCGAGCGCAGCCGGCTCGCCGAGTCGAGCAACTACCGGGTCCTGGTCCTGGTCGACGACGTCGAGCGCTCGGGGCCGGCCGTCGACGTGGCGGTCGATCTCGCCCGGTCGGAGGACGACGCCGAGGTGGTGCTCAGTCGCATCGGGCGGGCCGGTCCGCGCACCGAGCTCGGCTCGGGCTTCATGGGCGATCTCGCCCGCATGACCTCGTCGATGGACGAGCTGCGCGAGCTGATGGCCTCGGTGCAGGGCCGCGGCGTGGTCGCCGTGCCGCAGTCGCAGTTCACCGACGACGTCGGTCGCGAACTCGTCGCCCAGGCCGACCGACTCCACCCACACCTGGTGGTCATCCGCGCCGCGGACGACGCGGAGCTCGATCCGGACGACCTCCCGAAGCTCGCCGAGCGGCTGGCCGGATCGGGCCAGACCGACGTGGTGCTCGTCCACGGTTCCCCGACCACCGACGATCCGGGTCGTCCCGTCCGCATCGAGGACGCCCCCGAGCGGCACCGCACGCTCGCCGCCGAGGTCGGGCTCCGACTGGCCATGGCACAGCACCGCCCGGTCGTGGTCCCCACCGGGCGCCGTGGCAACGACCTCGCGGATCTCGCCGGCCGGCTCGGCATCGAGGTCCTCACCGCCGCCGACGTCGCAGCGGGCGACCAGCAACCGGCGATCTCGGTGCGCGCCGGCATGCTCCCGGGGGCAGCGACACCTGGGAGCCCGGTCCCGGCCGACGCCGAGGAGGCACAGCTCCTGGTGGTGCACGCCCACGAGTCGACCACCGGACCCCGCTCGCTCGACCGGCTGGCCGAGCGGTTGACCGGAGCCCACCCGGTCGAGTGACCAGGCAGCTCAGGCCGGCGGGCCGGGGTGGGCGGTAGAGTGTCGCCGGTCAGCGCTGCTGGAAGACGAACGTGCGACGGCCGACCGCCACGCTCCACCCGTCGGGCAGGATCGTCGGGACGTTCGGCTCGAGGCGGTTCCAGCCCGATCCATCGGGGGCGGCCACGTAGGTGCCGTTCGCCGAGCCCCGATCGAGGACCATCGTGTTCCATCCCTCGAGGCGGACCTCGGCATGGACCCGGGACACCGACCGCTCGGCGTCGCTGACCACCAGGGGGTGGGCGCTGCCGTCACCGACCGCGGGATCACCCTCGGGCTCGCGACCCAGGATGTAGCCGACCTCGAGGCCGAAGGTGGTGCCGTCGTCGAAGATGAGCGTGCCCAACGAGGGGCGCACGCCCTCCTTGAGGTTGATGGTCCCTTGCAGCCGACGCCCGCACGAGGAGCAGTACGAGGCGTCGAGCCGGTTGATGTGGCCGATGCTGCAGGCCAACCCGGTCACCGACCGTCGACGATCGATCACCTCGGGCTCGGCCACCGGCGCAGCCACCTCGGGGAGCGGCTCGGGGCGCTCGTCGTCCTCGAGCGGCGCCGCGAGCAGGTTGACGATCGGGCCGGAGGCCACCACGGGCTCGATGACCGGCGCCGGCGCGTCGACCGGCGGTGGCGGCGGCGGGAGCGCCGGTGGCATCGGCGCGGCGACCGGTGCCGCCGGGGTCGGAGCGGCGGTCGCCGCCGGGGCGACGCCGGAACCGTCCGCGGCGGTGACCACCGGGACCGCGGCGGTGCTGTCGACGGGGCCGAGCGCGATCTCGACACCGCTGCCGAGCACCACGCCGTCGACGAGCGCGGTGCGGACGTGCGCATCGGCACTCGCCCCCTCGAAGGCCAGCGACACGGTGGTCACGCCGGCAGGGAGGCCGAGGAGCTGTGCGGCGGACGAACCGCTGAACGAGGCATCGCTGTCGACACCGGTCGCATCGCAGCGCACGCCGCCGATCACGACCACGTCGATCTCCGGGCCGAGCAGCGCGACCGCGATCGCGACCGCCGGTGGCAGGCGCCGCGACTCACGGATCAGATCGGTGGCACGGCTGCGGTCGAGCGCCGCAGCGACGAGCGCGTCGAGGATGGCGGGCACCGCCTCGTCGGGAGCGCGCACGACCGCCACGAGATCTCCGTAGCGAACCACCAGATCGGAGCCGGGACGCACCCGGACCGTCGCGGCGACCATCGAACCGGTCACGTCGGCAGCCATCACGGACCCACCAGTCGGCCGCCCTGGAGGCGCCACTTCACGAAGAACACCTTCATCGGACCGTTGAGGAACAGGAAGATCACCACCCAGGTCGTGAGGAAGTGGGTCAGCCAGGTGGAACCCGGCGGCGCGGGGTCGGCGTTGGGGACCAGGCCCGCTCGGAGCACCAGCCAGAGCACGAGGCCCTCGTTGATCACGGTCAGCAGGCCGAACTGGGTGGGCCAGTCCTTCTCCCATCGCCACTGCATGAGCCCGTGGTACACGAGCTCCCAGACGATGCCGAGCACCAGGACGGTGGCGAGGATCGAGTAGGTCATCTTGTACAGGTCGCTGGTCGCCGCGCCGTCCGGGATGCCCGGCAGGAAGGGCGTGATGATGGCGGTCCAGATGCCGCCGAGGACGACGACGGCGAAGATGCGGGTCTGGATGCGGCCGCGCAGTGTGGGGATCATGGCGCCACGTTCCTTGCCCACTTGAGCCATTGGGACAGCGATCTGGCGGTGCCGATCCGTTTCGCGAACCCCTGCTCGGCCAGGTCGTCGAGCATCAGCATGTTGGCCAGCTGGAGACCCAGGAACGAGTCGACCGGTGCGAGATAGCCGCCGAGCGTCGCAGCGCCGATCGCGTAGAGCCGCCCGGGATCGCTGCGCGTCCCGCGCACCTCGAAGGTCCGGTCGACGTCGAGCCGGTTCATGCCGTTGAGCGAGGCGCCGTCGTGCTCGAGGATGTCGTTGAGCAGTCGGTGCTCCTTGGGATCGGCCTCGAGGCCGGTCGCATCGATGATGAAGTTCGCACTGAGCCCCGTCACGGTGCCCTCCTTCGAGACGATCTCGGTGATCGTGCCGCCACCCGGCTGCGGCATCACCTCGCGCACCTCGCCCTGGTACTGCTTGTACCAGCCCTCACGAAGCCCACGGGTGATCTGCTCCTCCCAGTACTTTCGCTTGGGGATGTTCGTGCCCCCGGTGCGGCGGATGCTCTGGACGCGCTTCGCCGGGTCGTCCTCGCGGTACATCTCGTCGAACAGCGCTCCTCCCCACCCCGACTTGGCGTAGTTGAAGCCCTGGTACGCGAAGCCGTTGCGGCCCTTGCGCTTCTGGAAGCGCTCGCCCTGGTCGGCGCTCACGTAGTTGCGGAACACATGGAAGATCTGCGTCTGCGCCCCGTGCCGGTCGCGGTCGTCGACGAGTCGCTGCAGGACCCGGATGCCCACGATGCCCGAGCCGCGCACGATCACGCTGCCGCCGCGCTCGATGAGGTGGCGGTAGACGTGCTCGTGGTTCTCGTAGGCGTTGACCACCGAGGTCACGTCGTTGTACGTGGAGCGGTACTGCTGCAGGTCGGGCAGGAAGCGCAGACCGGGGTAGCCGATCGAGACGTGGACGAAGCGGCTGCGCACCGCGACGCGTGGCGTGGCGCTGGTGCCCACCGGCGGCGTGACGATCGTGTAGTAGCCGCCCCCGTGCCGCCGCCGAACGTGCCGTGCGGTGCCCTTGATCAATCGGGAGGTCCAGTCGAGGCGCTGCATCTCGCGGTCGACCGACTTGAAGACCTGGCCGGCCATCGGCGTGTAGTAGTCGACGCCGATCGGTTCGTTGAGCACCTGCCACACCGGGGCCAGGGCCTTGGTGATGCCGGTCTTCCCGGCTGCCTTGCGGAAGTCCCGGTCGAAGCACTCTCGAAGGGCGTAGCCCGGGAACCCCCAGATGTTGTCCATCACCGACCCCGAGTCGGAGCGGATCCGCTCGAAGTCGGGGATCTGCGAGTTGCGGCACAACATCTTGTAGGTCTGGTACGGCCGGTCGAGATCGGAGACCGCCCGGTACTGGTCGGGCTGGAGACCCGCCACCCGCAGGATGTGGTAGAGCGAGAAGCTCCCCATGCCACCGCCGATCGACAGCAGTGGCACATCGAGCACCGGGATGCCGCGCTGGGCGATCATCTCGTCGGTCCAGATCGACGTGGCGACCAGTGCGTCGTCGACGTCGCCGCGGGCACCGGTGGGGGCCGCTGGTTCGGGGTCGGCAGCAGCACCGGGGCGGAACACCACGGTGTGGTTCGAGTCGGTCATCGTGTCTCCTCCGCAGCGACGAGGGCGTCGAGTGCAGCGGCCAGGTCGGCCGCAGTGGCGAAGCGGGCCGAGGTGTCGCCGTCGATGCACCGTTCGACGATGGATCGCTCGGCGTCGGACAGTGCCGGCGAGATGGTCGGGGTGCTGGTGAGCACACGACGCACCGCCACCAACGGCTCGTTCGCCGGCAGGTAGCCGTACAGCCCGTCGCCGCTGAGGGCGCGGTGCAGGGTGGCGCCGAGCGCGTAGATGTCGGCCGCTCGGGACGGCCGCTCGCCGTAGAGCACGGCCGGGTCGACGTACTCGACCGAGTCGAGCCCGGCGAGGCCGGTGACGGTCTGGTCCGGGTGCAGCGCCTGGGCGAGGCCGAGATCCGCGAGCTTGGCGCCCTGGTCGTGCAGCAGCACCGAGGAGGGCTGGATGTCGCGGTGCGCCAACCCCGCCTGGTGCAGGTCGTGCGCCGCACGGGCTGCGTCACGCACCGCTCGCAGGACCTCGGTGCGACTCAGGGGACGGGACGGGTGGGCGAGCGAGCCGAGTGGCATCAGCTCCATCGAGTAGTAGAAGGTCGTGCCGTCCTGACCGGCGTCGAACAGTCGCACGAGGTACGGCGAGGTCACCGCGGCGAACACCCGCAGCTCGCGTGCCACCTTGCGGAAGGTGTCGTCGTCGACCACCCCGGGCACCACCTTGAGCATGACCCGGTCGACGTCGAGACCGAGCCGCTGCGGGGGCACCGCGATGTGGAACGAGCCCGTCGAGCCCGACCCGGCCGGACCGAGGATCCGGTAGTCGGCGACGCTCTCCACACGTGCTGCGCCCGTCACGTCGGTTGCCATGGACGTCCTCCGTTCTGTGCGACGGCCTCGACCGTCGCCACTCTCACGAACCTCATGACTCTGTCAGCTCCAGACCCTCGGTCGAACCGTCCGCGAGCGTGCGCTCCGGTGGCCGCTCCTCGTGGGTGACCGACGGCAGGAACCTGTCGAACAGCGGACCGGTCATCGCCGTGGTCACGAGCGCCATCATCACCCCACCGAGCTGCATCTGCGGGGTGATGATCTTCGCGTCGGCCGCAGCAAGCGCGACCACCAGCACCAGCAGGCCGCGGCAGTTCATCAGCACCCCGAGCACGTTGCCCTCGGCCCAGCTCAACCCGCCGAGTCGGGCGGAGACCGCCCCCGCTCCCCACTTGGCGACGATCCCGGCGACCACGAACAGGATCAGCCCCGGCAGCCACGCCCATCCGAGGGTCGTGAAGTCGGTGCGCAGGCCCGAGAAGGCGAGGAAGATCGGCAGCAGGACGGTGCCGGTGAGCTCGGCGAGCTTGGAGTTCATCTCGTGGAACATCAGCACTCGTTCGGGCATCACGGCCCCGGCGACGAAGCCGCCGACGATCACGTTGATCCCGATGCGGTCGGCGACGAACGCCGAGCCGAACATCACGATCGCGACGATCGCGAACTCGGGTGAGTGGACGGCGCCGGCCTTCCGGACCCGTTCGCCGAGCGGACGCAGGGCCATCTGCACCGGACCGAACATCACGGCCAGGTACACCGCCGTGCCGAGGAACACCATCAGGTGCTCGCCGATCGTGTTGTCCTTGGCGACGCCCTTGGCGACCGCCACCAGGATGAACATCAGGATCGTGACCACGGCGGCCGACGCGACGCCGATCGCCCCCATCGGGCTCTTGGACAGCCCCTTCTCCTGCAGGATGCGGGCCATCACCGGGAACGCGGTCACGGCGAGCATCGCGGCGAGGAACAACGAGAACGCGAGCTGGGCCGGGAGCCCGTCGGGGCCGAGGAACGCGAAGCGCTCGGTGTAGAGGATGGCGCCGACGCCGAGCCCGATCACGATCGGGGCGATGATCACGCCGAGCGAGACGGTGACGATGCCGCGGACCTTGCCCACGAGGCTCTTGAAGTCGAGCTCCATGCCGACCAGGAACATGAACAACACGAGCGCGATCTGCCCGAGGATCGCGAGCACACCACGCGACTGGAGCGGGAAGAGGCACTCGGTGATGCTCGGGGCCCGCGCCGTGAAGGTGGCGAGATCGGCACCCACCGGCGCGAACGATCGAGACGCATCGCACTGCAGCACGTCGGGAGCGTTGTCCCACCGGAAGACGGTGGCACCGAGCAACGACGGGCCGAGGAGCACCCCGGCGACGATCTCGCCGACGACGCGCGGCTGCCCGATCCGGACCGCGAGGTTGCCGACCAGTCGGGCCACGATCAGGATCAGCCCGATGCCGAGCAACACGAATGCGAGGACGAAATCCGGTGTCAAGCCCTGGACCACGTCGTGACCTCCTGCTTCCCGGGCGATCGCCCGAACCCCCAAGGCGCCGACCACCCCGTCGAGCGCGGCGCGACAGTACCGCAGTTCGAACGGCACACGAGATGAACCGTTCGTGACGGCACCGTGCGGATGCCGTGGCGGGCCGATCTGGGTCTCGACGCTCGGATACCGTGCGGCTCGTGGACGACTCCGACATCCTCGCCGTCACATCCGGTCACGCGGAGCGCGTGCTGGTCGACGGCGAGCGGATCCTCGAGCAGGGCGTGCGCGCCGGGACGCTGTTCGTGTTGGTCTCGGGCACGCTCGAGGTGCAACGACGGGGCAGGGCCGTGGTGCAGATGAGCGAGCCCGGCTCGGTGGTCGGCGAGATGGGCCTGCTGCTCGACTCCCCGGCGACCGCGGACGTCATCGCCGTCGGGCCGACGGTGGTGCGCGTGATCGACGACGCCGAGGCGTTCTTCGTGGCCTACCCCGACTTCGGTCGCTACCTCGCCACCACCCTCGCCCAGAAGCTGTGGCAGGTCTCCACCTACCTCAGCGACCTGCAGGAGCAGTTCGCCGATCGCGGCGACATCCTCGGCCTGGTACCGACGGTGCTGTCGGGTCTGCTGGGCAGCACCCGCGAACGGCCCGACCCGGGCTCGGATCGCGAACCTGACAGCCCGTACTGATCACCGGCTCGACGCGCGGCCCCGACGATCCGGGCCGCGGCCAGCCGACGATCAGAACCCGAGCGTGTCCTCGCCCTCGAAGGTCCACCAGCGGGCGGTGCGCGCTGCGGTGTCGATGTCGAGATGCGCGGGGATCGGCCCGGGCTGCCGACCGGCGTTCAGGACGACGGTGTCGCCGATGCGGTCGTGCCAGGAGCCGTCGGGGCGGAACGGCGCCTCGTGGACGTGGCCGGTGAGCACCAGATCGGGTCGATGCCGCTCGATGAGCGCGTTGAGCGTGTCGTCGCCGTAGTGGCGCTTGCCCGACCATGAGGTGGGCGAGGCGTCGGGCGGTGAGTGGTACACCCAGATCCACGCCCCGGCTCCGCGCTCGGCGGCGGCCTGGTCGAGTTGCTCCTCGAGCTCTCGCTTGGTGGCGGGACCCTCCCACCAGGCGCACACCGAGACGAGGTCGTCGCCCACGCGGGTGCTGCGTCCGTCGGTGACGACGCGGGGGTCGACCTCGCTCAGCCACACCGCGGCCTTCTCCCCGTCGGGTCGACGGCTGGTGAGGTCGTGGTTGCCCGAGTTGGCGATCACGACGGTCCGCTCGGCGAGTCGACCGAGGTAGGCGATCATCATCGTGATCTGGGCGTTGAGGTCGACCCGTCCGGCCACGTCGAGGTGATCCCCCGCCAGGATGACGGCGTCGAAGTCGCCCGTCTGCGCACCGATCCAGTCGAGTTGCGGGAGCGCGTAGTGGAGATCCGACGACACCAGGTAGCGCACCGGCCCGAAGCTATCCCGGGCCGCACCTCCGGTGGTGCGGGCACCGCAGCCGTACCACCCGCCGGCGAGTACGTTCAGGCGGTGCGGTTGTTCCTCTGCGGGGTGCGTGGTTCCTCCCCGACACCCGGCGATGCCTTCCGAACCGTGGGCGGTCATACCTCCTGCATCGCGATCGGACCCGACGACGGGCCACCGACGCTCGCCCTCGACGCCGGGACGGGGTTGCGCACCCTCACCCGTGTCCTCGACGGCCACCCGTTCCGCGGGGCCGTCGTGCTGACCCACCTCCACTGGGATCACGTGATGGGCCTACCGTTCTTCGCTGCCGGCGACCGTCCCGACGCCTCGGTCCGGCTGCTCGGCCCCGATCAGGGGGCACCGCTCGACGAGATGCTGGGGCGGCTCATGTCGCCGCCGATGTTCCCGATCACCCCGCAGCAGCTGCGCGGCGACTGGCAGTTCGAGACCTACGGCGAGGAGACCTTCGAGGCCGGGGGCTTTCGGGTCACCGCCCGCGAGATCCCGCACGGTGGCGGTCGGACGATGGGTCTGCGGGTGGAAGACGATCACCACACCGTCGCCTTCCTCCCCGATCACGCGCCGCACCTGCTCGGCCCGGGTCGCACCGGGGTCGGTGAGGTCCACGACGCCGCCCGTGCGCTCGCCGAGGGGGTCGACGTGCTGCTGCACGACGCGCAGTACACCCGCGCCGAGCTGCCGACACGCTTCACCTGGGGTCACTCTGCGGCCGACTACGCGCTCGAGCTCGCCGAGGCCTGCGGTGCGGCGAAGTTGCTGCTGGTGCACCACGACCCGAACCGCACCGACGAACAGGTGGCCGCCATCCTGGCCGAGCTGCGCGCTCGGGCACAGGTGGACGTCGACGTCGCCCACGAGGGCGACGTGATCGTGCTGTGACACCGAGGCTTTTCCAGCTGGCACGACACGTGCCGCCCCTCGCGCTCGACTGGCTCGCGAACACGCCCGAGCAACGCTGGCGCGTGGTCGACGGGTCGATGGTCTTCGCCGACATCTCCGGGTTCACCGCGCTCTCGGAACGTCTCGCCACGCGCGGTCGCATCGGCGCCGAGGAGCTCGTCGAGACGTTGAGTCGGGTGTTCGGCTCGATGCTCGGCCCGGCCGCGGCGCGCGGTGGTCAGCTCGTGAAGTTCGGGGGTGATGCCCTGCTGTTCCACTTCGACGGGCCCGATCACGTGACCCGAGCGTGTGCGACCGCCGTCGAGCTGCGCGCTGCACTTCGGCGCGCCGCCGACGTGGTGACCTCGGTCGGGCGCATCTCGCTGTCGATCTCGATCGGTGTCCACACCGGCGAGCTCCACCAGTTCCTCGTCGGTGAGCCCCACCGCGAGCTGGTCGTCCTCGGCCCGGCGATCACGGCGCTGATCGCCTGTGAGAGCTCGGCCGAGGCCGGGCAGATCGTGGTGAGCGAGGCGGTCGCGGCAGCGCTGCCCAGCAGCGCCGTCCGGCCACGCGGCGACGGGGCGCTACTGCTGCGGTGGCGGACCCCGCCCGGCCCGCCCCCGCCCGGGCACGATCCGGCCGATGGCCTGCGCCACGCAGATCTGGCCCGCTCGCTGATGCCGGCGATCCTCGCGGACGTGCTCGACGAGGCACCGCCCGACCCGTCGCACCGGGTCGCCACGATCTCGTTCATGCGGTTCTCCGGCACCGACGAGCTGCTCGCCGAGCTCGGCCCGGCGGTGTTGGCCGATCGGCTGCACGAGACGCTGGCGATCGCGCAGGCCGCGTTCGCCGCCGAGGACGTGGCCCTGCTGTGCGTCGACTGCGACAGCGGGGGCGGGAAGCTGTTCTGCAGCTCCGGCGTGCCGCTCACCAGCGAGGACGACGAGGGGCGGATGCTGCGTGCGGCACGCGCGATCACCCGCGCCCGGCCACCGCTGCCGCTGCAGATCGGCATCAACCGCGGCCACGTCTTCGCGGCCGAGGTCGGCATCCCGTGGCGTGCGGCGTTCTCGGCCATGGGCGACACCACCAACACCGCCGCACGCGTCTGCGCGAAGACCCCGCCCGGATCGATCTACGCCCACCCTGCGGTGCTCGAACATGCGCGGACGCGCTACGAGGCCACGCCGGTCGGGCCGTTCCAGTTCAAGGGCAAGAGCCAGGCGCAGGTGTTGCACGAGGTGGGCGACGAGCTCGGGCCGCGCCGCACTGCGAGCGACGGCGCCGACCTCGTGCCGTTCCTCGGGCACCGCGACGAGCTCGCGATGCTCCAGGATCGACTCACCCAGGCGGCCGCCGGGACGGGTCCCGCCGGGGTGGGGGCGGCCGTCGTGGTCTCGGGCGAGATCGGCGTCGGGAAGTCGCGGCTCGTACACGAGGCGCTCCGGGCCCATCCCGAGTTGCCGGTCGTGGCGGTCCACGCCGAGCCCTACGGGGCGACGGCGGCGTACCGGATGTTCCGCGATCCGATCCGCGCCCTGCTCGGCATCGAGCGCGGCCCCGGCCACGCGATGGCTGCGGCGCTGCAATCGAGTGTCGAGCAGCTCGTACCCGAGCACCTCGACCTGCTGGCCCTGGTGGGCGACGTGGTCGACGTCGTGGTGCCGCCCTCGGCCGAGGTCGACGCGATCCTCCCCCGATACCGACCCGACCGGACGGCCGACGTGATCGTCGACCTGCTCACCGCAGCACACCCGGGAGCGCTCGCGATCACGGTCGGCGACGTCCACTGGGCCGATGCTGCCTCGGGACGACTCGTGGCGCGTATGGCTCGTGAGGCAACGCAACGACCCTGGGCGGTGGTCGTCATGCGTCGCGAGGACGACGGCGGCGGCGGCGCCGGCGCCGATGAGGCCGGCGGCGCGGACCACGCGGCGGGTGACCAGGCTGCGACGGGCGACGGGACGGCATCGATCGAGGAGCTGCTCGCCGGTCTGGATCACGTCGACCGGCTCCGGCTCGACCCGCTCGACGAGGCAACGACCCGCGCCCTGGTGGTGGCCGGCACCGAGGCCGCGCCGCTGCGACCCCACGAGATCGACCAGATCGTGGCCCGTTCCTCGGGCAACCCACTGTTCGTGCTGGAGCTGATCCGTGCCATCCAGGAGCTCGGCTCCCTCGATGCGGTGCCGACATCGCTCCAGGGCGCGATGGCGGCACAGGTCGACGCGCTCGATCCGTTCGCGAAGCGGGTGCTCTCGTACGCCTCGGTGCTCGGGCGCAGCTTCCGGCGCACGGTGCTCACCGAACTCCTGCGAGCCGAGGGCGTGCACCTCGACGGAGCGACGCTCGAGCGGCTCGGCCGGTTCCTCGAACCCGACGGGCCGCAGAGGTGGCGGTTCCGGACCGGCCTGGTGCGCGACGTCGCCTACGACGGTCTCGGCTACCGGCTCCGGTCGCGGCTCCATCTGGGTGCCGGCGAGGCGGTCGAGCGGTTGTCCACCGACCCGAGCGCAGATGCCGACGTCCTGTCGCTCCACTTCGCCGAGGGTGGGGATCATCGGCGCGCCTACCGGTACGCGTCGATCGCAGCCGAGCGCGCCGAGCGCGCCTTCGCCACGGCGAACGCTGCAGCACAGCTCCAGCGTGCACTCGAGGCCGCCCGACGGCTGCCCGACCTGCCACGTCGCGAGATCCGCTCGCTGTGGATCCGACTCGGCGACGTGCGCGATCAGGCCGGTCTGCTCGACGGTGCGCTCGACGCCTACCGGCAGGCGGCACGCATCGGCGCCGATCCGCTGGACGAGGCCGAGCTCGGGCTGCGACGGGCACGGGTCCGTGAGCGGGCCGGCGCGTTCCCGGCGGCGCTGCGCGAGGCGACGCGGGTGCGACGCCTCCTCGACGGTGCGCCCGACGACGTGGCTGGCTCGGCACGCGCCCGCGCCGCCGCGTTCTCGGCGGTGGTCCGTCAGCGTCAGGAGCGAGCTGTGGCGGCGCTCCGTCTTGCGACCGCTGCGGCGCTGGAGGCCGAACGGTGCGGCGATCGCAGCGCGCTGGCGCGCGCCTCGGGGGTGATCGCCTGGGCCGGGCTGGTGCTGGGCCGCGACGACAGCATCGAGCACACGCGACGGGCGCTGGAGCTCTTCGAGGAGGTGGGCGATCTGGTGGGCCAGGCCCACATGGCCAACAACCTCGGTGGCTACACGTTCTTCGAGGGGGACTGGGACGAGACGCTCGAGTGGTACGCCCGCTGCGAAGAGGCGTGTCGGCGTACGGGCAACGTGACCGATGCGGCGCTCACCAACGCCAACACGGGCGAGGTGCTCGTGAACCAGGGTCGCCTCGACGAGGCAGAACCGTTGCTCCGCGACGCGGCGCGGGTGCTGCGGGTCTCGGGCCACCTGTGGGGGGCGACGTTCGCCGAGATGCACCTCGGGCGACTGCTGGTGGCGCGTGGTGATCTCGTGCGGGCCGAGGCGCTCCTGCGCGGGTGCGTGGACGAGAACGCAGCGATGGGTTCCTCGGCGTCGGCCTACGAGGCGTCACTGCACCTCGGCGCCTGCCTCGTGGCGTCGGGACGGCCACAGGAGGCACTCGAGCTGGTGGCGTCCTGGTCGGCCCGAGCGACCGACGACGTGTCGATCTTCGACGCGGCCCGCGCGGTGGTCGACGCCACGGCGCTGTTCGGGCTCACCCGGCCGTCGGAAGCGGTCGGTGTGCTGGTCCGTGGCGTGGCGGTCGCCCGGGAGCGTCACCTCGACTACGACCTCGGTCGCCTGCTGCTCCTCGCAGCGCTGCACGGTGTCGACCCGACGCTGGTCGGTTCGGACGATCCGACCGCCGACGCGAACGGGCTGCTCACCCGGCTCGGTGTGGTCTCCACACCGGCCGCGTGAACAGCCCGTCACCGATCATCCG
>CAYRXQ010000039.1:0-515 GCA_964428115.1 uncultured Ilumatobacteraceae bacterium
GCAGCAGCATCGAGGCCGCTGCGCCGAAGCAGGTTGCGCACCCGCACGGCCAGCTCTCGCGGCGAGAACGGCTTCACGACGTAGTCGTCGGCACCGAGCTCGAGCCCGAGCACCCGGTCGAGCTCCTCGGTCCTGGCGGTGAGGAGGATCACGGGCACGTCGCCATCGGCACGCACCCGACGCAGGATCGACAACCCGTCCGCCCCCGGGACCATGATGTCGAGCACGATCAGATCGGGCCGATGGGTCCCCAACCAGGCCATCGCCTCGTCGCCGTCGCCGAGCTCGTGGACGTCGATGCCGTCGCGCTCCAGGTAGCGCGCGACGACCTCTCGCACCATCGGCTCGTCGTCGACGACGAGCACCTCGGCAGCGCGCGTGGTGGGCACGTCGTCGAGCGTACGGCTGCCTGCGAGGTCGGGAACAGGAGCCAAGCAGGAGTTTCGTGAACGTTTCGAACTTCGTCGCTCCGCTGTGATGGGTGCCCGCGAACGTGGCCGCCGTGCCCGACACGA
>CAYRXQ010000039.1:534-5335 GCA_964428115.1 uncultured Ilumatobacteraceae bacterium
TCGCCCGCTCCCCCGCCGACCATCCCGGTCGGGCGCGCCGCGCTCGCCGGCGCCGTGGCGGCCGCGGCAGCGCTCACCGCCGGAGAGTTGGCGAGCGGCCTGCTCGACGATGGCCCCTCGCCCCTCACCGCCGTCGGCGGCGAGTTCGTCGACCGCTTCGCCGCCGCGCTCAAGGACCTCGCGGTCGCGCTGTTCGGCACCAACGACAAGGTGGCGCTCGTGGTGGGGATCGTCGTGATCTCGGTCGGTGTCGGTGCTCTGCTCGGCATCGCCGCCCGGCGACGGCCGGTCGCGCTGCCGCTCGGCCTCGGCGTGTTCGGCGGGGTCGGCGCAGTCGCCACCGCGACCGATCCGCAGGGAGGCGGTGGCGCCGGGCTGTTCACGGCGATCGTCGCCGTCGGCGTCGGCTCGGCGACCGGGTTGGGCCTGCTGCGGCTCGCTCGGACCGACTCGCCCACGGCCCCGGTCGAGCCATCGGGCGACCTGGCCCACGAGCACGACGGCATCGTCGCTGACACCGACACCCGTGCGAACACCGGTGCGAAATCTGGGGGCCACCGCACGGTGCGGCTCGACCGACGGAGATTCGTGCTCGGCATCGGCGGCGGCGTCCTCGGCATCGCGGCCGGCAACCTGCTCGCTCGCCAGCTGCGCGACGACGGGGTCGTGCAGGCCCAGCGCCGCTCGACGGTGCTTCCCCGCCCCCGGAGGTCCACCCTGCCGCCGGCCGGGCAGCCCTTCGACGTCGCCGGGCTCTCGCCCTACGTCACACCGGTCAGCAGCTTCTATCGCATCGACACCGCCCTGCGCACCCCACTGGTCGACGCGGCCGGCTGGCGGCTGCAGATCGACGGTCTGGTGGACCGCCCGATCGAGCTCACCTACGCGGAACTTCTGGAGCTCGACTCGGTCGAGGAGACGGTGACGATCCAGTGCGTCTCCAACGAGGTGGGCGGCGGCCTGGTGGGCAACGCCGTCTGGCAGGGCGTGCCGCTGAGGGCCCTCCTCGAACGGGCAGGCGTGCAGGCCACCGCAACCCAGATCGTCGGCCACTCCGTCGACGGTTGGACGGCGGGATTTCCCACCGACCGCGCACTCGACGGCCGCACGGCCCTCGTCGCCTATGCGATGAACGGCGAGCCGCTCACCCCCGACCATGGCTACCCGGCGCGACTGGTGGTGGCGGGGCTGTACGGGTACGTCTCGGCGACGAAGTGGCTCGAGCGGATCGAGCTCACCACCTGGGAGGCGCACGACGGCTACTGGGTGCCGCGCGGCTGGGCCAAGGAGGGCCCGATCAAGACCACGTCGCGAATCGACGTCCCACGCCAGAACGCCACCCTCGCTCCCGGACCGCAGGCGATCGCCGGAGTTGCCTGGGCACCGGCCGTCGGGATCGATCGCGTCGAGGTGCGCATCGACGGCGGCGAGTGGGCGGAGTGCGAGCTCGGCGAGTTCGCCAGCGACGACACCTGGGTGCAGTGGCGCCTTGCCTGGGATGCCGCTCCGGGGAGCCACCTGCTCGAGGTGCGCGCCACGGATCGAACGGGTGCCGTGCAACTCGGTGAGCCCCGCCCGCCAGCACCCGACGGCGCCACCGGCTGGCACGGCCGACGGGTGCGCGTCGCCTGACGGGCCACCGCGCTCGCGCCCGCCTGCCGCTCGTCGGTTCCCCGTTCACCTCCCGTTCCCCCAACCCCTCCATCGACCGATGGACCCGACTCCCAAGGAGCCCGCAATGCACCGTTTCCCCTCCCGCCATCGGCTGATCGCCGCGCTCGCCGCCGCCGGCCTCACGCTCACGCTCGCCGCCTGCGGCGATGACGAGCCGACCGCGGCGCCAGCGCCTGTCACGGCCGCCGCGGACGACATGACCGAGGACGCCATGACCGAGGACGACATGACCGAGGACGACATGACCGAGGAGATGGCCGACGAGGACATGGCCGACGAGGACATGGCCGACGAGGACATGGCCGACGAGGACATGGCCGAGGACGACATGGCCGACGACATGACCGACGACATGACCGACGACATGACCGAGGACGACATGGCCGACGACGACATGGCGATGGACCTGGCGGCGTGGATGACACAGGAGATCACCGACGTCGAGGGCGTGACGTTCACGCTCGCCGACCTCGTCGGGCGGCCGGTGCTCGTGGAGACGTTCGCCACGTGGTGCTCCAGCTGCCGCGCGCAGCTCGGCCACACGCAGGCGGCCGCCGCCGAGCTCGGCGACGATGCCGTCGTGCTGGCGCTCAGCGTGGAGACCGACCTCGACGCCGCCACGGTCGCCGACTACGCAGCCGAGAACGGCTTCGATGACATCCGCTTCGCCGTGCTGAGTGCCGACATGCTCGCCGCGCTCGCGGAGACCTTCGGCACGTCGGTCGCGAACCCGCCGGCGACGCCCAAGCTCGTGATCGACGCGACCGGCCATGCCGGCGAGCTCTCGACCGGGCCGACGAGCACCGCCGACCTCGTCGCGCTGCTGCGCAGCGCCACCTGATCGCACCCCCCGCCCCGACGAACGGAGAACACCATGTCGGAGTTCTGGCAGGCCTTCGCCCTCGGCAATGCCGCCATCCTCGGCAACGTCTGCTTGCTGCCGCTGTACCCCGGGCTGTTCGTGATGCTCGCCGAACGAACGGCCCGGGGCGGCAGTCGGCGGTCGGTCGCACCGATGGGCGTGCTGGTGCTTGCCGGCATCGTGACCTTCATGGTCGTCCTCGGCTTCGCTCTCCATCAGGTCAGCCGGTCGGTCGCCGATGTGCTCGACGTGGTCCTGCCCGCGCTCTACCTGGCAGTCGCAGCGCTCGGGGTGGCGATGCTGCTCGACCGCAACCCGCTGGCGCGGTTGGGCACCGGCCAGGCGCCGATCCTCCGTAGCCCCAACGGCACGGCGTTCCTCTACGGGATGTTCCTCGCCCCGATGACACTGCCGTGCACGGGGCCGCTCGTGGTCTCGGCCTTCGTCATCGGCGGCGTGGGGGGCACGGGGGCGCTGGTCGACTCGCTCGCCTACTTCCTGTGGTTCTCCCTCGGGTTCGGTTGGCCGCTCGTGCTGCTGCCGTTCCTCGCGCTCCCTGCGCAGCGGCGCATCACCTCGGTGCTCGCACGACACCACCGCGTCGTCACCCTCTCGTCCGGGGTCCTGCTCGTCGGTATCGCCGTGTTCGGTTGGTGGACCGAACTCGGCCCCGGAACCGTGTGGCACCCTGGGTCGTTCGGACCGGCTACGGCAGCGTGGATTACGCTCGGCTCATGCGCGACGCCGTCATCGTCTCCACCGCCCGCACCCCGATCGCCAAGGCGGTCCGTGGGGCCTACAACGACACCCAGTCCCAGACGCTGATGGGCCACGCGATCCGCGAGGCCGTGAACCGCTCCGGTGTCGACCCGGCCGAGATCGACGACGTGATCGTCGGCGCGGCGCTCCAGCAGGGTGCCCAGGGCATGAACATCGGCCGGCAGGCCGCGCTGCGCGCCGGGCTGCCGACCAGCGTCTCGGGGCAGAGCATGGACCGCCAGTGCTCCTCGGGGCTCATGGCCATCGCCACCGCGGCCAAGCAGATCATCGTCGACGGGATGCAGGTCGCGGTCGGCGGCGGCGTCGAGTCGATCTCGCTGGTGCAGAACCAGCACATGAACGCGTACCGGATGGTCGACGAGGAGCTGCTCGCGATGACCCCGGACATGTACGTGGCGATGATCGAGACCGCCGAGGTGGTCGCCGAGCGGTACGGGGTGTCACGTGAGGCACAGGACGAGTACGCGCTCCAGTCGCAGCAGCGCACGGCGCAGGCCCAGGAGGAGGGGCGGTTCGACCACGAGCTGGCCCCCATCACCACCACCAAGATCGTCACCGACCGTGAGACGGGGCAGACCAGCTCCCTCGAGGTCACCCTCAACCAGGACGAGGGCAACCGTCCCTCGACCACCATCGAGGACCTCCGCAAGCTCCAGCCGGTGTGGCCCGGTGGCCAGTTCGCCCCCGAGGGCAAGTACGTCACCGCGGGCAACGCCTCCCAGCTCTCCGACGGCGCAGCGGCCGTCGTGCTGATGGAGGCCGCCGAGGCCGAGCGCCGCGGTCTCTCGCCGCTCGGCGCGTACCGCGGGATCGCGGTCGGCGGCTGCGACCCCCAGGAGATGGGCATCGGGCCGGTGTTCGCCGTGCCGAAGCTCCTCGCGCACGCCGGTCTGACGGTCGACGACATCGACATCTGGGAGCTCAACGAGGCCTTCGCGAGCCAGGTCCTGTACTGCCGCGATCGGCTCGGCATCCCCAACGAGAAGCTCAACGTCTCGGGCGGCGCGATCTCGATCGGTCACCCGTACGGCATGACCGGCGCCCGCTGCGTCGGCCACGTGCTCCACGAGGGCAAGCGCCGCGGCGCGAAGTGGGGCGTCGTCACGATGTGCGTCGGGGGCGGCATGGGCGCCGCCGGCCTGTTCGAGATCTTCTGACGGCCCGTCGGAGCCGGTGGTGACCTCGCTCTCCCGTGAGGACATCGCGGCCCGCCGCGGTGTCCCCGCCCCCACCCGGGCCGAACGCGCCGACGCCGGGCGACAGCGGCGCGAGGTCCACGCGATCGACGCGCTCGCGGAGGTCGGCGTCTCGACCGACCGCGAGCCGATCGCGGTGCTGCGCGCCCAGGACGAGGGCCGCCTGGCCGACCTGGTCCCGATCCGGTGGGGGCGGATGAGTGCCACCCCGTTCACCTTCTACCGCGGGGGGGGGGGCGGGGTGGGGGCCCCCCCCCGGGGCCCGGGGGGGGGGGGGGGGCCCGGGGGC
>CAYRXQ010000039.1:5345-18305 GCA_964428115.1 uncultured Ilumatobacteraceae bacterium
TGGCCGCCCGGGTCCCGATCGGGGGGGGGCGGAGGTGGGCCCCCCCGTTCACCTTCTCCCGGGGGGCGGCGGCCGTGATGGCCGCCGACCTCGGTGCCCGGGTGAGCTCGGGGCTCACGGTGCAGCTCTGCGGCGACGCGCACATGGCCAACTTCGGCATCTTCGCCGCGCCCGACCGCCGGTTGGTGTTCGACCTGAACGACTTCGACGAGACCCACCCGGGGCCGTTCGAGTGGGACGTCCAGCGGCTGGCCGCGAGCGCCGTCCTCGCCGCACGCGAGCTCGGCCTCGACGAGGACCGGGCCCGGGCGGCGGCCGAGGCGGCGGCTCTCGGCTACCGGGTCGCGGCCGCCGAGGCGGCGGCGATGGACCCGCTCGACAGCTGGTACCAGCGCGTCGAGTTCGACACGATCCTCGAGCAGGCGCGGTCGGCCTCGAAGTCGACGCGCAAGCAGCTCCAGGCGACCGCCGGCAAGGCGGCCAAGAAGAACCGGCTGGGCGCACTGTCCAAGCTCACCGAGGACGTCGACGGGCGGCGGCGGTTGCGCCACCGGCCACCGCTGGTGCAGCGGTTCGAGCCGAGCGACTTCGACGGCGAGTACGACCGCGTGGTCGACTTCTTCCTCCGGTACCTCGACACGCTCACCCCCGATCGCCGGCAGCTCCTGCTCCGGTACCGACTGTCCGACCTCGCCCGCAAGGTGGTCGGTGTCGGCAGCGTGGGGACGCGGTGCCTGGTGGTGCTGCTCGAGACCGGCGACGGCGAGCCGATGTTCCTCCAGCTCAAGCAGGCCAACGCCTCGGTGCTCGAACCGTGGGTCGACCACGAGGGCACCGAACGTGCCGGGCAGCGGGTGGTCGACGGCCAGCGGCTCATGCAGACCGCCACCGACATCTTCCTCGGGTGGAGCTGGTACGACACGAGCGGCGGTTCGAACGAGTTCTACGTGCGGCAGCTCTGGGACGGCAAGGCCTCGATCGACCTGTCACGGCTGCGCGCGGATGAGCTCATCGGCTACAGCCGACTGTGTGGGGCGGTGCTCGCCCGGGCCCACTCGAGGTCGGGGGACATCGTCGCGATCGCGGGATACGTCGGCGACGACGACACCTTCGACCGGGCGATCGGACGCTTCGCGCAGGCCTACGCCGACCTGGCCACCGCGGACCACGGGCAGGTCGTCGAGGCGATCGGCCGGGGCGAGATCGAGGCGATCCGCGACATCTGAGCCGGCCGGTTCGAGTTCAGCCGGGTGGGCGCCGGTCGCGGCCCGCAGGCATCCACAGCGGCCCGGCGGTCGCGTCGACCCGGGCCATGAGCGCCGGGCCGACCGGCTCGACGAGATCGAGGAACCGGTGGCATCGCGCCGCACCGAGGAGCCGCCACGGTACGAGGCAGTGGGTGTCGAGGAGGTCCTCCTGGGCCTGGCGGTGAGCAATGCCCGCCGCGTTCACCCGACCGTCGCTGAGGAAGCCGCGTCGGTCGAGCTCCTCGGTCGCGGCCACGACCGCGGCATCGTCGGCGCCGCGGCTGCGTGGGAGCCAGTCGTCGGGGTAGCCGCGCCAGGCACCGTCGAGGAGCCCGGCCGCCGTCATCGAGATGCCGTCCGCGACCTGGATCGCCCAGTGCGTGTCGCCGCGCCACTCGCGCAGGCAGTTGACCGCCAGCCACGCCGACAGGAGCGGCTCCTCGGCGGGGCGTGGCCACTCGCGGTGCGCCGCGAACAGCACCCGACCCGCCGACGGCAGTTCGTCGGCGACCGACCACAGTGGTTCGGCCAGTTCACCGAGGGTGTCGACGAGCGTCGGGGCGTAGACCTGCAACCCGTCGACGACGGCACGGTCCCGGGCGGCGGCCGCCTCGGCGAACGTGGTGTGGGCGGCCGCGTGGCCGAGCGCGAAGCGGACGAACTCGGGATGGATCGAGCCGAACGCCGCCGTGACCGCCTGGTGCCCGGCGGCGGCCAGCGGGGCGGCCCGGGAGGCGATGTAGTAGCCGAGCCCGTCGGGAACGCCGAGTGCGGCGTAGCGCTGCACCGCCCCGGGATCCCAGAAGATCCAGCCGACCAGTCGGTGGGAGGCGAGCGCCATCCGCCGACCCAGGTCCAGGTCGATCGGGTCCAGATCGATGTCGTCGTGCTCCGGCATCCACGCACCGTAACTATTGGCAGTCGACACGTCAATATCGACGATCCGCGGTGCCGGCGACATGTCCCCAGAGCGCTCCCCGCCTCGCTACCGTCGCGCCGTGAACGACGCAGCCGCCACTGCCGCGAAGGTCGGACCGGTCCTCGTCATGCTGTCCGCGGGGCAGTTCGTGATGACCCTCGACAGCTCGGTCATGAACGTGTCGATCGCCACGGTCGCCGAGGACGTCGGCACGACGGTCACCGGCATCCAGACCGCGATCACGCTCTACACCCTCGTGATGGCCTCCCTGGTCATCACCGGTGGCACCATCGGCCGTCTGATCGGCGCCAAGCGTGCGTTCACCCTCGGGTGCGTGATCTACGCAGCCGGTTCGCTCATCACCGCTGTGGCACCGAATCTCGCCGTGCTCCTCATCGGCTGGTCGCTGCTCGAAGGCATCGGCGCGGCGCTGATCCTGCCCGCCATCGTGGCGCTCGTGGCGTCGAACTTCGGTCGCGCCGACCGACCCAAGGCCTACGGTCTGGTCGCGTCTGCCGGGGCGGTGGCGGTGGCGGTCGGTCCCCTCGTCGGCGGGCTGTTCACCACGTACCTCAGCTGGCGGCTGGTCTTCGTCGCCGAGGTCCTCATCGTCATCGCGATCCTCGTGTCCTCGCGCCGGGTCACCGATGCCGAGCACGTGGGCGGCGGTCGGCTCGACCTCGTCGGCACCGGCCTGTCGGCGCTCGGGCTCGCCGGGATCGTCTTCGGCATCCTGCGGGCCGGTGAGTGGGGCCTCGTCTCGCCCCGCCCCGACGCCCCCTCGCTGTTCGGGGTCTCCGCCTCGATCCTGGCGATCCTCGCCGGCGGGGTCGTGCTGTGGACGTTCTTCCAGTGGGAGGACCGGGTGCTGGCCCGAGGCGGCGAGCCGCTGCTCGACCCGTCGATCCTGCGCAACTCGCAGCTCCAGGGCGGCCTCGTCGTGTTCTTCTTCCAGTTCCTGCTGCAGGCGGGGCTGTTCTTCACGATCCCGCTGTTCCTGTCGGTCAGCCTCGGGTTGAGCTCGATCGAGACGGGCGTGCGCATCCTGCCGCTCTCGCTGACGCTGCTCCTGGCCGCGGCGGGCATCCCGCGGCTGTTCCCCGACGCATCGCCCCGACGGATCGTGCAGGTCGGCATCGGCTCGCTGAGCGCCGGCATCGTGGTGATGGTCCTGGCCCTCGAGGCCGGTGCCGGCCCCGAGATCGTGACCTGGCCGATGCTGCTCGCCGGGTTCGGCATCGGGGCGGCGTCGTCGCAGCTCGGCTCGGTCACCGTGTCCTCGGTGGCCGACGAACAGGCTCCCGAGGTCGGCGGTCTCCAGAACACGGCGACGAACATCGGCATGTCGATCGGCACGGCCCTCGCCGGCGCAGTGCTGGTCGCCTCGCTCACGAGCTCGTTCCTGTCCGGCATCACCCAGAACCCCGACGTGCCCACCGACCTCGCGGCAGCCGCCGAGGTGGAGCTGACGGGCGGCATCCCGTTCCTCTCGGATGCCGCACTCGAGGAGGCCCTCGCCGCGAGCGACATCGACCCGTCGACGGCCGATGCGATCCTCGAGGAGAACGCCGAGGCCCGCATCGGCGGACTGCGCACCGCGCTCTCGGTCCTCGCCCTGCTCGGCGTCGTGGCCCTGTTCGCCACCCGTCGGCTGCCCACCGTGCAACCCGCCGCCGAGTCGGGCCGGAGCGGTGCCGACCAGCCCGGCGGTTCGCTCTCCTGAGCTCTCAGTGCGCGGTCGGGCCGGCCGGGTCGATCCCGGGGATCGGCCCGAGCTCGGCCACCGCACGCCAGACGGCCGTGCGCGCCGCCTCGGAACCGAGGACCGCCTGCAGGAACACCACACGATCGAGGGCGATGACCCGACCGGCGGCGACGCACACCACGTCGGCGGTGCGCGGGATCTCGGTCAACAGCGCGATCTCACCGAATCCGCCGCCGCGCCCGACGGTCCGCACGTACGCGCCGTCGATGACGACGTCGAAGCGGCCGTCGGCGACGGCGTAGTAGAAGTCACCGGGCGCGCCCTGGCGGACGACGTGCTCACCGACCTCGACCTCGCGTTCCGCCGACTGGCGCGCCACCATCTCCACCACGTCGGGTGGCAACGGCTGGAACGCTGCCAGCTGCTGCAGCAGACCGATCGCGACGACCGGAACGTCGGCGGCGGCCTCGACCCGGCGCAGGCTCCCGACGGTCCCGACCAGCAACAGCGCGAAGCCGATCCCGAGCACGGCGAGCGCCAGCGTCGCACTCCCCGCAGCCAACAGCACTTGGGCGACCAACGATCCGGTCACCATGCCGACACCGGTGAGCATCTCCAGGATCGCGAACACGCCGCCGAGTTCGGCCGGTGCGGCGCTGCGCTGCATGAGCATCCGCGCCGACACGTCGAGCAACGAACGCGAGAGGCCGAGCCAGGGCAGCACCGCCAACGCGAGGACGACGTCGGTGGTGGCAGCGAGGGCGAGGCACCCGACTGCGATGACGCCGAGGCCCCAACTCAGCAGCGTCGAGAGCCGCCGGCGACGGACGAGCGCACCCGCGAGCCCGAGGCTCGACAGCGCCCCGAGGCCGAACGCCGTGCTCAGCAGGCCCGGCCCGGACCCGCCGAGCCCGAGCCGGTCCTCGGCGATCACCACGAACAGCAGATCGAAGGCGCCGACCAGCACGAACTGCCCGCCGGCCACCAGGACGATGCCCAGACCACCATCCAGCCGCAGGACGATGCCCAGGCTGCGCAGCGTCAGCGCGACGACCGACTCGGACGGGTGGTGCCGTGCCACGGCGATCGCCCGCTCCGATCCGAACGTGATCGCCGCACCGATCGCACTGAGGAACGTGAGCACGGCGCAGCCTGCCAGCGCGGCCGGCGCGCCGCCGGCGGCGAGCAGCACGGTGGCGAGCAATGGGCCGAGGAACACCGAACCGCCTTCGCACCAGCCGAACCACACGTTCGCGGTGGTGAGTTGGTCGGTGGAGCGGACGATCGATGGGATCAGGATCGCCGAGGTCGGCCGGATGATCGCGATCGCCGACAACCCGGCGCTGCAAGCGGCCACGACCAGCACGACGGGTGCCCCGGCCACCGCGCCCGCCGCCGCGACGGTGAACATCACCGCCTGCACGATGAAGAACGCGAAGCGGACGCTCGCCGGGTGTCGTCGTTCGGCCATCGAGACACCGAAGGGGGTCACGACGACGTACGGGGTCAGGATCGCCAGCGACGCCAGGCCGGCGGCCACCTCGCCCGCCTCGTCGTAGGCGTAGACGAGCACCCCAATGAACGATGCCCACTCGGCGACGACCGAGAGCGCGTGCGTGAGCGTGAAGCGGACCAGCGCTGGGTTCGCCCGCGCGGCGGACCATGACGGTGACGAGCCCCGCGCCGCCGCCCCGATCACCTCGTTGCTGTGTCGACCGTCACAGCAGAAGTGTAGTCATCCTCAGCATCGACCGGAGCGTGACGCGCCGCTGCCGCCGTCTCGACGACGGCGGCAGCGGGAAGCGACTGCGACTGCGAGTGGAGTGGAGTGGACTGGACCCGGCTCGATCAGGAGGCGGTGAAGAGCCCGATCGCGCCGCGGCCCGGGAAGTTGAACGCGTGGTTCACCAGGGCGTAGGTGCCGTCCTCGGCGGTGCGCATCTCGATCACCGCGCCCTGTGCCGGCGCGAGGTCGACGGCCTGGGAACCCCAGTTGCCCTCGTTGCCGGCAGCCAGGCGGACGCCCTCCTTGATGACCTCGTGGAAGATCGCCCCGACCACGTGGACCGAGGTGTCGATCGACGGGCCGACGTTGAGCACGAAGAGGCGGATGTCGTCGCCGGTCGTGATCTCGATCGGCTCGTTGGCGTACTGGGCCGCGACCCCGTTGAACATCTGGAAGTCGGGGGCCGGGGCCGCCTGGTTGGCTGCCGCGTACGAGGAGACCTCACCCTGCGGGCCGAGGTACCACTCGGACTGGACCAGGAAGAACTCGTCGTCGACCGGGGGCAGGCCCTCGGCCGGCTCCACGATGACCATGCCGTACATGCCGTTGGCGATGTGGTGCAGGATCGGCGCCGTGCCGCAGTGGTACATCCACACGCCGGCGTAGTCGGTGGTGAACTCGTAGACCAGGTCCTCGCCCGGGGCGATGGAGGCCATCTCGTCCTCCATCGAGACCTGGGAGGCGTGGAAGTCGATCGAGTGCGAGGCCGAGGCCTCGGGCGGGTTCACCAGGTGGACCCGGACGGTGTCGCCGACCCGGGTCCGCAGGACCGGGCCGGGCATCTCGCCGCCGAAGGTCCACACGAGCTGCTCGTAGCCGTCGGCCACCGTCATCAGGCGCTCCTCGACCACGAGCTCCCACTCGATCAGGTCGCCGCCGTCGGGTGCGCCGCCGGGGATGAGCGTGATGCCCTCCCCCTGGCCGCGGGCGGGAACGCTCGGGTCGCGTCGGACCACGGGCGCCGCGTCGGGGTTGGCCTCCACCTGAGGTGTCGCATCGGTGGCGGTGTGGCCGTCCATGCCGTCACCGGCGGCGGCATCGGGTGAGGCCGCGGCCTGGAGCGAGGCCGGCGTGTCGACCCGGCCGACCATGCCGGCGTCTTCGTGGCCCGGGATCGAGCACCAGTACGCGGTGCCGCCCTCGGGCACCGTGAACTCGAACTCCACCCGCTCGCCGGCTCCGGCGACGATGGGTGCCCCACCTTCGAAGGTGATGTCGTGCTCGATCGCGCCGTCGTTGACGAGGACGCCGGTGTAGGTCCCGGGCTCGGCCACGAAGTCGGCCGGGGCGAACATGAATTCGGTTGCGAGGAACTCGACGGTGGCGCCCGGTGCGAGCTCCGTTCCGGTCGCCGCACTCGCAGCGCCGGATGCGCCGGCTGGCGCTGCTGCGGCCGCCATCCCCGGCCCACCCCGGGCGTCCGGTCCGTCGTCAGCGCACGAGGCGAGTGTGACCACGAGTGCCGCGGCGATGCCGGCACGGAGGATTCGGGTGGATGTGGACATGGCGACGGCCTCCTGCGGGCGGTGGATCACTTCTCCTGAGTCTATGAGTCCGTGTCTCATGATCTCAGGGCCGAAGGTCCCGAAGCCGGCGGCACGGCAGGCACGGTCGCGGGTCAGGCGACGGGATCGACCAGGTCGGGCAGCACCGACCCGACTGGCGTCGCAGCCAGCTCCGCGGTGAGCGCGGCTCGCGCTCGCACCCAGGCGTCGTGCAGCGCGCAGGGTTCGGGGGCCGGGCAGGCACGCGCCGCCATCACGCAGCGGCCGTCGTCGGTCGGACCCTCGACGGCCTCGATCACCTGCAGCAACGAGACCTGGGACAGGTCCGCGACCAGCTGGTGCCCGCCGGTCGGGCCCGGCGCCGAGTGCACCCACCCCGACCGCGTCAGTGGGCCGACGATGTGGGCGAGGTACGTCGGCGTGGTCCCGACCAGCTCGGCGAGCTCGGCAGCGCGCAGCCGCTGGCCACCTGCGAGCGCCGCGAGGGTCCGCAGGGTCAGTTCGGTGCGCGGCCGGAGCTCGAGCTTCACGGGGACGAATCTATGACGGTGAGGGTCATGGTGCCGCGAGCCGGGTGAAGTCGGCCACGAAGATCGCCACCGCGGCTGCGACGAACGCGCCCGAGATCAGCCAGAAGCGGATGATCACCGTGGTCTCGGGCCAACCCGAGAGCTCGAAGTGGTGGTGGATCGGCGACAGCCGGAACAGGCGCCGACGACGCCCCGAGGCGCGGAAGACCGCCATCTGCAGCGCCACCGAGCCGGCCTCGATCACGTTGATGCCGCAGATGAGGAGCAGCAGCAGGTGGGTGTTGGTGGTGATCGCCAACAACGCCAGGGCCGATCCGAGCGCGAGCGCCCCGACGTCGCCCATGAAGATCCGTGCCGGCGCGGCGTTCCACCACAGGAACCCACCGCACGCACCGGCGAAGGCGGCAGCGAGCACGGCCAGGTCGTAGGGGTTCACGACGTCGCCGTACAGGTCGGGGTTGCGGAACGCCCAGAACGCAATGCCCGCGTAGGCAGCGAAACCGAACAGCGCGGAGCCCCCGGCCAGCCCGTCGAGCCCGTCGGTGACGTTGACCGCGTTCGTGGTGGCGAAGATCATCGTGCCCGCCCAGATGACCCACACGACCGGACCGAGCTCCCAGCCGGGCATGTCGGCGCGGGTCAGCGAGACCCGCGTGTCGATGTCGGTGGTGGTCACCAGCGCCGCGGCGATCGCCAGCGACATCCCGAACGAGACGAGACCCTTCAGCTTCCAGTACATGCCGCGGTTCTGCTTGGCCCGGACCTTGGCCAGGTCGTCGACCAGACCGAGCCCGGCCATCGCGAGCACCCCGGCGATGACCACCAGGGTCTGGTCGGAGAACACCACCCCCGGGCGGAGGTGGCTCAGCAGGTAGCCCAGGACCGCGGCACCGAGCAGGGCCAGGCCCCCCATGGTGGGCGTCCCGGCCTTGTGCTGGTGCTGGGGCACCACGGCGTTGTCGGCGTTCTGTTGCAGGATCGGCTGGTGCTTGCCCCGGGCACCGAGCACCGTGATCAGCGCTCGTGTGCCGAACAGGGAGACACCAGCTGCGATCGAGGTGGCGATCAGGAGTGCGATCACGGTGCCAGCGAACCACACCGCTCGGGTGCCGGCGCGCCACCGAGTGCACCGATGATCATCCCGACGAGGTGCTCGACCGCTCGGCCTCGGCTGGGGCCCGCCGGGAGATCGGTCACGATGCGATGGACCGCAGCGTCGACCATGTCGACGACGAGGGTGGCCGTGAGCGACGGATCCGCTCCGCCGGCACCGAGTCGGACGAGGTGGAGACGGACCTCCTCGGCGACACCGGCGAGGAGGAGCTCGAGCCGCGCCTCGAGCGAGGGCGTGCGCGGTGCCGTGTGGGCGAGGAGGCCGTGCAGACGATCGGAGTCGTTGAGCTCGACCGCAGCGCGCACGAAGGTGCCGACGACGACCTCGAGGGGCGGATCCTCGATGCGCAGGGCCGCCGCGACCGCGCCGAGGCGGGTCGCGGCGTCGGCCACGTGTCGGTCGGCGAGTGCCACGAGCAGCGCGTCCTTGTTGGGGAAGTACTGGTACAACGAGCCGATCGAGATCCCGGCGACGTCGGCGATGCGGTTGGTCGTCGTCGCGGCGTAGCCGACCTCGTCGAAGAGGCGAGCCGCTGCCTCGAGGATCCGCTCGACGGTCTCGATCGACCGCCGCTGACGTGGTCGTTTGCGGGGTTCGTGGGCGGTGTGGACCGTCACGGACGGCCCGCGAATGCGAGTTGACGAATGTGAGTGATCCTCGCATCCTAGGTGCATGCGCACCGTCGACCGATCGATCACGTTGCCCGCCCCAGCAGATGCCGTCTGGGGGGCTGTCTGCACGCCGGGGGCGTTCCGGGTGGTGACCCGCGGTCTGGTGCGCCTACCGGTCCTCGCCACCCGCGTGGAGCCCTGGCGCGAGGGCGAGACGGTGTCGGGCCTCCTCCTGCTGGGTGGCGTGCTGCCGCTGTCGCGCCACCACCTGCACGTCACCGAGATCGACCACGGGCGCCGCCGCATGGTGAGCGACGAGCACGGCGGGCTCATCCGTCGGTGGCACCACGAGATCACCGTGGAACCGATCGACGAGTCGACCTGCCGTTACCGAGACCTCCTCGAGATCGACGCTGGTCCGCTCACCGCGGTGGTGACCGCGTGGGCCTCGGGCTTCTACCGAATCCGGCAGCGGCGCTGGTGGGACCTCGCCGCCGCGCTCACGCCCGTTCCCGGGAGCTGACGGCCCGATCGATACGATCCGGCGATGTACGAACTCCGACTCGGCGCGCACGTCGGCCAGCAGAACATGACGATGGCCGAGATGCGTGCGCTGTGGCGTCGTCTCGATGCGCACCTCGACTGGATCTCGGCCTGGGACCACCTCTACGAGGCGCCGCCCGCCGGGGGCACCCAGGACCACTTCGAGGCGCTCACGACCCTGGGTGCGCTCGCCGTCGACACCGAGCGGGCACGGATCGGCTGTCTCGTGTTCTACGTCGGCTACCGCACGCCGGGCGTGCTCGCCAAGGCGGCCACCACCCTCGACCACCTCTCCGACGGGCGGTTCGAGTTGGGGCTCGGTGCGGGCTGGCACGAGCAGGAGGCCCGGGCCTTCGGCTACGACTTCCCCTCGATCGGCGTGCGACTCGACATGCTCGACGAGGCCACCACGATCATCCGCGGTCTGCTCACCGCCGACCGGACCACCTTCACCGGCGAGCACTTCCGCGTGGAGGATGCCTCGAACCTGCCGGTTCCGGTGCAGCCGCGCCTGCCGATCTGGATCGGCGGCGTCGGCGAGAAGCGGACGCTGCGGCTCGTGGCCCGCCACGCGGACGGGTGGAACACCGCCTACATCGCGCCCGAGGAGTTCGCCCGGCTCTCGGGCGTGCTCGACCGTTGGTGCGAGACCGAGTCGCGCGATCCGGCGACCATCCGTCGTGGCGTCAACCTCATGTTCGACCTGTCGCCGACCCGCGCCCGGGCCGACGCCGCAGTCGAACGACTCCGCGGCCAGTGGGGAGCGGCCTTCGACCGCGTCGCGGGTGGCGCGCTCCTGGGGACCCCGGACGACGCCGTGGCACGGGTGCTGCAGTACGTGGAGCAGGGCGCGAGCGACGTGAACATCGTGCTGCGGGCACCGTTCGACCACGACATGCTGGATCTGTACCTCACCGAGGTCGTGCCGGCGATCCGCAGCGCGGCCGCCACCTGATCCTGCGCTACCGGGTCCACCCGTCGGTCAGGTCGATGGCCCGCAACCGCAGCTCTCGTGCGGCGCGGAACACCGCCGTGCCGAGCAGGACGCCGAGGGCGATCGCCAGCACCGTGACCATCGTCGAGGTGAAGCTCGACGGACCGAGCCGAGAGCTGGTCCCGACGATCGCCGTCACCCCGATCAGGCCCGTCGCCCCCGGGACGAGGAGCCAGAACGCCGGGAGGAACAGCACCATCGTTGGCGGGCCACCGTGGGAGCGACCGATCGCCAGCACCACCGGGGTCATGAGGAGGGCCCCGAAGAAGGCCGAGAGCTCGGCGGAGAACAGCGCGGCGCCGATCGCCTGCCCGCTGAAAGCGACGGCCAGCACCAGGAGGATCCAGGGCACGGCGCGGCGGGGCGCGCACAGGTGGAGGTGGTTGCCGAGCGCGATCACCACGAGCGCGACCGGGCCGGTCCAGGCCCCCAGCTGGTCGGCCGGCCGGTCGAGCAGTGTCGAGGGGGCGACGCCGACCAGCGCCGCGGCCGTGGTGATGCCGAACGCCAGCAGGAGCAGGTCGACGATGCCCTCGACCAGCCGACTCGCCCCGCTGATCGTCTGCCCGGCCGCGAGCTCGATCGTGCCGGTGGTGATCGCGGCGCCGGGCAGGAAGATCACCAGCGGCGGGATCAGGCTGCGGATGGGGTTCTCGCCGTCGTAGTGGTCGGCGGCGATGAACACGATCGTCGCCACGCCGAACGACACCAGCACCGGCATCACCGGCTGCAGCTCGCGCACGCGGATCAGGGTGACGAGGCCCACCAGGACGCCGAGGACGAACGCGCCGGCGATGCCGGCCGGTGTCGGCTGGAGCGCGAGCGCGAAGCCCGCCGACAGGACCCCGAGCCCGAGCGTGCGCACCACCGGTCCGAACGGGGCCGGCGCGTCGCGGATCGCCCGGAGGCGACGGATCCCCGCTGCCGGCTCGACCTCGCCCCGAACGGCCCGACCGGCGAGCTCGTAGACCGCGCTCACCTGGTCGAGCCGCAGCGCCCGCGAGGACACCACGGAAGCGAGCTGGATCTCGTGGTGCCCGACGTCGGAGGCCTGGATCATCAGGATCGTCGGCAGGACGATCACGTCGACGTCGTCGACGTCCGATCGTGCCGCGACGTCGAGCAACATCCCGCGTACCTCGTCGACCGACTCGCCCGACAGCACCAGCGCGGCGCCGAGCGCGACCAGGAAGTCGACGAGCTGCACCCGGTCGGTCGACACCGGGCCGAGTCTGACGACCGGGCACGACGGCGGCACCACCCGCACCGGGTGTTCGCACGCCTCGGCATGCCCGCGGCCCGAGCGGGCTCACTCGACGGGATCGAGGTGGGCGTGACGGTGGTGCAGGTCGGGGACGTGGGGGTGGTGATGGACCATCGACGCGTGGTGGTGCCGGTGGGTGTGACGCGCCGGCACCAGACCGGCGTCGTGGACGTGATCGTGGTGGCCGTCGTCGTGGGCGTGCTCGTGGTCGTGCTCGACCGCTGTGTGCCGGTGACCGTGCTCGTGGTCGCTGCGCAGGACGAAGGCGACACCGGTCGCGGCGACGAGCGTGGCGACCACCGCCCGCGCCGTGATCGCATCCCCGAACACCGTCCAGGCGACGATCGCACCGATGAACGGCGCCGTCGCGAACACGAGCTGGGCGCGGGCTGCACCGAGCTCCCGGGCCCCCGACACCCACAGGGTGATCGACAGCCCGTAGCCGAAGGCTCCGACCACCAGCGCCGCAGCGATCGGGCGCCACTCGGGTGTCGTCTCGGCCGCCCACCCGATCGCGAGGTTGGCGCCACCGGCGATGATGCCCTTCGCGAAGGTGATCACCGAGGGCGCCAGATCGTCGAGCGCTGCGGTGACGCTGTTGTCGATCGCCCACCCGAGGCACGCCGCAGCGATCACGATCGCGCCCCAGCGCAGGTCGGGCTCCCCCGACCACGCGAGCACCACCCCGGCGACGAGCACGAGCGCCGTGCCGCTCACGACCCGGCGACCGACGTGCTCGTGG
>CAYRXQ010000040.1:0-2863 GCA_964428115.1 uncultured Ilumatobacteraceae bacterium
CCGGTCGTCGCCACGACCCTGGGCGTCGCCCTCGTTGCAGCGGTCTGGTCGCCTCCGACCTGGCTGTCGGTGGCCATCGTGGTCGTGGTGATCGCGGCCCTCGGGATCCCCCACGGTGCCGTCGACCACCTCGTGGTCGAGGCGATCGACGGCCGTCGAAGCGGGTCACGTCGTCGCTTCGTGGTCCGGTACCTGCTCGCGATGGCCGGCGTCGGGCTCGTGTGGTCGGTTGCGCCGGGACTCGCGCTCGTCGCGTTCCTGGCGCTGTCGGTGCACCACTTCGGCCAGTCGGACCTCGCGTACCTGCGCCTGTCCGCCCGGCGTCAGCTCGTCGTGCAGTGGTCGCGCGGCGCGCTCCTGGTCGGTCTTCCGATCGTGGCGCACCTCGCCACGGTGGCGCCGCTCGTCGAGCGCCTCGGTGGCGGCGATCCGGCGAGTTGGCCGTGGCTCGCCGACCGCTGGTGGCTGTGGTGTGCACTGCTGGTCGCCCAGCACCTCGTGATCGGCGGGACCATCGTGGCCCGGTCGACCGATCGGTCGGTGATGGCGCGCGAAGCCGTCACGGTGGCCGCGCTGACGCTCGTGCTCCTGCTCGCCGACCCGATGGTCGGGTTCGCCGTGTACTTCGGGCTGTGGCACTCGCTGGGTCACCTGCTCGTGCTGGCCGACCTGCTCGGGGACGAACCGTCGCCGGT
This sequence comes from uncultured Ilumatobacteraceae bacterium, assembly GCA_964428115.1. Taxonomy (GTDB): domain Bacteria; phylum Actinomycetota; class Acidimicrobiia; order Acidimicrobiales; family Ilumatobacteraceae; genus CAYRXQ01. Next base: position 696 of record CAYRXQ010000040.1, read on the forward strand.
GCGCTCCGTCGCCCGCCTGGCCGCACCGCTGAGCGCCGTGTCGCTCCTGGCACTGGCCGTCGTCGCCGGCGCCGCTGTCGTCGCCGGGCAGGTCGACCTGCTGCTCCCGATCCTGGTCGTGTTCGTCGCCATGTTGACGGCACCCCACATGGTCGTCGTCGAGCGGCTCTGGCGACGCTGATCACCGTGATGACCTCGTCACGCGGTGCGCTTCGTCGGGCGTGACCGGGTCGGGCCGCGCCGGTACCGGGCGCCCAGGCCGGTACGGTCGGGGTCTGCACCCACCATGAGCACCTTCCTCCTGCCACGAACGCCGATCACGTCGATCGACGCGTACCTCGCCGGCGACACGGGTGGGTCGGGCATTCGGCGCGCCCGCGAGCTCGGACCGTCGGCCACGATCGACCTCGTCTCGCGATCCGGCCTGCGCGGCCGCGGTGGTGGCGGCTTCCCGACCGGCCAGAAGTGGGCGGGTGTCGCCACCCAGACCGGCGGCCGGCGATATCTGGTCTGCAACGGCGCCGAGGGTGAGCCCGGCACGTTCAAGGACCGAGCACTGCTGCGCGCCAACCCCTACCAACTCGTCGAAGGCGTGGCGATCGCCGCCTTCGCGATCGATGCCGTCGAGGCCTTCATCTGCCTGAAGGCGAGCTTCCGGCGCGAGATCGACGCCGTCACCCGGGCCGTGCAGGAGCTCCAGACGGCCGGGATCTGTGGCGACTGCAAGGTCACGATCGTCGCCGGTCCCGACGAGTACCTCTTCGGCGAAGAGAAGGCGATGCTCGAGGTGATCGAGGGCAACGAGCCGTTGCCGCGCTGGCTGCCCCCGTACCTGCACGGCCTGTTCGCGACCGCACCCCAGCTCGGCTGGCAATCGAACGCCGACGATGGCGGCTCGGCGCGCGGTGGCGCCGGCTCGAACCCGACGCTCGTGAACAACGTCGAGACCCTCTCGAACATCCCGCACATCCTCGCCCACGGTTCGGACTGGTTCCGCTCGATGGGAACGGCCGAGTCGCCGGGCACGATCGTCACGACGGTGGTCGGCGACGTGATCGCGCCGGATGTCGGCGAGGTCGAGATGGGGACAACGTTGCGGGCGGTGATCGACGCCGTCGGGAGCGGCCTCACCGCCGGCCGATCCGCGAAGGCGGTGTTCTCCGGGGTGGCGAACGCCGTGGTCACCGCAGACGATCTCGGGGTGCCGTTGAGCTACGAGAGCTTCCAAGCCATCGGCAGCGGGTTGGGTTCGGCCGGGTTCATCGTCTACGACGACACGACCTGCATGGTCGACGCCGCCTACCGGTTCTCGCGGTTCCTGTCGATCGAGTCGTGCGGCCAGTGCCCGCCGTGCAAGTTGGGGTCGAGCGCGATCACCGAGCACCTCGAACGCATCGAGACCGGCGTCGGTACCGACGGGGACCTCGACGTGATCACCGGGTGGTTGGGCCACGTCACCGACGGCAGTCGCTGCTTCCTCGCCGCCGAGGAGCAGATCGTCGTGACGAGCATCCTGCATGCGTTCCCGGAGGAGTTCGCCGAACACCTCGAGCTCGGACGGTGCCCGCGTCCGCGGCGCCTCCCGATCCCCAAGCTGCTCGACCTCGCGGACGGCCGGGCCGTCTACGACGAGTCGTTCTGGCGCAAGCGGCCCGACTGGACGTATGCGCCCGAGTGACGCGGTCGGGGACTGATCGGGAGACGGTCGGCGACCTCACCGTGAAGACCACACCCGCCCAGGCCGAAGGAGCCGCCCGATGAACCGACCATCGCTGCCCGACGGGCTCGAACACGTCCGCACCACCGACGTGTTCGACGAATCGACCGTCCCCGCCGGCCTGCTGCGCGCGCACCGTGTCGCCGATGGTGTCTGGGGACGTCTCGTCGTCCACACCGGCTCGGTCACCTTCGTGTTCGATGACGAACCGGATCACCCCATCGCCGTCGCGGCGGGCGACAGCGTCGCGATCCCACCGGCACGGCAGCACCACCTCGAGCTCGACCCACCCGCAACGTTTGCCGTCGAGTTCCACCGCATCCCGAGCGCGCCGCTCCCCGTCGCAGGTACCGAGAGCACGGCACTCACTCCCGAACCCGGCTGAGGTCGGGGTGGCCGGTCCCTTCGTTCCCTCGACGGGAGCCGGTGCCCACACGGGACGCGACACAGC
>CAYRXQ010000040.1:2873-17636 GCA_964428115.1 uncultured Ilumatobacteraceae bacterium
CCCCCCACCGGGGGGGGCCCCGGCCGGGGCCCGGGGCCCCACCGCTGCAGTGGGTGTCAGGAGCGCACGAGCTCGGGCGACTCCTCGACCACGTCGCCCTCGTGGGCGTCCATGGCCGGGGCGTAGCCGTCTTCACGAGACTTGGCCAGCGCGATCGCGAGCACCAGCAGCCCGAACAGCGGCTTGGCCAACACGTCGCCGATCGCATAGCCGACCTGGCGTGCGACCTCGGCCGTGGCCGCATCGTCGATGACCGACGGTGCGATGTACGCCAGCGGGTAGATGCCCCACGTGGCCAGGATGATGTACCGCAGGCCGTCGACGAGCTTGCGCACCGCAGCGCTCTGGCGGCCGAGCGACCGACCGAGCTCCACGAACAAGACGTAGAGGATGTAGAGGAACGGGATCGTCGAGGCGACGCCCCAGACGGTGCGGGCGGTCGACTCGGGATCGGCCACCTCGCCGGGCCAGCCGAGCAGGATCATCGCGATCGCTGCACCGGTGAGGCGCACCAGCAGGCTGCGAGTCTGACCCTTGGCCAGCTTCAGCACGACCACCAGCTCGGCGAGCAGCAGCGGGACGGTGAGCAGCCAGTCGACGTAGCGGTAGCCCTCGTTGAACGGCACGCCGTCCTGGACGAACTGGGTTCCGTCGTAGCTGAACGCTGCCGACCACGACTCGAAGATGCGTACGTAGTGGTAGAGCGCAATGGCGACCACGAGGGTCGAGAGGGTGATGGCCATGCGGTGGCGGGGCGCAACCCGGTTCCTGACGAGCAGGAAGAAGATGAACGCAGCACCCATGCAGGCGATCACGAACGAGAACGAGTTGTAGACGAGGTTGTACTGACCCTCGCTCAACGTCAGGTTCATGGCAATGCTCCTTCGGTGGGGGGATGCCGCACCATTGCGGCGACCACCGTTTTATCAGCGTTCAGCCGTAATTAGCGCGGTTGAGCGAGAATATGTTCACCGATCCACTACCGTGCCGCCCGTGGCATCTGGAGTGGCATCTGGAGCAGAGGACCAGATCGAGTTGCAGGACGCCGCCGACCGCCTCGGCGTCCACTACCAGACGGCCTATCGCTGGGTGCGCGCAGGACGGCTGCCGGCCCGACTGGTGGACGGTCGATACCTGATCGCCATCGACGCGCTCGAGGCCCTCGAACAGCAGCGTCGGGCTCCGGGCCCACCGACACCACCCAGTCCGGCCCGCCTGGAACGCCAGGCCCGACGGGTCCACGTGGCCCTGATCGAAGGCGACGAGCCGACCGTTCGTGCCGTCGCCCGGGAGTTGGTCGGTGACGGGGCTCGCCTGGTCGACGTGATCCAGACCGTGTTCGTCCCGTCGCTGCGCTGGATCGGCCAGGCCTGGCACGACGGCGAGCTGACCATCTGGGTCGAGCACCGGGCGTCGGCCATCATCGAACGCACCCTGGGCGAGCTGTCACCGAACCCCCGCGGACGACGTCGCGGTGTGGCGATGGTGGCTGCGGTGTCGGGCGACCGGCACTCGCTCCCGACCACGATGGCGGCGGTCGCGTTGCGCGAGGCGAACTGGCAGGTGCACCACCTGGGTGCCGACATGCCGGGCGACGAACTGGCCCACTTCTGCGCCGAGCACGACATCGACGTCGCGGTGATCTCGCTCACCAACCCCGACGTCGCCGACGGTGCAGCAGCGGCCGCTGAGCTCATCGGTCGCACCGGAACCCACGTCATCCTCGGTGGACCTGGACGATCGCTGGACGATCTCGTCACGCAGGCCCGGATGGCGGGCGCCGACCATTCGTGAATGCAGGATGACTCGACACGCTCCACGGTGCGGCGTGCCAGCGGCTGTGCATAGTGTCGGCTGCGAGGCAGCATGGACACCACCCCCGTCGACACCCTGATCGAGGACGCGCTCGCACGTGTCCCGCGGCGCTCCAGCGAGCCCCCGTCGCCGTCGGAGATCGCTCTCCACCTGCGAACGTTGGCCGACGCCGTCGAAGTGCTGGGCTCGCTGCCGACATGCACGATCGCTCCCTTCGTCCCAGGTCGTCGGCCCAGTCACGAGGCGAACTACCCGGGACTCGGTTCGAGCGATTGCGTCGCCGTGCTCACCGGATCGGACACCGGTGTGAACGAGGCCGTCGTGCTCTTCGACGCGCCGACGTCCGATGACCGACTGACCCTCGACGCGACCCTCCGGTGGCCCGACGGCGAGATCGTGGCGGGCTGGGACCGTCGCACCGTCGAGTCCACCACGGCGGGCCTGCGGCACTCCCTCGTGATCCATCCCGAGCAGGTGTTCCACCCAGACGACGTCGGGTTCGCCCACGGGTTCCTCCGGCGTGCGACCGTCGAGATCCGAGCATCGTGGGACGGCGTGCCCGTCGCCTCGACGTCATCGGTGCTCGATGTGTGCGACACGCGGAACCTGGGCTCGCTGTATCGACGCGTGCTCGACGACATCGTCGGGCGCGACGTCGAGCGCCAGGCCGCGTCCTGGGGCGGGGCGACGGCGCCCGGCGAGATCCATCATCCGTGGTCGCCGGTGCTGATCATCGGGATGGACAAGGCGGCGCTCTACACCACGGCGATCCTCGAGGACATCGTGGACAAGGCCTCCCACCTGTCTGATCCGTCCTGGCTGCTGCGCGTCGGCGTGTACCTCGAGCTGCTCACCTGCCTCGGCATCATCGAAGCGGTGCGAGACGAGGCCGGTGACGTGCTCAGCCCGGCAGAGCGTGAGGCGGTCGAGCAGAGCGGGGCCTGGAGCGAGATCCGCTCGCGGATCAACGTCGCAGGATGGAAGGGCGTGTGGGAGATGCGAAAGATCTCACCGCCCCGGCTCGGCATGCCTCGCGCCGGCGCGGTCTCCGCGCTGAACCTGATCCAGAAGAAGCGCGCGACGCTCGCATTCCTGCACGTGCACCACGAGGACCTCAAGCACGCCATCGAGCTCGCCGGGGTCAACCTGCACAACGCCCAGGAGACCTGGCAGCGCGTGTTCCGCGACGCGGAGCGCGCCGTGCTGCGCAAGACGGGCGAGGTGTTCCCCGAGCTCGGCTACCTGCCCGGGCCGATGCGCGAGCTGGCGATGTGGCAACAGACCGGGGTCGCCGGTCAGCAGGGGGTCTACCCGACCGCCTGCACCCAGTACCGCGACTCGATGAACTACGTGGCCTCCTGGGCCAAGGCCCGCGGCCTCATGGACTACACGGGCGAGGAGTGCATCCCGATCGAGGCGAGCCTGCTCGATGCGATGATGAACGACCCGGGTCGGGTCGAGCTGTTGGAACTGGGTGACGGCCAACTCGGCTCCGATGCCCGCCTGGCGACCGTGGACGCCAGCGGCGAGGCCGACGTCGAGCGGACCCTCGCCCAGTTCCAGGAGCTGCTGTCGCGAGTCCCCATCCTCGGCTTCCTCACCGAGCAGGAGCTGCGGGATCTCGCTGCCGGAGCCCTCCCGTTGATGGTCGCCCCCGGTGAGCGCATCGTCGTGCAGGGCGAAGCGGGCGATTCCCTGTTCGTCGTCGCCGACGGCGAGGTGGAGGTCGTGCTCCGCCAGGACGACGGCCGCGACCGCGTCGTCGACCGGATGGGTCCGGGAGCGGTCGTCGGCGAGATGGCCTTGCTCACCGGTGAGCGCCGCACTGCGACGGTACGCGCCGTCGACGCAGCGCTGGTCCTCGTGATCGGCCCGTCCCGGTACGAGCCGCTGCTGCGAGCCCACCCCGAGTGCCTCGACGATCTGGCCGAGATGATGGCCGACCGACTGCGCGCCCGTCAGGAGCGCCTGGCCCGTGGTGAACCGAAGGCGACGCGCCGCGAACGTCAGCGGTCGAGCAAGACCATCCGCGATCAGATCTACACCCGCTTCTTCGCACAACCCTGAACGGCGTGGCGCCCCGATCACGGGCGCGGTCACGACCGACCGTGATCCCGTGGGGGGATACGATCCGCGCCGGTTCGATGATCGGGGGATCACGTGGGGCTCACTGGGCAGGCACTGACGGAGTCGCACGCGGTCGGTCCCGACCAGCCGCCGGTGCGAGCGCTCACCTTCGGCGGGCTCCTGCGCGAAGCCGCGGCGCAGCATCCGGATCGGGTCGCGCTCGTGGCCGGGGTCGCCGACCCGGCGGCTCGTCGCACGTGGACCTACGCCGAGTTGCTCGCCGAGGCGACCACCACGGCGCGAGCGCTGCGCACGAAGTTCGAGCCGGGCGAGCGGGTCAGCGTGTGGGCGCCGAACTACCCCGAATGGATCATCCTCCAGTACGCGGCGGGGATCGCTGGGCTGATCCTCGTCACCGTCAACCCAGCGCTGCGGGCGTCCGAGGTCCGCTACGTCCTCGAGCAGTCCCGATCGGCCGGGGTGGTGACGGCGACCGAGTTCCGTGGCAACGCGATGCTGGCCACCGTCGAGGAGCTCCGACCCGAACTGCCCGAGCTGCGCGAGGTCATCCGCTTCGACGAGTGGTCCGAGCTCCTCGCGCTCGCCGATGGCTTCACCGACGAGCTCCCCGACCCGGATCCGATGGACGCCGTCATGATCCAGTACACGTCGGGAACGACCGGGTTCCCCAAGGGTGCACTCCTGCACCATCGAGGACTGGTCAACAACGGTTGGCACACCGCCGATCGGATGGGTCTGCGTGACGGTGGCGTGATGATCGGCGTCGCGCCGCTGTTCCACACAGCCGGTTGTGTCGTCACCGTGCTGGCCGCCGCCTCGAAGAACGCGACGCTCGTCTACGAGGAGGCGTTCGATCCCGGGCTCGCGCTCGAGCTGTTCCAGACGTACCGCGGCACTGCCGTCCTCGGCGTCCCGACCATGTTGATCGCGATGATGGAGCATCCGGACTTCGCCACGACCGACCTGTCGAGCGTCGAGGCGATCTGTTCGGGTGGATCGCTCGTGCCCGACGCCATGGTGCGCCGGCTCGAGTCGGAGCTGGGAGCACCCTTCACGATCGTGTTCGGGCAGACCGAGTGCTCCCCGGTCGCCTCCATGACCCTGCCGACCGACACCATCGAGGACAAGTCCGGCACCATCGGGCCGCCCATGCCGAACGTCGATGTCAAGATCGTCGACCCCGAGACGGGCGCCACGGTGCCGATCGGCGAGATCGGCGAGTACTGCACGCGTGGGTACCACGTCATGCACGGCTACTTCGAGAACCCGGCCGGCACGGCTGGCGCCATCGACGACGACGGCTGGTTGCACACCGGCGACCTCTGCTCGATGGACGCTCGCGGCTACTGCTCGGTCGAGGGGCGGCTCAAGGACATGATCATCCGCGGCGGAGAGAACATCTACCCCCGCGAGCTCGAGGACCTGCTGTTCGCCCACCCGGCGATCGGCGAGGTCGTGGTCGTCGGGCTTCCCGACGACACGTGGGGTGAGTCGGTCGGCGCATTCATCCGCCCGGCGCCGGGCCACCAGATCGACAAGAGCGAGCTGTTCGCCTACATGCGCGAGCACCTCGCTCCGCACAAGACCCCACGGCACTGGTTCGAGATGGACGCCTTCCCGTTGACGGGATCGGGGAAGATCCAGAAGTACAAGCTGCGCGACCAGTGGTCGAACGGGGAGCTCACCGAGCTCTGAACCGCACCGGCAGGGCGGCGGTCCAGAGCCCGGCGAGCGAGCTGTCGCGGCTCAGGCGAGCCGGCGGAGGATCATCCGCTGGCTGACCGCTCCCACGTAGGCCTTGCTGGCGCGGTCGTCCATCATCGTGCCCCAGTCCGCGTCGGCAGCGAGGGCCGCGTCGGCCGCCTGGACCTGGTCGATGGAGTCGGCCATCGCGAAGAACGCGACCCCGCCGTACATGCCGGTCATCGATGCGCCGAACGACGTGGGTCGACCGGTGATCGCCTTGACCCGCTGCGCGATCTCGACGCCGAGCGCGATGCCGGCTGTCGCCATCCCGGGAGCGAGCTGGGTCGTCGTGATGGACACGTACTGCGCGGTGTCGGCCCCCTCGGGATCGGCGTGGATCAGCTGGCCGAGCGTGTCGTGGGTACCGCTGGCATCACCGAAGCGTGCCCCGTCCTCGACGAGCTCGAGGTAGCTGCTGTCGGCCATCAGCTGCTCCTCGAAGGCCGTGAGCTCCGCGAGGTCGTTCACGACCGTGCTCCACGAGATGGTCCCGAGCTCGGGTCCGAGCACGCGGCTCCACAGACGGAACGTGGGGCCCGATGCGGCATTGACCTTCTCGGTGATCTTGGCGGCCCAGGCCATGGAGTCGAGATAGTTCCCGGGCGCGAGTCGTGTCTGGCGGCTGAACAGGTACGGCATGGCATCTCTCCTTGTCGGGGCCCAGGAGTTCCGGGCAGGCCGGGAGTGTGCGACGCGGGTTGTTACACCTGCGCGTCACCGAGTTCCCCCGAAACCGTCAGCTCTCCGAGGTTCTCGATGACCGTGCTCGACGAGATCGTGCCGATCGCCAGTCCGAGTACGCGCTCCAGCGATGGAACTCGTGAGCGGAGGGAATGTCGACACGTTCGGAGATCCTCGGCGCCCAGGCCATCGAGGCGGGGACGACTCCGGGCGCGAGCGGTGGCTGTCGGCTCGACGAGTACGGCATGGCACATCTCCTCCTTCGGGCCCAGGAACGTCGGGCACGATGGGAGTGTGCGACGCGGGCCGTTACGCCGGCGCGTCAACTTCGCGGATCCGCGACACGGGCCGTTACAGCAGCGCGTCAGCGACGGGGATCCGCGACGCAGCGTGCATCAGCCAGCTCTGTGCGAGCAGGACTGCCTCTCCGAGACTCAGAGCCGGACTCAGAACCGGAGCCGGAGCGCGGCCCGGGACGGTTCCCTCACGGGTCGGAGGCACTCGAGCTCCGATGCGTTGCCGCTCCCGGTCTACCGTGAAGCGCAGTCCCGCGGCCACGTGTTCGTCGTCGGTGATCGCTGCGACCTGCTCGAGAGCGTCGATCGTCATCGGGACGAAGCCGTTCGCCGACGTGATCTCGAGCAACTCCCTCAGCGACGCCGCGGCCTCCTCGACGGTGCCGAGGTGGACTGCGAGGAGTCCTCGGCTCGCCAGCACACCGGCGACGAGCAGAGGGGCCGGTTCCATGCCGTCGACGAGCGGCTCGGCCTGATCCGTCATCGCAACGGCGGCGTCGGCCCGGTCGGCCTCGATCAGCGTCGACGTGAGGATCGGGAGCGGATGGACGCGCCACACCGGAATGTGCTCCGTGTCGTCCCAGAGTTGCTCGGCGAGATCCGCAGCGTGCTCGAGCTCACCGTCGAATCGTCGCTCGATCAGCTCGATGAACGTCGGCAAGAAGTGGAGGAGCGGGAACGTCCGCAGGCGTGACCACGCGACGGCCCGTTCGAGCGTGTGGCGATCACCGGTCACCAGTGCCACGTGCGCGAGCGCAGCTGCCGCGGTCATCGAGAACGTGGGATCGTCGGGGACCTGCCGGTCGGCGCGTCCGATGGCGGCCCGCAGCTCACCGCGGCACAGGTCGGCGATGACCGCAGCGGCGTACCCGTTGCCGACGGTGTCCACCTCGAAGCTGGTGTGGTGCCGACGGGTGAGGCGGGCCAGCCGCTTGACCTGGAGATCCGACTCGCCGAAGCGGCCCATGAGCGCCAGCATGTAGGCGGCGAAGCCGCCGTAGATCGAGAGCTCCAGGTCGTCACCTCGGGCCGTCACATCGGCGACGTGGGCGAGGATCGGTTCGAGGTTGCCTCCGTAGGCGGGAACCATGGCGGCGCCGCGAGCCAGCCATCCGCGGGCTCGGTCGGCATCGACCGGGAGCAACCGGTCGACCTCGTCGGCCACCTCGCCGACCTCCAACCGGTGCGCGGTGGCAGCTGCCATCTGCGCGGCGACGGCCGTCGCCCACTCAGATCGCCAGGCCTGGTCGGTGTCGTGACCTCGGTCGAGCGAGAGCAGCCACGTCCAGATCTCGGCAGTGTTGCTGTGGTGACCGAGCGCGCTGCGGACCGAGGCGAGTCCGGCACACATCTGGAACACCAGCCCTGGCTCGTGCTCCCGGGCCCAGTCCATCGCTGCGACCAGATCGGGCATCTCGCGGACGAACGGCCCTCGTTCGATACCGCGGCGACCCGCGCCGATCTCGGCGCAGTAGCCCGCGAGATGGTGGGCGTGGCGGGCACGCGCTCGGTCGAGTTCGCCGCTCGCTCCTGCTCGCAGCGTGCAGAACCTCCGGACGGTTTGCAGCATCCGGAACCGATCCGCGCCATCGTCGAACTGCAGCAGGCTGGCGTCGACCAACGTCGCGACGGCGTCGGCGACCTCGTCGGGCGGTTCACTCTCGCCGCCGACCGCCAGTGCCGCTTCGAGGGTGAACGAGCCCTGGAACACCGCGAGCCGGACGAGCACCGATCGGGACAGCGGATCGGTGAGGTCGACACTCCAGGCGATCGAGGCGTGCAACGTCGCGTGCCGGGCGATCGGGACGCTGCTCGCCGGCGTGTGCCAGCGCACGGCATCGCTGATGCCGGCGGCCACGACCTCGAGTGGATGCGTGCGGGTGCGCGCTGCGGCCAACTCCAGAGCGAACGGGAGTCCGTCGAGGCCGATGCAGATCGACGCGACGTGGCCGAGTGCCCTGTCGTCGATCACCAGGCCGGGTCGCGCGGCGCGAGCTCGTTCGACGAAGAGCTGCAGAGCACCGTACGACGACAGGTCGTCGACGCCCAGCGCCACGTCCGTGGGTGGAGTCGCAAGGGATGGGACGCGCCAGACCATCTCACCGGCGATCCCGAGCGGTTCCCGACTCGTGACCAGGACGCGCAGCGACGGGCAGCGCAGCAACACGGCGCTGAGGAGGTCGGTGACCGGGTTCAGCATGTGTTCGGCATTGTCGAGGATGAGCAGCATCGGCCGCTCCCTGCCCAGATGATCGATCAGCTGCTGCGCCGGATCGATGAGTGGCTGGAGTGCGAGCCCCACCGCAGCGGCGACCTGCTCGATCACGTGTGCCGGGCCTGACACCACGCCGAGATCGACCCATCGCGTGTCCAATCCCGTCTGTTCGGCCACGGGGTCCGCCGAGGCGATCGCCAGCCGCGTCTTGCCGCACCCGCCCGCACCGGTCAGCGTCACGAGGCGATGCGCCGACAGGAGGCCGACCACGGTCGCCACATCCTGGTGGCGGCCGACGAACGAGCTCAGGGGGACGGGGAGACGGAGGTGATTCGCGACCTCGCGTCGTCGTCCGCCCCGGCGGACCCTGGTCCACGCGGGGTGTCCGGGCCGAGGACCGATCGGTGTCGACGTGTCGATCGATGCCGCGATGGCGCGGTCCAGTTCCACCAGCGCCGCAGATGGTGCGGTGCCGACCTCGTCACGCAGGAGAGCCCGGTAGGTCTGGAACGCGCGCAGCGCCTCCGTTCGTCGACCGCCCTCCACGAGGGCGCGAAGGAGCAGCGCGCGGGCGCGCTCGCGGTACGGCTCCCGCTCGACGAGTGCCTGGATGGCCACGAGCGCCGCAGCGACGTCGCCGGTGTCGAGTCGGAGCATGGCCAGGTCTTCGACAACCGAGGCATGCCACTCGCAAAGCCGTCGCGCTGCTGACACTGCCCAGAGCTCGCCGGCGAACTCGACGAAGGGGTCGCCCCGCCACAGGTCGGTGGCATCGCCGAGGACGGTTCGTGCGGCGGCGTCGTCGAGGTCGGGAGCGAGGGTGACGAGTCGCTCGAAGGTGACCGTGTCGACGTCGGCGCGGAGCCGGTAGCCCTGCGCTGAAGTCTCGACCGACGGCGTGCCGACGACGTGACGCAGACGACTGATCGACGTGCGAAGCGCGCCGGCCGACAGCCCGAGGCGCTCCTCGAGGCTTGCGGAGCGCACCACCTCGCCGACCTCCAGTGCCAACACGCTGAGCAGACGTCGTTGTGGTTGGCTCGCGATCGCGATCGGCGTGCCGTCGGCCCGCGAGACGCTGAGCGGGCCGAGCAGTGCGATCCGCAGCTTGCCTGCGGTCGAGGGTTCGCTCATGCACCCGCCTCCGGTTCCCCTCGCGCTGGTCCCGTCGGACGCGTTCCCAAGCGCGCGGGACACTACGTGGCGGCGAGCGTCAGTTCCAGAGGGTGACTCAATTCACGAGGATGACTCAATTCCAGAGGATGAGTCGCTGGTCCTCTCCGGTGCTGCCGATGAAGCACGACATCGAGACGCGCGGACCGCCCATCGACGGTCGGACGGCGTGGATGCGACTCGACAGCATCAGCACGAGCTCGCCGACACCGGGGCGCAGCAGCGCGGCCGACGGCGGGAGCTTGGTCGCATCGAGGAAGTCGTAGTCGCCCGTGTAGAGCTCGGCGGCCTGCTCGTCGTCGGGGATCAGGTCCCACATCTCGAGCTCGCCGCCGTCACGCGGTGTGCGCAGATAGATGTTGGCGGTGAGCTGGGCGAGCAGGTCGCGGGCGACCTCGTCGTCGGTCTCGCGGCTGAGGATGTCCTGGTGCGGGGGGAGGGCATGGCCGTCCTCGAACAGTCGAGAGGTCCCCACGAACATCTTCTGTCCGCCCAATGCGGCGAGGCCGGCGCCGCCGGGCCAACACTCGTCGAGCTCGAGCCGGAGCCGGTCGACCGGGATGAGCATCGGCGCACACACCCGACGGATCTCGTGGATGGTGGGCACGGCCGAGTCGAAGTAGTGCTCGAGCCGTTCCTCGTCGCCGAGGGTCTCGAAGTAGCTGTAGCCGACGCGCTGCACCCCGACGTCGGGCGCGACGCTGTACCGGGAGAAGGCCGGGTGCCGCAGCAGCTGCCGGCAGAGCTGCTGCGACTGCCGTGGGGTGTACCAGCCCGGCACGCGCACGGCGAGGAGGCTGCCGTCGATCAGGCCGCGCAGGTCGTCGAGGGTCACCTGGTCGCGGACCACCACCTGGGGACGGTCGGCGCCGAGGGCGGGGTTCACCGTGAGGACCCCGCCGGCGGATGCCGCCGATCCACTGTCCTCGTCGTTCAACAGATCGGCGAGCAGTGAGTTGTTCGAGCGCAACCGCTGCGCGAGGAGCGCCGACAGCGCCAGGCCGATGCGGCCGTTCGCCTCGGGCCGATCCTCGTCCCAGGCCACGCCGATCACGGTGCTGCGCTGGTGTGCCCGCATCGATGCCGAACGCTCGCCGCCGAGCAGGAAGGTGACCTCGCCGAACACGCCCCCGGGCCCGAAGCGCCCGAGCGTCTGCTCCTGGCCACCCTCGCCTTCGACGACGACGTCGACCGAACCGCTGAGCACCACGAACAATCGGCGGTCGGTGTCGCCTCGATGGAAGAGGATCTCGCCGCGCTGCAACTCGATCGGTTCACCCTCCTCGAAGAGCACCGCCAGGGGCTTTGCCGCCTCGCCCTGATCCTGCGCCTCCGCCACCTGATCGTGCAGGTCGGTGGCCGATCGGCCTGCCGTCCCGCCGGAGTGCATCTGGAAGTTGGCGCGCATGGCGTCGGACAGTACGTGACCAGGGCACGGAGCCGGGCACGGCCATGGGATTCGTCCTCCGACGGCGACGGCGACGGCGACGGCGGTGACGCGATGACACACTGTCGGTGGCGACGTGCAGCCGTCGACCAGGAGGACGGATCGCTGCAGGGGGACTGGCGTGCGGAGCGCACCGGCGCGTGAGGCGACCACGAACGACGATGTGGCGGCCGCAGGCTGGCTCCGGTCAGCGGTGCTCTTCGGCGCACCGGGCGCGGTCCTCGTCGTCACCATCTACGCCCTGAACCCGCTGCTCGTCGATGCCGGGGTCCCGCTCGTCCTGAGCTTCACGCTCTCCCTCTACGGCGTGTTGTTCGGGCTCCTCGGCGCGACGTACGTCTGCTATCGGCGCAGCGGCCGTCCCATGGAGCGGCGGGCCGTCGTCGAGCGGCTGCGGCTGCGGCCGCTGCGTCGGAGCGAGTGGGCGTGGGTCGCAGGAGCGGTCGTCGTCGCGTTCGTCGGCGACGCAGCGCTCGAACCGGCGATGCGGTGGATGGCCGAGTCCCTGCCACTTCCGGTTCCGGAGAGCCTGCCGAGCCTCTTCGACCCGTTCGAGGAGATCGCCCTGCCCCCCACCGACTACCTCGGCGTGACGCTCGAGGGCAACTGGTGGGTGCTGGCCGTCTACGCGGTGAGCCTGTTCGGCAACATCATCGGTGAGGAGCTGTGGTGGCGTGGGTGGGTGTTGCCGATGCAGGAGCGAGCCCTCGGCGAGCATGCATGGATCGTCAACGGCCTCATGTGGATCGTCATCTTCCACGCGTTCATGTGGTGGGCGTACCCGACGCTGCTGGTCACCGGGCTGCTCACCCCGTTCGTGGCCCACCGATTCCGGAGCACCTGGGCGGCCGTGGCGGTTCACGGAACCGGCAACGCACTGTTCCTGCTCCTGCTGCTTGCAGGGGTCCTGGGCGCGGGCACCTGACGACCGAGGTCGGCGTCGACCGCGTCGACCGCGGTTCCGCATGCCTGCGAGGTCATCGGAGGAACTACGGCATCAGGGACGTTCGGCACTGGCCGCGATCGCAGCGGTCGGGTTGTGTGGGGTCATGGAACCGTCGGAGCAGACGGATGGTTCGAGGGGCCGACGTGTGCCTCGGTGAGGTCGGACGCGTCGTCAGGCTGCTCGACGACCGCCGCGCCGTCGTCGCGTGCGCCGGCCGCGAGGTCACGGCGTGCCTCGACGTGGTGCTCGCCGAGGGTCGCGTGGTCGGTCCGGGCGACGTGGTGGTCGTGTCGATGGGGCTCGTCCTGGCGATCACCGACGAGGCGGAGTTGGCAGCTGGCATCGACCTGTCGGGTCGGGAGGAGGTCGGGCGATGAGCTCGTCGGTGGAGATCCCCCAGGGTGAGGGGGTGGGCGTGTCACGTCTCGGCCGCCAGCGGTGGGTGCTGTGGCCGGCGGCGGTCGCCGCGCTGGTCAGTGGGGTCGCCGTGTTCGTCAACGGTGTCGCGGTACGTCACTTCGACGACGCCACCGTGTACACGACGGCGAAGAACCTCTGGGCAGGGTTGCTGTTGGCGATCGCGATGGTGGCCGTGCCGGTGCGATCGATGGCCCCGCCCGTCAGCGCATCGCTCGGCCCGTCGGGTGGCCGATCTCGGTGGCCATGGCCGTGGATGGCCGTGGTGGCGGTGATCGGTGGCGCCGTGCCGTTCGTACTGTTCTTCGAGGGGCTGGCGCTCGCGACCTCGACCGATGCGGCGTTCATCCACAAGACGCTCGTGGTGTGGGTCGCCGTCGGGGCCTCGATCGTGCTGCGCGAGCGGCTGGGGCCGATGCACGTGCTCGCCATCGCCCTGCTGGTCGTGGGGCACGTCGTGGTCAGCGGTGGCGTCAGCCTGTCGGGCGTCGGCCGCGGTGAGGCGTTGATCCTGGTGGCCACGCTGCTGTGGTCGCTCGAGGTGCTCGTGGTGAAGCGCCTGCTCGTCACGGTCGGGGCGCGCTCGCTCGCCGTGGTCCGCATGCTCGGCGGCAGCGTGCTGCTGCTCACCTGGCTGGCGGTGCGCGGCGACCTCGCGGCGCTGGTGGCGTTGACGACCGGCCAGTGGTGGTGGATCGCGGCGACCGGCACGACGCTCGCCGCGTTCGTGTCGCTCTGGTACCGGGCACTCGCCGTGGCGCCCGCTGTCGACGTGACCGCGGTGCTCGTCGCAGGTGCGGTGGTGACGGCGGTCCTGAACACCGGGCTGCGGGGCGTGCCGATCACCGTCGACGCGCTCGGCTACCTCGTCGTGCTCGCCGGCGTCGCGGTCGTCGCCGTGTCGTCGGCTCGTGCCGAGACCGTCCGCTCCGCCGGGTCGCCGTCGTGACGGTCCCCGGCGCCGTCCTCGACGCGCCGTCCGGGCCGCTGCGCTTCGTCCGCTTCGCCGCGCCGCCGAATCGGCTCGGTCACTGCGGCCCCGTCGCGCCCGAGGGCGTCGGTCAGTACCTGCACGCGCCGATCGACGGTGGGCTCGCGGAGCTCGCCGCGCAGTTCGAGGGCGCCTACCCGTACCTCCGCCTGCTGGCCGGTGCGGCGCACCGCACCGACCCGCTCGACGCCGACGTCGTCGAGGCCTACTGGATCGGCAACGAGCTGCTCGACCGGGTGAGCATGCTCGACTTCGGCAACTCGATCGACGCCCGATTCCGGCGGCGGGCCGGTTCGGCCTGGACGCGGATCGACGGTTCGGTCGTCACCGGCGTGGCCCATCACAGCTACCACGTGCTCCACGTCACCCCGTGGACCGGCCTGATGCGATCGGGCGTCGTCGACGAGCCGTTGCGCATCGTCGACCAGTGCTGCGTCAGTTGGGCTCAGGTCGTGGACGGCGGACTCGGTGCACCGCTCGTCCGTCGGCGTCCGCTCGAGTGGGCCGGGAGCCGACTGCGGTTCGGCGACCCGGTCGTGGAGCAGGTGACGAGCCCGCTCGACGTCGAGGCCGGCGACTGGGTCGCCCTCCACTGGGGTTCGGTGTGCGAGCGGCTGACTCCGCACCAGCTCGCCTGGCTCCGCCGGACGACGCTCGATCAGTTGGCGACGTTCTCCGCCGGCTGAGGTTCGACGATCCTCGTGTCGGCCGACCGGTCGGCGACGTGGTCGGTGACGAGGTCGACGACGACGTCGATGGCCGCGTCGACCGACGGGCTCGGCGGGGATCCCCACGCGGTCTGCGCCGCCTCGATGCCGATCACGAGCAGATGCGCCGGCATGCGGCCGATCGCCCGCGCCAGCTCGATCGCGACCGACACGTCGATCTCGTGGGTCGACAGCGCACCGACCGTCGGCAGCGGCCCGGCGGTCGCGTCGAAGGTCGCGA
>CAYRXQ010000040.1:17691-17991 GCA_964428115.1 uncultured Ilumatobacteraceae bacterium
CTGCATCGCGTCGACGATGATCACCGCGTCGTCGGGCTCCCACCGCAGCGGCAGGTCGAGGGGCGAGCCCTCGTGGGCGAGCGTTCGCAGGTCGGGGCCCGTGCCCGACCGGGCCCGCAGCCGGTCGCACACCACGGGGCCGGCCGCGTCGTCACCCCGGTCGCGATTGCCGACACCGATGACGAGCGGGCCACCGCGGGCGAGGTGATCGACGCCGGTCGCCGCGGTTGCCGTGCCTGCCGATGTCATCGATCACCACCGGTGCGCTCGCTGCTGAAGCGGAGGAAGTGGGTCGCGCAC
>CAYRXQ010000041.1:0-17851 GCA_964428115.1 uncultured Ilumatobacteraceae bacterium
GGCCGCCGAGTGGGCCGACGTGATCATGCTGCTCGCTCCCGACACCGAGCAGAAGCGCATCTTCGACGAGCACATCGCTCCGCACATGGCGCCGGGCAAGGCGATCGCCTTCGCCCACGGGTTCAACGTCCGCTTCGGTCGGATCGCCCCGCCGGAGGGTGTCGACGTCATCATGATCGCTCCCAAAGGGCCCGGCCACCTCGTGCGCCGCACCTACACCGAGGGCGGCGGCGTTCCGGCGCTGATCGCGGTCGAGCAGGACGCCACCGGGCAGGCCAAGGCGCTCGCCTTGTCGTACGCCGAGGCGATCGGTGGCGCCCGCGCCGGCGTCATCGAGACGACCTTCCCCGAGGAGACCGAGACCGACCTGTTCGGTGAGCAGGCCGTTCTGTGTGGCGGCGTCACCCAGCTCGTGCGCGCCGGTTTCGAGACGCTCACCGAGGCCGGGTACGCGCCCGAGATGGCGTACTTCGAGTGCCTCCACGAGGTGAAGCTGATCGTCGACCTCATGTACGAGGAGGGCATCGCCGGGATGCGCTACAGCATCTCCGACACCGCCGAGTACGGCGACCTCACCCGTGGCCCGCGCATCGTCACCGACGAGACCAAGGCCGAGATGAAGAAGATCCTGGGCGAGATCCAGTCGGGTCAGTTCGCCGAGGAGTGGGTCGCCGAGAGCGAGTCGGGCCGGGCGAACTACCACCGCCTCCAGGCCGAGGGCAAGGCGCACCCGATCGAAGAGGTCGGCGCCCACCTGCGCTCGATGATGCCGTGGATCTCCGCGGGCAAGACCAAGGTCGCCGACGCCAGCGGCGGCTGACCGCTCCCAACGGTGTCAGACACGCTGCAGCTGCAGCTGCCGGAGCTGCAGCGCGATCAGCTGCAGCGTGTCTGACACCGGGTCACGGCGTGGTGGGGAGCCGGGGGACCGCGGCCAGCAGGGTGCGGGTGTAGTCGTGCGACGGCCGGGCGAAGACCTCGGCGGTCGCGCCGCGTTCGACGACCACGCCCTCGTGCAGCACGATCACGTCGTCGCAGAGCGCTCGGACCACGCCCAGGTCGTGCGAGACGAGCACGAGCGCGAGGCCGTAGCGCCCGCGCAGATCCGCCAGCAGATCGAGGACCTGGGCGCGCACCGAGACGTCGAGCGCGCTCACCGGCTCGTCGCCGATCAGGACCCTCGGCCGCGGTGCGAGGGCGCGGGCGATCGCGATCCGCTGCTGTTGTCCACCCGAGAACTCGTGCGGGAGCCGCCATCTGGTCTCGGGGTCGAGCCCGACCGACTCGAGCACCTCGACGACGCGCACGTCGTGGTCCTCCTCGACGCGCAGCCCCCGCAGCGGTTCCCGTATGATCGCGTCGACCGTCATGCGCGGGTCGAGGGAGGAGACCGGGTCCTGGAACACGATCTGCACGTCGCTGCGGAACCATCGCATCGACGAGGGACGCCCGACGACGACGGGACGGCCGTCGTAGGTGACGGTCCCCTCGGAGGGACGGTCGAGCCCGAGCAGGATCCGCACGAGCGTCGACTTGCCCGAGCCCGACTCGCCCACGACGCCGAGTGAGTGCTGCGGCCCGAGCTCGAGGTCGACGCCGGCCACCGCGTGCCGCTCGCCCCGCCGACCGAACACGCCGGTCCTCGGCAGTGGATAGCGCCGGTGGATGCCCTCGGCGCGCAGCACGCCGTCGCCGTCGATCACGGCCGCTGCTCCGCTGCGGACTCGACGGCGGCTTCGACTGTGGCCCCGTCTGCGGCGTCGCCCGAGGCGGCGGCTCCGTCGGGGAGCGTCGTGCGCCTCGCGGCGGCGAGCAGCTCCACGGTGTAGGCGTGCGCCGGGGCGCGTACGAGCTGGTCGACCGTCCCGGTCTCGACGATGCGCCCGTCGCGCATCACGGCCAGCCGGTCGGCCACCTCGGGCACGATCGACAGGTCGTGGGTGATGAACAGCAGGGCCGTGCCCTCCACGTCGATGAGCTCGCGCAGGACCCGCAGCACCTCGGCCTGCACCGTGACGTCGAGGGCCGTCGTGGGCTCATCCGCGATGAGGAGCGCGGGGCGACAGGCCAACGCGATCGCGAGGCCGACCCGCTGGCGCTGCCCACCCGAGAGCTGGTGCGGGTAGGCCCGCACCGCACGATCGGGGTCGGGCAGGCCGACCCGCTCGCACAGCTCGAGGGCCGCGGCGGTCGCAGGGCCTCGATCGAGACCGTGGTGACGGCGCAGCGGTTCGGCGATCTGGCGCCCGATGCGCATCAGTGGGTTGAGCGCGGTCAGCGGGTTCTGGAACACCATCGCGATCTGCTCGCCGCGCAGCCGTGACAGCGCACGGTCGTCGCGGCCGAGCAGCTCCACCCCGTCGAGGCGGATCCTGCCGGTGAAGACGGCGTCGTCGGGCGTGAGGCCGATGATCGCGAGCGCGGTGAGCGTCTTGCCCGAGCCCGACTCGCCGATCACCGCGAGCCGGTCGCTCGCGTCGAGCGCGAACGACACCCCGTCGACCACGGGGCGCTCCCCGAAGCGCACGGTGAGGTCGTCGACCTCGAGGAGCGTCACCGCGGCGCCTCCGGACCGCGTTGGCCGACCACCGCGGTGAGGCCCGGCGTGGGCGCCGCCGACCGGGCCCGCAGCCGCGGGTCGATGGCATCGCGCAGGCCGTCGCCGAGCAGGTTGAACCCGAGGGTGGCGAGCACGACGGCCAACCCCGGAAAGACGATCGCGCCCGGGTGCACGGTCACCGACTGCTGCAGGCCCTCGAGCATCCGGCCCCACGACGGGGTCGAGACCGGGGTCAGGCCGAGGTAGCTGAGGGCCGCCTCGGCCAGGACCGCGAGGGCGGCCACCAACGAGAGCTGCACGATGAGCACGGGGGCGATGTTGGGCACGATGTGTCGCCGGATCGTGGCCGGGGTCGAGGTGCCCGCGGCGCGGGCCGCGGCGATGTAGTCCTGGGTGAGCACCCGCGCCACCTCGGCTCGGACCACCCGCGCCAGCACCACCCCCGAACCGGCGCCGATCGCGACCGAGACGGTCCACAGCGACCCCTGGAACACGGCGACGAGCACGAGGGCGAGCAGCAGCGTCGGGATGGCGATCAGCACGTCGATCACGTAGGCGACGGCATCGCCGACGAGCCGCGGCGTCATGGCGGCGAGGAGCCCGAGGACGAGCCCGATCACGCCGGCGATCACCGCCGAGGCGAGGGCGACGAACAGCGTCGTGCGCGCCCCCACGAGGACCTGGGAGAAGAGGTCCTTGCCGCCACCGTCGGTCCCGAACCAGTGCTCGGCCGAGATCGGCAGCCAGCGCTCGGTGGGGACGACCCGGGTGGGGTCGTGGGGCACCCAGACGAGTGAGACGAGCGCAGCGCCGACCATGATGCCCACGAGGGCCAGGCCGAGCCGTCCGGTCCAGCTCGCGAGCACGGCCCGGGCGGCGTCGCTCCATGCGCTCGGACGAGCCGCGGGACGCGCAGCCGGACCTGCCGCCGGCCCGGTCCCCGGATCGTTGCTCGGGACAACTGGCGCGGTCATGCCAGGTCTCGCAGACGAGGGTCGATCCACCGCTGCACGACGTCGACCAGGAACCCGACGACGAGCACGATGGCCGCGATCAGCAACACGGTGCCCTGCACCTTCTCGAGATCCCGGTCACCGATGTCGCTCACGAGCATCTGTCCGATGCCCGGCAGGGCGAACACCCGCTCGATCACCACGATCCCCGCGATCAGGCTCGCCACCTGCACGCCCAGGATCGACACCACGGGGATCGCGGCGTTGCGCAGCCCGTGGCGCAGGATCGCCTGGTTGCGGGTGAGCCCCTTGGCCCGTGCGGTGCGCAGGTAGTCCTGGTGGAGCACGTCGAGCATCGAGGAGCGTACGAACCGTACCAGCACGGCAGCCTGGGAGACCGCCAGGGTGAGCGTCGGCAGGATCAGCGCCCGCACCGCGGCCGCGGGATCGCTCCAACCGGCCCGGGGGAAGCCGTTGGGGGGCAGCAGGCCCCAGTTCACCGCGACGACGATCACGAGGACGATGCCGACCAGGAAGGTGGGGATCGCGATGCCGAGCTGGCTGATGGCCGACACGGCGATCCCGTCGGGCTTGCGATGGCGGACCGCGGCGTGCACGCCGATCGGCAGCGCCACCAGGATCGACAGCACCGTCGAGGCCACCACGAGGGGACCGGTCACGGCGAGCTTCGAGCGGAGCTCGTCGGTCACCGAGGAGCCGCTCAACACCGACGTCCCGAAGTCTCCCTGCAGGACCCCGCCCATCCACTCGAGGTACTGCTGCGCCAGCGGCGCGTCGAGGCCGAGCTGCTCGCGGATGGCCGCCACCCGGTCGGGCGGCGCCTCCGGACCGGCGATCACCGCGGCGAGGTCGCCGGGGAGGAGCCGCAGCAGCACGAAGACCACGATGCTCGCCACGACGAGCGCCACGAGCAGGAGGATCGTCCGGCGGACGACGTACGCGGCCATGGGACCCCGATCATCGCGGACCGGCCCGGGTGGCGCCGCACCATCGCGGTGCCGTGCCACCCGGGCCGGTGTCGCTCACTCCGAGACGGTGATCCCCGCGACGGCGAATCGCGACGCCGTGTCGTCCTGCGGGTAGCCGGTCACGCCGGCTCGGGCGGCCACGAGGTCGGGGAACAGCAGCAGCCAGTCGACCGGGGAGTCCTCGGCGATCAGGGCGGCGGCCTGGCGGAGCAGGTCGACCGACTCGTCGAGGTCGGCGGTGGTCTGGGCCTGGGCCACGAGCTCTTGGACCTCGGCCGAGTCGTAGCGCCAGTAGTAGTCGGGGTTGGCGTAGTTGCCGATGTCGCGCGGCTCGACGTGGATGACCATCGTGAGGTCGTAGTCGACGTTCGTGAACACCTGCTCGAGCCACACCGAGAACTCGACGGTGGTGATCTCGACCTCGAAGCCGATGTCGCCGAGCGAGGTGGCGATGAACTCGGCGAGGGTGATCGGGTAGATGTTCGGATAGATGAACGACAGCGGCGTCCCCTCGGCGACCCCGGCGTCGGCCAGCAGGGCACGTGCGGCGTCGGGGTCGTAGGGCGCGGTGCCCGTCAGGTCCTCGTACCACGGGTCGGTCGGCGGCACCGGGCCGCCCAGGATCGTGCCGAAGCCGTTGTAGAGCGCGAGCACGCCGTCCTTGTCGATGGCCTGACGAACGGCCTGGCGGGCGCGCTGGTCGTCGAAGGGTGCCCGGCTGTTGTTCATGCCGAGGGTGACCTCGCCGTTGGTGGTGCCCTCGGTGACCACGTAGGCGGGATCGTCCTGGAGCGGTCCGACCAGATCGGACGAGACGCCGGTCAGCAGGTCGGCCTCACCGGCCGTGAGCGCGTTGACCGCGGCCTGGGCATCGGTGAAGTAGCGGAAGGTCACCTCGGACGTTCCGGCCGGGTCGCCGTGGTAGCCCTCGAAGCGCTCGAGGGTGATCGAGGAACCCTGGACCCACTCGACGAACCGGAACGGCCCGGTGCCGTTGGCGGTGTTCGTCAGCCCGCTCGCGCCCTCGTCGAGGATCGCGCCGGCGCGGCGACTCAGGTTGAACAGCAGGTTGTTGTCGGGTGCCGACAGGGTGATCTCGACGGTCGCGTCGTCGACGGCGGTGATCGAGGCGACCGAGGCCAGGTCGAGTGCGGCGACCGAGGTCTCGGCTCGTGACTGCTCGAGGCTCCACACCACGTCGGAGGCGGTGAGCTCGCCGCCGTCGTGGAAGGTGACGCCGTCGAGGAGGGCGAAGGAGTAGGTCAGGCCGTCCTCGGAGACCTCGGGCACGGCGGCGAGGCCCGGACCGGGCTGGCCATCGGCGAAGGTCAGCAGCGTCTCGTAGACGTTGTCGAGCAGGACCTGGTCGAGGGCTGCTCCCGCCGTGCTCACGATGTCGAGGTTGGTCGGTTCGAGCACGGCCCCCACGACGAGCGACGCGCCGGGATCGGCGGTGCCGTCACCGTCGCCTCCTTCGGAGGGCGCCGTCGTGCCGGCGGCTGGTGCGGTCGTGACCGCGGCGGCACCGTCCTCGTCGTCGTCACCACCGCACGCCACGAGCACGAGCCCGGCGACGAGGAGGGCTCCGACGGCACGGACCGGCCGGCGCGAAGACCGACGCAGGTCGGTCGAGTGGGAGCGTTCACTGCTGCGCATGCGCGGAGGCTAGTGCGCTGATTCCCGACTCCCCAAGTCAAGATTTGTGACCGCAAGGATCGGGGACCGGGGATCGGGGATCGGGGACCGGGGGCCGGCGATCAACCGGCGGCGCCGGGGGTGCTCGCCCAACGCCCCGATGCGAGCAGGTCGCCGTGGTGCCGCTCGGCCACGTCGGGGTGGGCTCGGAGGCGGACCTTGAGCGAGTTGTCGCCGTAGTTCGCGAGGATCGGGTTGCCCGGATCGGCACTGGCCCCGCCGGGAGCTGCCGCCGCGAGCTCGGCGGGCAGCTCGACGGGGGTGAGCGTCGCCTCGAGCTTGGGGTTGAAGAAGTAGGCGACCGAGATCCGCTCGGTGCCGGGCGGCGGGCTCACGACCCGGTGCACGGTCGCTCGGAAGTACCCCTGCGTCACGAGCTGGAACATCTCGCCGACGTTCACCACCAGGGCGCCGGGGTGCGGCGGCACGGGCACGAACCGTCCGTCGAGCTCCACCTCGAGCCCGCCGACCTCGTCCTGGTGCACGAAGGTCAGGAACCCGGTGTCGCGGTGCGCGCCGACGCCCTGACGCCCCTGCGCCAAGTCGGCGGCACCGGACGGGAGCTCGGACGGGAGCTCGGGCGTCGACTCGGGCGACAGCTCCGGCGTGAGGTAGCGGATGACCTTCAGGAGCACCTCGGGTGGGGTGACCGCCGCGTCGAAGCGGTCGGCAGGTTGCCCGAGTGCCGTCGCCATCGCCTGCAGCAGAGAGGCGCCGATCCGCTCCATCTCGGCCATCCAGGCGAGCGCCACCGGACGGAAGCGGGGGAGTGCGGCCGGCCACAGGTTCGGCCCCCGCAGGCGGAGCCAGGCCGGGTCGTCGGGGCCGATGACGGGCGCCGGCTGCTCGCGGCCGATGTCGACCTGATCGCGCAGGTCGACGTGACCGTTGGTGTGCTCGCGGCCGAAGCGGGTGTAGCCGCGGAACTGCGGCGAGCGGACGTTCTCGATCTCGATCCGGTCGGCCTCGGGCAGGTCGAAGAACTCGCGGGTCACGTCGTGGACGTCGGCCGCCAGTTGCTCGTCGACACCGTGGCCGACGAGGTGGAAGAAGCCGACCTCGTGCACCACGCGGCGGAGTTGGTCGACGAACGCGCGGCCCGCGGGGCTGGCGGGGTCGGCGAGGTAGGGCGCGACGTCGAGCACCGGCAGCGCGGGAGGGGCGTCGGGGGCCGTCATGGCCGAAACGCTAGTCCCGCTCCCGATGAATCCCGACCGACTTGGTCGGATATCGAGTCGGATCAGCCCGGTCGGCTCGACGGGAACCAGTCGCGGTAGCTCACGAGCGAACCGGCCGAGGTGGCCGCGAGGGTGGCGTGCACGATGGCGCGCGCCGTCACGTCGGCAGCCGCCGCGAAGATCTGACCGAGCTGCCCCGGGCGGGTCGATCCCGGGCGGATCACGCCGTCGTGACGCTCCTCGGGCAGCTCGCACGCCCCGGTCGCGAGGGCGAACACCACGTCACCGTCGACGTAGGTGTGGATCGGCGAGATCGCCCGGGCCATGCCGTCGTGGCCGGCGTAGGCCATCCGGGTGCACTCGTGCTTCTCCATCCGCACGTCGGTGGCCACCACCACCAGGGTCGTGTTGAGCGAGGGCGGGTCGAAGGTGGCGGTGTCGAACACGGCGAGGTCGCGCCGCGACGGCGGACGCCAGTCGTCGAACTCCCCGGGGAGCCCCCACCGGAGTCCGTACGGCTCCCCGGTGGTCGCATCGAAGGTGCTGCCGCTGGGGTTCAACGCCACGAGTGCAGCAACCGTGATGCCCGTCGGCAGCACGACGCTGGCCGAGCCGATCCCACCCTTGAGCCGACCGATGTGGGCGCCGGTTCCCGCACCGACCGTGCCCTGGGCGATCCGCCGGGGTCGGGCGGCAGCGGCGGCCCGGCGGCCGAAGTCGGCATCGGGCCGGTTGGCGAAGCGGCCGCCGGCACCGAGATCGAACAGCACGGCGGCGGGCACGATCGGCACCACCTGATGCGGCTCGGTCCCGATCTGCAGGCCGCGGTGCTGCTCGGCCAGCCAGTCGGTGACGCCCGTCGCGGCTGCCAGCCCGTAGGCGCTGCCGCCCGAGAGGCAGATGGCATCGACGGTCGAGACGAGGTTGACCGGATCCAGGACCTCGGTCTCGCGCGTGCCCGGGCCGCCACCGCGCACGTCGACCCCGCCGACGGTTCCCCGCGGCGGGAGAACCACCGTGGTGCCGGTCAGCCACCCACGACCGCGCCGCTGTGTCTGGCCGACCGCGATGCCGCCGACGTCGGTGAGGTCGTTGTGCCGACCAGCCACCGGTGCGACGGGATCCCCGGTGCCGCCGAAGGTGTCGCGACGGGTCACGGGCCCGCCAGGAACCGACGGGCGGCGTCGACGTACACACGGGTGTGCGCGACCAGATCGTCGACCTCCACGAACTCGTCGGCCTGGTGGGCGATCCACTTGCCGCCCGGCCCGTAGACCACCGAGGGGATCCCGCCACGCGACGTGAGCACGGTGCCGTCGGTGGCACCGGGGACCCCGCCGAGCCGTGGCGGCGACGCGCCGAGTGCCGCGTGCGCGTCCCAGATCGAGCGGACCAGCCGATGGTCCTCGGCGATCTCCACCGCCGGACGATCGTCGATCACCTCGACCACGGTGCCGATCCCGCCGGTCGCGCCCACCTCGGCGACCAGGGTGCGGATCTCGGCGACGAGGTCGTCGTGGTCGACGCTCGGGATCGTGCGCACGTCGACCCACAGCGAGGCGTGGGCGGGCATGACGTTCATCTGCACCGGATCCCCCGAGCGCAGCACGGTCGGGGTGACCCAGGTGAGGCCGAGGTGCGGGTGCTCCCCGTGGAGGTGCTGCAGCTGCGCCTCGAGCTCGGTCAGGGCGGTGAGCACCTCGCCGGCGGCGCGGTTGGGGTTGCGACCCTGGAACGGCATCGCGCCGTGGGCCATGACACCGTCGAGGCCGATGCGGAGCCGCAGCGCGCCCTTGGCCACGTGGCAGATCTCGCCGCCCTCGGGTTCGCAGCAGATCGCGCCGTCGATCCCGGCGGCACGTCCGGTCGCGACGAAGTGCTTCGCGCCGCTCATCATCCCCTCCTCGTCGACGAGCGCCGCGAGGACGATCCGGCCGGGGAACGTGCCCGACCGGACGAGTGCATCGGTGGCGAAGAGCATCGCCGCCACGCCGGCCTTCATGTCGGCCGCGCCGCGACCGAGGATCCGGCCGTCGCGAAGCTCCCCGCCGAAGGGGTCGAACGACCAGGTCGCCGGGTCGCCCTCGGTGACCACGTCGGTGTGGCCCTCGAACATCAGGGTGCGTCCCGGGCCGTCGCCCTCGATGGTGGCGATCACGTTCGGGCGACCGGGGGCCACCTCGTCGAGCTCGGGTGCCCACCCGAACGCCCGCATCTGCTCGGCGACGAGCTCGGCGGCCGGCCGTTCGTCGAGGCCGCGTGCCGGGTCGTAGACGCTGGGCACGCGCACCAGCGCCTGGGTGAACGCCACCAGCGCGTCGACGTCGATCTCGGCGCCAGCCACGGTTGCGTCCATCGCCGGATGATAGGCACCCGGCCCGGTCAGGTCGGGGGGTCGTACCGGCCGTCGGCCGCGGTCCACCCGCCGTCGACGAACACGGTGCTGCCCGTGATGTAGCTCGCGGCGTCGGACGCGAGGAACAGCGCCGCGCCGACCATCTCGGAGGGTGCGGCCCACCGACGCAGGATCGCCTTGTCGGCGTAGGCCTTGTTCCAGTCGGGATCCGAGGTGATCGGCACGGTGAGCGGCGTCGCCACGACCCCGGGAGCGATGACGTTCGCGCGGACCCCGCTCGGGCCGAGCTCGGCGGCCAGGGTCTGGAAGAGCATGACGGTGGCGGCCTTGGTGGCGGCATACGCGCCCTGGCCCGGCTCGGTGGTGCGAGCCCGGACCGACGCGAAGCCGATCATCGAGCCACGACCGGCCTCGGACATCGACCGCCCGAACGCGCGGGTGAGGCGGAAGACGCCCTTCAGGTTCAGGTCGACGACGCGGTCGAGCTCGTCGTCGGTGTAGTCGACGATGCGCTTGCGGACGTTCACCGCCGGAGTGGTGACGAGCACGTGCGGCGCGGCGTGCCGGGCGGCGAACCGCTCGACCCCCTCGCGGTCGAGCAGGTCGACGGTGGCCGCCGTGGCCGAGCCACCGACCTCGGCGATGAGCTCGACGGTGGTCGCGGCCGCATCACCGCGGGCATCCGCGCAGACCACGGTCGCGCCGAAGGTGGCCAGGCCCAGGGCCACGGCCTGGCCGATGCCGCTCCCGGCGCCGACCACCACGGCCGTGCGGCCGTCGAGTCGGAACAGGTCGGGACCGAGCGGTGGGACGGGGTGGGCTGCTGCGGGATCGGTCACGTCGGGCGACCGTACCGGTCCGCGGGCCCCGGCCCGCACCGCTAGGTTCGCCGGCCGATGACGAGCCACGAGGACGAGTTCGCGTTCCTGTCCCAGGAGGCCGCGGCCTTCGGGATCCCGTTCGCCGCCGACCCGGTCGTCGTCCGACGGCACGTGTCGATCCCCGATCCGGTGTGGCCCGGCGGTGGTCGGGTCAGCGCGCTCGTCTGGGGTGACGCGCCGCCCGAGGTGGCGCTGCTGCACGGCGCCGGCCTGAACGCCCACACCTGGGACGCCACGGCCATGGCGCTCGGCCGGCCGCTCGTGGCGCTCGACCTGCCCGGTCACGGTGACGCCGACTGGCGGGCCGATGCCGACTACCGCCCCGAGGTCATCGCTGGGTCGGTGACCGCAGCGCTCGCCGAGCTCGCGCCGGATCCCGTCGTGCTCGTGGGCCAGTCGCTCGGCGGTCTGGTCGGCGCGATCGTCGCGGCCACGCGAGGCGCACACGTGCGAGCGTTCGTCCTCATCGACCTGACACCGGGCTTTCGTGTCGAGGGTGCGAACCAGGTGCGCGACTTCCTCGACGGGGCCACCGACTTCGCGGATCGCGAGGAGATCGTCGACCGTGCGCTGGCGTTCGGGTTCGGGCCCGACCGGGCGGCGGTGACGCGCGGGGTGTTCCACAACACCCGGGTCCGCGACGACGGCCGTGTCGTGTTCAAGCACCACCTCGCCAACCGGTCGGCCACCGACGACCCACCGCCGTTCACCGCCGACTTCAGCCCGCTGTGGGAACCGTTGACCTCGCTCACGATCCCGGTCGTGCTGGTACGCGGCGAGCGCGGGTTCCTCTCCGAGGCGCTGGTGGACGAGTTCCTCGAGCGGGTGCCCGGATCGACCGCCCTGACGCTCCCGAGCGGGCACAACGTGCAGGAGGAGGCGCCGGTGGCCCTCGCCGAGGTGATCCGGGGGCAGCTGCGGTCCTGATGGCGGGCGCCTCGCGGCCGCACCCGGTCGAAAAGGCGACTTGTGAGGTCGGAATTTCCTCGGGTACCGTCTCGTCCCCATGAGCGACCAGTGGGGTTTCGAGACCCGTC
Source organism: uncultured Ilumatobacteraceae bacterium (assembly GCA_964428115.1). Classification (GTDB taxonomy): domain Bacteria; phylum Actinomycetota; class Acidimicrobiia; order Acidimicrobiales; family Ilumatobacteraceae; genus CAYRXQ01. Next base: position 11,650 of record CAYRXQ010000041.1, read on the forward strand.
AGATCCATGCGGGGGCGTCTGCCGACCCGACCACCGGGGCCCGGGCCCTCCCGATCTACCAGACCACGAGCTTCGAGTTCCGCGACACCGACCACGCCGCGAACCTGTTCGCACTGGCCGAGGTCGGCAACGTCTACACGCGGATCATGAACCCCACGCAGGCGGCGCTCGAGGCCCGGCTGAACGCGCTCGAGGGCGGCGTGATCACCGCCCTGGGGCTGCCCGGCACGCTGGCGGTCTCCTCGGGTCAGTCGGCATCGATGCTCGCGATCCTGAACCTCGCCGAGTCGGGCGACCACGTGGTGTCGTCGTCCTCGCTCTACGGCGGCACGTACAACCTCCTGCACCACACCCTGCCCAAGATGGGCATCGAGGTGTCCTTCGTCGACGATCCCGACGACCTCGCCCAGTGGGAGGCCGCGATCCGGCCGAACACCAAGGCGTTCTACGGCGAGATGCTGCCCAACCCCAAGAACGACGTGCTCGACGTCGAGGGGATCTCGGGTGTTGCCCACGCGAGCGGCATCCCGCTCATCGTCGACAACACGGTGCCGACGCCGTACCTGATCCGCCCGCTCGAGTGGGGTGCCGACATCGTCGTGCACAGCCTCACCAAGTTCCTCGGCGGCCACGGCACCTCGATCGGCGGCGCGATCGTCGACGGTGGGACCTTCGACTACGGCGCGTCGGGTCGCTTCCCGAACTTCACCGAGCCCGACCCGAGCTACCACGGCCTCGCGTACTGGCCGGCCCTCGGGCACGGCGCGTTCATCCTCAAGGCCCGGGTGCAGCTGCTGCGCGACATCGGCATGGCGATCTCGCCGTTCAACGCGTTCATGATCGTGCAGGGCATCGAGACGCTCAGCCTGCGCATGGAGCGCCACTTCTCGAACGCCCAGCGGGTGGCCGAGTACCTCGACGCGCACCCGCAGGTCGAGTCGGTCCGCTACTCGGGGCTGCCCGGCAACGCGTGGCACGAGCGGGCCGCCAAGCTCGGTGGCGGCCGGGGCTACGGGTCGGTGCTGGCCTTCGAGATCGCCGGCGGCCTGGAGGCGGGCAAGAAGTTCGTCAACGCACTCGAGCTGCACAGCCACGTGGCCAACATCGGCGACGTCCGCAGTCTGGTGATCCACCCGGCGAGCACCACGCACAGCCAGCTGACCCCCGAGGAGCAGGCCTCCTCCGACGTCAGCCCCGGGCTGGTCCGCCTGAGCGTGGGCCTGGAGTCGATCGACGACATCCTCGCCGACCTCGACGCCGGTTTCGCCGCCGCAGCCTCCTGAGCCCGCGATGAGCGGTGAGCGGGTGGGTTCGCCCACCGCTCATCGCCCGTCTCGCGTCTCGCGTCAGAGGTGACCGGCCTGACCGGGGTCGTCGCGCTGGTCGCGTAGGAACTGCTCGAACTGCTCGCCGAGGTCGTCGGCGGTCGGGATCGAGGCCTCGGCTCGCCGGTCGTGCTCGAGCTCGAGCATGCGCACGTAGGCACCGAGCTGGCGGTCGGCCTCGACCACCTCGTCGTGCAGCGAGCGCCACCGCACGATCTCCTCGGTGAGGTCGTCGCGCACCTGGACACCGAGCACGTGGCCGAGGTGCGCCTGCAGCGCGGCGACGGCCTGCGGGTGCTCGGCGTTGACCAGGTAGTGCGGGATGCCGACGCGCAACGACACCGCTGGCAGCTCGCCCTGCTCCAGCTCCGCGTTGAGGACCCCGGCCAGTCCGGTGACGCCCTGGTAGGTGGGCGCCGCGAGGCCGAGGCGTGCGGCGAGCTCGGGGTTGGTGGTGCTGCCGGTGACCATCGGGACCCGCGTGTGGGGGACGGCCTCGGCGCTCGACCCGACGGTGACGACGGCCGCGCAGCCCAGCCGCTGCGCCACGGTGACGATGCAGCGCGCATAGGTCCGCCACGCGAGGTGGGGTTCGGTGCCACTCAACAGGACGAGATCGCGGGCGCCGGTGGTGCGCACGACGTCGAACCGGTTCTGCGGCCAGACGATCACCCGGAGCTCCCCGTCGAGGACCTCGACCGTCGGGCGCTCCTGGGTGAAGTCGTAGAACGGGTCGGGATCGATCTCGCCCACGGTGACCACGGTGTCGGGATCGGCCAGCCGCTCGACGGCCGTGGTGGCCACCGACGCGACGTCGAACCAGCCGCGAAGCGCGACCACCATCACCGGGGAGCGCAGCGGCGCGAGCCCCTCGTGCTCGAGCGTCAGCACGTCGTCGACGTCCACGATCCGCCGATCAGCTGCCGAGCGCCTCGACGACCGCGTCGATGCAGTGGGTGAGGGCCTCGACGTCGGCGGGCTCGATGGCCGGGAACGTCCCGACGCGCAACTGGTTCCGGCCCAGCTTGCGGTAGCTGTCGGTGTCGAGGATGCCGTTGGCGCGCAGCGCGGCGCAGACGTCGTCGGCCGAGATGTGGTCGTCGAGGTCGATGGTGCCGACCACCGCCGATCGCTTGGCCGGGTCGGCGACGAACGGGGTGGCCCAGTCGCGTGCCTCGGCCCAGGTGTACAGGATCTCCGAGGACGCACCGGTCCGTGCGACGCACCAGTCGAGACCGCCCTGGTCGAGCATCCAACGGATCTGGGACTCGAGCATCACCAAGGTGCCGACGGCCGGGGTGTTGTAGGTCTGGTCGGCGCGGCTGTTGGTGAGGGCGATGCCCAGGTCGAGGGAGGCGGGCCGCCACCGGTCGCTCGCGGCGAGCCGCTCGATGCGCTCGACGGCAGCCGGCGAGCAGGCCGCCAGCCACAGCCCGCCGTCGGCGGCGAAGCACTTCTGCGGGGCGAAGTAGTACGCGTCGACCTCGGCCGGGTCCCACGGCAGGCCCCCCGCGGCGGAGGTTGCGTCGACCACGACGAGTGCGTCGGGGTTCGCGCCCGCCGGTCGGCGCAGGGTCATCGCGACCCCGGTGGAGGTCTCGTTGTGGGTGAGCGCGTAGGTGTCGACGTCGGGCTCGCCGATCGGCTCGGGATGATCGCCCGGCTCGCTCTCGACCACGACCGGGTCGAGCAGGTGCGGTGCGGTGCGCGTCGCCTCGGCGAACTTGGAGGAGAACTCGCCGAACACCAGGTGCTGGCTGCGGCGATCGATCAGGCCGAAGGTCGCGACGTCCCAGAAGACCGTCGACCCGCCGTTGCCGAGCACGATCTCCCAGCCCTCGGGCAGTGAGAACAGCTCGGTGAGACCGGTGCGGACCGAACCCACGAGGCGCTTCACGGGGGGCTTGCGGTGGGACGTGCCGAGCACCGACGAGCCGGCAGCGACGAGCGCGTCGACCTGCTCGGCGCGCACCTTCGACGGGCCGCAGCCGAACCGGCCGTCGGCGGGCAGGAGGTGATCGGGGAGTCGGATGCTGGCGGGATCCACACCGACAGCATGCCAGTTCGGTCCTCGGGCGCCTCGGGCCGTTCGCGAACCGGGGTGAGTCCGCGGCGGCGCTGTGCCACCATGTCCGTCCGTGAACCGAACCTCCCGCCGACTCGCCGCCATCGCCCCCTCCGCCACGCTCGCCGTCGATGCGAAGGCCAAGGCCCTCCAGGCTGCCGGCGAGAACGTCATCGGCTTCGGAGCGGGCGAGCCCGACTTCCCCACCCCGGCCCACATCGTCGAGGCCGCGGCGGCGGCGTGCCGCGATCCCAAGAACCACCGCTACACGCCGGCTGGCGGGCTGCCCGAGTTGAAGGCGGCGATCGCCGAGAAGACCCTGCGCGACAGCGGCTACGCGGTGCAGCCGGGTCAGGTGCTGGTCACCAACGGCGGCAAGCACGCGGTGTACACGGCCTTCGCGGCACTGTGCGACCCGGGCGACGAGGTGATCTGCCCGGCGCCCTACTGGACCACCTATCCCGAGGCCATCGTCCTCGCGGGCGGGGTGCCGGTGGTGATCGACACCGACGCGTCGACGGCGTTCAAGGTGACCGTCGAGCAGCTCGACGCGGCGCGCACCGAGCGCACCAAGGTGCTGCTGTTCGTCAGCCCCGACAACCCCTCCGGCTCGGTCTACACCCCCGCCGAGGTCGAGGCCATCGGTCGCTGGGCCCTCGAGCACGGCGTGTGGGTGATCACCGACGAGATCTACGAGCACCTCACCTACGGCGAGCACCGCTTCAGCTCGATGCCGCAGCTCGTCCCCGATCTCGCCGAGCAGTGCGTGATCGTGAACGGGGTCGCGAAGACCTACGCCATGACCGGCTGGCGGGTCGGTTGGCTGATCGGTCCCGACGACATCGTCAAGGCGGCCACCAACTTCCAGAGCCACGCGACCTCGAACGTGGCCAACGTGTCCCAGCGTGCCGCGCTGGCCGCCGTGGCCGGTCCGCTCGACGACGTGGCGATGATGCGCGAGGCGTTCGCCCGCCGCGGCGCCACGATGCACCGGATGCTCTCCGCGATCCCGGGGGTCACCTGCATCGAGCCGCAGGGTGCCTTCTACTGCTTCCCCGACGTGAGCGGGCTGCTCGGTCGGCCCCTCGCCGGAAAGACCGCCACGACCACGCTCGAGCTGGCCGACCTGGTGCTGTCCGAGGCCAAGGTCGCCTTCGTGCCGGGGGAGGCCTTCGGTGCGCCCGGCTACGCCCGGTTCTCGTTCGCCCTCGGTGACGACGACCTGGCCGAGGGCATCCGCCGCATCGCCGCCCTCGTCGAGTCCGCGTAGCCGGTGTCAGACACGCTGCAGCTGCCCGCGCTGCAGCTGCCGCAGCCGGTCCGCACACCGACCGGTTCGTCAGTCGACCTGCAGCGCTTCGACCTGCAGCGTGTCTGACACCGGGGGGTTGAGGCGGGTGGCGATCAACTCGACGGCGATCACCAGCGCGAAGCCGCCCAGCGTGAGCAGGACCGGCACCACCACGTCGTCGGCCGGGCGGGCGAGGGTGGTCGTGTTCGTGCCGCCGGGCCATGGCCACAGCACTCGCAGCGACCCCAGCATCAGGCCGATCATCGCGGCGATCACCACGTCGTGGTGGTGCTCGAGCAGCCAGTTGAGCAAGGTCGAGAACAGGGCGAGACCGACGGTGCAGCCGGCCGCGAACGCGATCAGGGCACTGATGTTCCGGTCGTTCACGGCGCCGAGCACCTCGCTGTACATCCCCAACATCACGAGGATGAACGACCCCGAGATCCCCGGCAGGATCATGGCGCAGATGGCGATCGCGCCGGCGCCGAAGAAGATCCACCACGGTTGCGTGACCACCTCGGCGTCGGCCGAGGACGTGTCGGAGCGGAGGCCGAGCAGCAGGAACAGGATCGCGGCCACGACGATCATCACCACGACCTCGCGCACCTCGCGGTGGCGGATGAGCCGCCAGGCGACCACCACCGACCCGGCGACCAGACCGAAGAACAGCGCCGCCATCCGCACGGGCTCCTCGTCGAGCAACCGCTCGAGCAGCGAGGACAGCGCGAAGACGGCGACCAGGATGCCGGCCAGCAGCGAGAGGAGCCACACCCACTGGACCTCCCGCATCTTGGTGAGGAAGCCCCGGACGTTGCCGGTCAGCAGTTCGCGCAGCGCCGATGCACCGGTGTGGACGTTGTGGATGAGCCGCTCGTAGATCCCGAGCACGAGGGCGACCGTGCCCCCCGAGACGCCCGGGACGATGTCGGCCGCCCCCATGGCGAAGCCGCGGGTGACCTGGGCGATGGGGGTGGGGACGCGCACGGGCGGCGAGGCTACCCGGGTCGGCCGCCGGCGACGGGTCGCCGTGACCGGGGGGCACCACCGCAACGCCTCGTCATCGCCACCACAGGTCGTGGTGCATCGCCAGTCCGCTGATCACCACCAGCACCAGGCACTCGGCGACCTGCTCGATGGCGCCGAGCACGTCGCCCGTGATCCCGCCGATCTTGCGCACGGCCAGCAGGGCGACCACGACCGCCGCGGCGAGCGCGGCGAGCACCGCCGGACCGACCCACCACCCCGTCGCCACGGCCGCGATCCCGATCCCGGCGGCGATGCCCAGCGCGGCGGGCAGACGCCGCAACGTCCGGGCGGCGTCGGCCCCGAGACCGGCGGGCCCGGCGACCGGCACGACGACCATCGCGGCGACGGCTGCGCCGCGGGCGAGCGCGTGGGCGGCGACGAGCCCGGCGAACGCCGCCGCCGGTGGCATCGCCGCCACGGTCACCACTCGCAGCAGGATCGAGCCGCTGAGCGCCGCCACGCCGTAGCTGCCGTGGAGCGGGTCGCGCAGGATCC
>CAYRXQ010000042.1:0-3998 GCA_964428115.1 uncultured Ilumatobacteraceae bacterium
GCACCGAGGCCGACCTCGACGACCTGATCGAGGGCCTGCACCGCCGCGGGATGCGCCTGCTCCTCGACTGGGTGCCGAACCACTCCTCCAGCGACCATCCCTGGTTCGTCGAGTCGCGCAGCTCGCGCACCTCGCCCAAGCGCGACTGGTACCTGTGGCGCGACGGACGCTCCGACGGTTCGCCGCCGAACAACTGGCGTGCCGTGTTCCACGGCGCGCCGGCCTGGACCTACGACGAGGGCACCGGCCAGTACTGGTTCCACTTCTTCCTGCCCGAGCAGCCCGACCTCAACTGGGCCAACCCCGAGGTCGAGGCGGCCATGCACGACACGTTGCGGCACTGGCTCGACCGGGGGGTCGACGGGTTCCGGGCCGACGTCGTGCACCTCATCGGCAAGGGCACCGAGCTCGCGGACCTCCCACCCGAGCAGGCGGCCGCGGCGATGATCCTCGTGGACGAGCCGTTCACCCACGACCTGCTGCGCCGGATCCGCAGCCTGCTCGACGAGTACCCGCAGCAGCCGATGATGGTCGGCGAGGTGTACCTGCTGGGCGAGGGCCAGGCGGCCACGTACCTCGGCGACGACGACGAGCTGCACCTGACCTTCGACTTCCGCCCGCTGCACACCCCGTGGGAACCCGATCGCATGCGCGCCGCGATCGCCGCCTCGCAGCGGGAGTTCGCCGATCCGCACTGGCCGACCTGGGTGCTCTCGAACCACGACAAGTCGCGGCAGCGCAGCCGCATCGGCCGGGAGTCGGGCGCCCGTGCGGCCGCGGTGCTGTCGCTCACCATGCGGGCCACGCCGTTCCTGTACGCGGGTGAGGAGCTCGGCCTCGAGGACGCCGTCGTGCCCGAGCACCTGCAGACCGACCCCGACGGGCGCGACCCGTGCCGCGCTCCGATCCCGTGGACGCGAGCCGACGACCACGGGTGGGGTCCCGAACCGTGGTTGCCGTTCCCGCCCGACCCGACCGGTCACAGCGCCGAGGCGCAGGACGGCGATCCGACCTCGATGCTCGAGCTGTACCGCCGCCTGCTCGGCCTGCGACGGGAGCGCCCCGCGCTGCACGCCGGCTCGCTGACGATGCTCACCACCGACCCGCGCCTGGTGGCCTACGAGCGTCGCGAGGGCCAGGACCGGGTCATCGTCGTGCTCAACCTCACCGAGGACTCGGTGCCGCTCGACACCGCGCTACTCGACACCGTGCTCCTCGACGGTGCCGGTCGACTGCTCCTGTCCTCGGACCCGGGTCGTCCGCTCGGCGCACGCCCCGAGGTGCTCCTCGGTGACGAGGCCGTGATCCTCGACGCGTAGCGTGCGGCGCCATGAGCGCACGCGAACGACTGCAGACCACCGGACTCTGGTACTTCACCGACGGGATGTCGGCCGGGCAGGCCGCGGAGTTCGCCGGTCGGGTCGAGCAGCTCGGCTACTCGACCCTGTGGCTGCCCGACACCGTGGGCCGCGACCCCTTCGCCCACATCGCCTGGCTCGCCTCGCAGACCACCGAGCTGCAGTTCGCAACCGGCATCGCCAGCATCTTCCACCGCCATCCCGGGCCGATGATGCAGGTGGCCAACACGCTCGCCGAGCAGACCGACGGCCGGTTCGTGCTCGGGCTCGGCGTGAGCCACGGCCCGATGGTCGCGGGGCTGCGCGGCCTCGACTACTCCAAGCCGCTCAGCCAGATGCGGGCCTACCTCGCGGCGATGGACAGCGCGCCGTACCGGGCCGTCGGCGCCGCCGAGAAGCCGCTGCGGCTCCTGGCCGCGCTCGGCCCGAAGATGCTCGAGCTGTCGCGCGACGCCGCCGACGGCGCCCACCCCTACTGGACCACGCCCGAGCACACCGCCGAGGCGCGAACCGTGCTCGGTCCCGACAAGTTGCTGTGCGTCGAGCAGAAGATCGTGCTGTCCACCGATGCCGCCGCGGCCCGCGCCGCGGCCGACGTGGCGATCGGCGTGTACGCGTCGCTGCCCAACTACCGCAACAACTGGCTGCGCCTGGGCTTCACCGACGCCGAGATCGACCAGCGCGATCCGCGCTTCGTCGACGCCGTCGTGGCCTGGGGCAGCGCCGATCAGATCCAGTCCCGCATCCGTGAGCACTACGACGCCGGCGCCGACCACGTCTGCATCCAGCCGCTGTCGGTCGAGGGGCCGATGGTGCTCGACTGGGCGGCGCTCGAGGCGCTGGCCCCCGGTGCCTGAGCCCGACGTGCACACCGCGCCCGGCGATCGCTGAGGGCGCCGTCGGGCGTGGTCAGGGGGCGAAGAACGTCGTGGCGACCTCGAGCACCGCGTCGGCGTGGCGGCGGGCGTCGTCGGCCGACAGGTCCGGGCCGAGCTCGACGGTGAAGCCGACCCCGCCGGGCGCGGTGATCGATCGCGACCAGATCGAGGCCGTGCCGGTGTAGGTCCCGCCGGTGACCTCGACGAGCGGCAACCCGACGAGCTCGGCGTAGCGCGCCCGGACCGACCCGTCGAGACCGCTCGCCGGGCTGATGCGGAACAGGTCCTGGTGGTACCACAGCACGAGATCGGGCTCGACCAGGTCGGCGAGGCGGAGCATGGCCTGGGTCTCGGGCTCGCTGGCCGCTGCCGGCCCGGCGTACTGCCAGTCGCCGGGCTCGGCGATCGGGCCCCATCGCTCGGGGAAGTTCCGGTTGAGGTCGACGCCCGCCACGTTGTGCCGTCGCTGGGCCGCCTGCCCGTCGGGGTTCATCGTCGGCACGATCCACAGCTCCACGCCCTCGGGCAGCGGATCGGCGAGCAGCAGGTCGACGATCGCGGTGCCCGCATCCTCGTCGCCGTGGATGACCCCGACGACGAGCACGGCGACACCGCCGGGCGTGCCCCGCCGGTGGACCACGACCGGTCGGTCCTCGAGCGAGCGGCCGAGCTCGATGGTGGGGCCGTCCTCGGCCTGGACCGTCGTCGTCGTCGTGGTCGTGGTGGTGGTCGTGGTGGTGGTCGTGGTGGCCGTGGTGGTCGTGGTGGTCGCGGGCTCCACGGTCGTGGTGGTCCCGGGGACGGTCGTCGCGGTCGTGGTGGTGGTGCCGATCGTCGACGGCGCGCTCGCGGCTGCGGTCGCGGCCGGCGGCGCGACCGTCGTGGCCCCGGAGGTCGAACCGCCATCGGTGCCGCTGCACGCCAGGAGCGGCAGCAGCCCGGCGGCCATCACCAGTGCGGCAGGCGACCGCGACCGGCGCGAGCTCGACCGGACCGCATCGTCTCGTCCGGGTCGAGGGAGCTGTCCGGACACCCGGCCACCGTACCCACCACCGCAGCGCCGCCACCGTCGCGACTACCGTCCTCGGACGTGCTGGCATCCTCGCTCGAGCAGATGGACGCGCTGCTCGAGCGGTGGGAGCAGGACGGCGACCGACGAGCCGTCTTCCTCGACTGCTACACGCGCATGACCCGTGCGATGGACCGCTCGCTCGAGGCCGGCGAGTTCCTCGACCCGATCTGGGTGGAGCGGCTGCTCCACCGCTTCGCCCACCACTACTTCGTCGCGACCGAGGCCTGGGAGCGGGGCGAGGAGCACCTCGTCCCGGCACCGTGGCGGTTGGCCCATGCCGCCACGGTGCCCGACGTCCGAGCCGGCACCCTCCCGCTGCTGCTCGTGGGCGTCAACGCACACATCAACTACGACCTCGTGCTCACCCTCGTGGACCTGTTCGACGCCGAGCCGGTTCGGGACGACCCCGAGCTCCTCGCCCGGCGCAAGCACGACTACGACCGGGTCAACGTCGTGATCGCGGCGACCGCCGACGAGGTCCAGGATCAGGTGCTGGAGCGGTACGAGCCAGGGCTCGACCTGGCCGATCGCCTGCTCGGTCGGCTCGACGAGTGGGCTGCGGTGCGCCTGCTCACCGGCTGGCGCGACGGCGTCTGGCGCCACGCGGTGCAGGTGCTCGAGGCGGATCCCCCGGGCCGCGCACTGCGCGTCCACCGACGGGCCGAGAGCTGCGAACGGCGCGGCCGACGG
>CAYRXQ010000042.1:4098-7926 GCA_964428115.1 uncultured Ilumatobacteraceae bacterium
GCGACGATCGCATCGGCCTGGTGATCACCGACCTCACCATGCCCGGTGCCCGCGACGGGGCGGGGCTGGTCGACGAGATCCGGGCGACGCGACCCGATCTCGGGGTCATCGTGATGACGGGCAACCCGAGCGCGGCGCGCGACGTCGATGCGACGCTGCTGCCCAAGCCGTTCACGATCGACGAGCTGGCCACCGCCGTCGTCGCGTTCCTCGGCACGAGCTCCTGAGGGCACGCCCACAGCCGCACCCGTCGGGGTACCGCCCGAGCGTGGGCGGCGCCACGCTGATCGGGCTACGCCACGCTGATGAGGCCACCACGGACACCCTGGGCGACGGCCTCGAGCCGTGAGTGCGCGCCCAGCTTGTGCATGATGTTCTGCGCGTGGTTCCGCACCGTGTTCACGCTCAGGTAGAGCGTGGCGGCGATCTCGCCGGTGGAGAGCCCGTCGGCCAGCAGCTGCAGGACCTCGAGCTCCCGCGCCGACAACGAGGGCGCCGACGCGGTGCTGCGCGGCGTGAGCCGACCCAGCACCCGCTTGACGATCGCCGGGGCGAACACCGCCTCACCGGCCGCCGCGGTGCGCACGCCCGCCACGAGCTCGTCGACCTGCTGCTCCTTCAGGAGATAGCCGTCGCAGCCGGCGTCGATCGCCCGGGCGATCGACCGATCGTCGCTCCACGCGCTCAGGACGATGATCCGTGCCTCGGGTGCCAGGGATCGGATGGTGGGGACCAGCTCGATGGCGTCGGCCCCGTCCCGCAGCCGCAGATCGAGCAGGACCACGTCGATCTGCGCGGCCACCTCCCCGAGCTCGCGGGCCAGATCCTCGCCACCGGTGGCCGTGGCCACCACGCTGATGCCGTCCTCGGCCTCGAGGGTCGAGGCGAGGGCGGCCGCCACCATCGTGTGGTCCTCGACGATCGCGACGTTGATCGTGCTGCCGCCCATCACGTGGGCATCCTAGGCATCGACCCGCGGATCACCGCTGCTCACCGGCGCCGGTCGCCCCGCGTGCGGGCGCCCCGAACGGCATCGTCACCGAGGCCGACGGCTGCGGGCGACCCGTGAAGTACCCCTGGATCGCATCGCAGCCCAGCGAGCGGAGGATGGCGAGCTGCTCGCCGGTCTCGACACCCTCGGCGACCACCCGCATGCCGAGGCCGTGGCCCATCGAGATCGCCGTGCCCACCAGGATGCGACTGCGCGGATCCTCGAGTCGGGCGACGAAGCTCTGGTCGATCTTGAGGGTGCTGGCCGGGAGGTCGGCGAGGTACGAGAGCGCCGAGAACCCGGTGCCGAAGTCGTCGATCGCGAGCGGGATGCCCCCGGCGGCGAGTTCGGCCAGCAGACGGTTGGCCTCGCTCGACACCAGGACCGACTCGGTGACCTCCGCGATGACGAGGCCGATCGCGTCGTGCTCGTGGACCGCGTCGAGCATCATCCCGGTGAAGGAGGCGTCGAGCAGTTGCGCCGCCGAGAGGTTGATCGCGATCGGCGGGCAGGTGGGATCGGTGGCTCGCCAGCGATCGATGATGCGCAGGGCCTCGGCCAGCGTCCACTCACCGATCGCACGGATGAGTCCATCGCGCTCCGCGAGCGGGATGAACTCGGCGGGGCTCACCTGACCGAGCGTCGGATGGAACCACCGACACAGCGCCTCGTACGACAGCACCCGCCGGTCGACCGCATCGACGATCGGCTGCAGGTAGAGCTCGAGCTGCTCGCCGGCGATGGCCTCCTGCAGCGCGCGCTCCACCACGAGCAGCCGGCGCTCGACGTCGCGCATCGACGGGTCGAAGGCGAGCACCTCGACGCCGCGAGCCTGGGCGGTGCGCAGTGCGAGCTCGGCACCGTGCACGACGGCGTCGGCGATGTCGCCCAGCACCGCGAGGTGCACCCCGCAGACCGAGCTGGTCGGGAAGCTCGCCGCACCCAGCTCCACGCTGGAACCGACCACCTCGATCACCTGGGCGGCGAGGTCGAGCGCATCCTCCTCGTCGGCCGCCATGGCCGGCGACGCGACCAGGAGCCGTGCGGTCCCCGCCCGAGCGATGATGTCGTCGGGCCACACGGCGACGTCGATCCGCTTGGCGACCACACCCATCAGGATCCCGGCGTACTGGTCGCCGAGCAGCGAGACCAGCGCGTCGAACTGCTGCAGACCGATCGCGACGACGCGGACGGCGAGCCCGCTGTCGAGCCACCCGCCGATCCGCTCGATCACTGTCAGCCGGTTGTGCAGCCGGGAGTACTCGTCGTGCTCGGACCGATAGGCGAGGTCCGCGAACCGCTCGTGCTCGGCGGTGACGTCGTGCAGCAAGACCACACGCACGCCCTGCGCAGCGTCGATGGGCACCACCGTCGGCCGCAGGGTGATCGCGAGACGGTCGCCCCGGGTCAGCACCACCGGTGGCGGCGGAGCGGTCGGGTCGAGCACGCCGAGCTGGACCACCACGGTCGCCGGGATCGCGCTGCGCACCACCGCCTCGTCGACGCGGAGCATCGACGCGAGGCCGCGCGACGCCGCCACGAGTCGACCCTGCCCGAGCAGCAGCATCGGGACCTCGGAGTCACGGACGTCCTCGACGCCGATGCGGTAGCCCTCGTGGAGGCTCACGCCGGAGCCTCCTCGTCGAGATCGGCCGTCTCGGGATACACAGCCGCGAGCACCTCGCGCAGCTCCTGTCGGGTCCGGACGCCGTGGTGTCGCAGGAGGCCGCTCACGTGGAGGCGCACCGTCCGCTCCGACAGACCGGTGGCCAGCATCATCTCGGCAGTGCTCCTCCCTCCGGCCACGAGGTGCGCCACGGCGACCGAGCCGAGGTCGGCCTGCGGCCCCGGACTCGGAGCTGCCGAGCTGGGGGCCGACTCGTCGCCCAACCAGTGCTCGCCGCCGGTCGCCACGAGCCGGATCGCCGAGCACATCCCCTCGATGTCGGGACCCTTCTCGAGGTACCCGCTGGCGCCCGAGTCGCGGGCCCGCTGCACGGAGCGATCGTCGCTCCAGGCGCTCAGCACGAGCACGCGGGACTCGGGCGAGACCGCGCTCCACTCGACGAACCGGTCGGCAGCGTCGCCGTCGGACAGACGGAAGTCGGTGAGCACCACGTCGGGCCGATCCCGGCCGATGATCTCCACGCTCGCGGCCAGGGTGTGGCAGATCGCGGTCACCTCGATGTCGCCCTCGCTGCTGATGGCCAGGTGCAGGGCCGCCGCCACATCGGGTTGGTCCTCCACGAGGACGAGTGAGATCACGTCGACGCCGATCGTGCGAGGGTCACGACGGCCCCGCGATCGTCCTCGGCGTGGGTCACCGATCCACCGAGCACCCCGGACCACAGGTCGAGGTGCTCGCCGAGCAGGTTCGGATCCGACACCGGCAGGGTGACCGCTGCGTTCGACCCGACGTCGCCGGCGACGATCCGGACCGTCCGCGGTGCTCCGTCGGTGGTGACGTCGCGGCGCACCAGGGTCTGCAGCGCCCGGTAGGCCACCACCGCCAGCGGGTCGTCGGAGGGGAGGTCGCCCTCCACGACCACCTCGTAGCGGGCGCTGGCGTCGGTCCGGGCGAGGTAGGCCGAGACGGCGTCGCCGAGGGTGTCCGCGATGTCGGCGGGCGAACGCAGGTCGTTCATCTCGGCCCGCAGCGCGGTGATCGACTGGGTCACGAGCTGTTCGGTGTCGGCGAGCTGATCGGCGACGGCCCCGTCGACCTGTCGACGGAGCAGACCGAGACGCAGCGAGGCGGCGGTGAGGACCTGGATCGGCCCGTCGTGGAGCGACGCTGCCACCCCCGAGCGGATCCGCTCCTGACCCTGGAGCACCGC
>CAYRXQ010000042.1:7936-17777 GCA_964428115.1 uncultured Ilumatobacteraceae bacterium
CGCTCCATGTACTCGCTCATGTCGATGCGCACCATCGCGCGCTCGTCGTCGAAGAGGAACTCGGCCAGCGCCTCGTCCAGCTCGGACATCCCCACCACGGTCGCTGCCAGGGAGAGGAACTAGACGATCGGCCCGTCGTGCAGCGACGCTGCCACGCCCGAGCGGATCCGCTCCTGACCCTGGAGCACCGCCCACGCCGATCCGCCCGCTCCCACCACGAAGGAAAGCATAGGCCCCACCCAGCGCGCGGCTCGGGCCCTCGGCTCCGCGCCCGTCGGTACGCTCCCGAACGTGGTGGAGCTGAGCATCGTCGAGGCCGTCGGGTACGTCGCGTCGGCGCTCGTGGTCGTGTCGCTCGCGATGACCTCCGTGGTCCGCCTGCGCACCATCTCGCTCGCCGGCTCGGTGGTGTTCGTGGCGTACGGCGTGCTGATCGGCTCGGTCCCGCTCGTGGTGACCAACAGCGCGATCGCCGTGCTCAACCTGTGGTTCCTGCGCAGCGAGCTCGGCCTGCACCGCGACCTCGGCGTGACGGTGGTGCCCCACGACTCGCCGTTCCTGGCCGACTTCGTGCACTTCCATCTCGCCGACATCCGTCGGTTCCAGGACGTGGTCGAGGTGCCCTCGGACGGATTCCCGCCCGAGACGTTCGCGCTGGTCCTCAACCGCGACGGGCTCCCGGCCGGCGTGGTCGTGGGTCGCCGCGACGACGATCGACTGGTGGTGCAGATCGACCACGTGCTGCGGGCCTACCGCGACTCGCGCCTGGGCAGCTGGCTGTACGGCGCAGGCGCCGCCGTGTTCCGCGATCACGGGTTCCGCACGATCGTGGCGACCCCGGGCACGGGGCCCGACGGCGAGGTGCACCGCCAGTACCTCGAGCGCGTCGGCTTCGTCCCCCACGACGGCCACTTCGAGCTCGACCTCGGCGCACGCTGAGCCGATCCACCGACGACCTGCGCCGGCGTCGCGCTGCGTAGCCTGCAGGTGTGCCCGGTCCCTCCCGTCTCTTCGGACCCGATCCCCGCTCCGTCGGCGACGACCCGGACTACCGGTTCACGCTCGCCAACGAGCGGACGTTCCTCGCCTGGGTCCGCACGGCACTGGCGCTCTCGGCCGGCGGCCTCGCTGCGATCCACCTCCTGCCCGATGCGACCGGCTCGGAGGTCATCGGCCTCGCGCTGCTCGCCCTGAGCGTGATCACCGCGGCCACCTCCTACCGGCGGTGGTACCGCTCCGAGGTCGCGATGCGACTCGGGCAGCCGTTGCCCCCGTCGCGGCTGCCACAGCTGGTCGCCTACGCCGTGGCCCTGCTCACCGTGGTCGGGGCGGTGTTCTTCGTCCTCGACGGGGTGTCGTGACCCCGTCGGACCCCACTCCCCGGCGACGCGCCCCGCGACGCGTGCCGCGCTCGGTGCGCGTGCCGTGGCGACACCTCCCCCGAGACGATCGGCCGGAGCTCGTGTTCGACGGCGGCCTCCAACAGGAGCGCACGGCGCTGGCCTGGGAGCGGACCGCGATCGCGACGATGGTGGCCGGCACCGTGCTCGCTCGCTACGCCGCCACCGACGGGGCTCCAGTGGTGGCGGCGCTCGGGCTCCTCCAGGTCGCCTTCGGTGGCGCGATCCTCATGTGGGCCGGCGACCACTACGACGACCTCCACGGCCCGCTGCGCGCCGGCACGAACCCGTCGCATCCGATGGCCGCCCGGGTGGTCGGCGCCGCCACCACCGCAGGCACGTTCGCAGCGCTCGCGGCCTCGGTCTGGCTCGTGCTCCTGCGCTGAACCTTCTGCGGGCGGCCGTAGGGTGTCAGGTTGACACCGGGCGCGGAACACCCGGCCGGTGCGGAAGACGGAGCACCGCCATGGACACCCCACCCGACGAACCCACCACGACCGACAGCGCCGACGACGGCACCATCGACACCAGCGCCGAGGGCACCGACGAGGTCGCCGCCGGCGACACCGAGGGCACCGACGACACCACCGACGATGTCGTCGTCGATGCCGTCGTGGTCGATGCCGTCCCCGACGACGGTGGGTTCGCAGCGCTCGGCCTGCGACCCGAGCTCGTCTCGGCGCTCACCACGCTCGGCTACGAGGAGCCCACGCCCATCCAGCGCGAGGCCATCCCGTTGGTGCTCGCCGGCCGCGACCTGCTCGGCCAGGCCGACACCGGTACCGGCAAGACGGCGGCGTTCGCGCTGCCGGCGCTGCAACTCGCCGCGGATCGCAACGGCGGCGACCTGAGCGGTCGGGCCCGCCCCGCAGTGCTCGTCCTCGTCCCGACCCGCGAGCTCGCCGTCCAGGTCTCCGAGGCGGTCTACAAGTACGGCCACGACCTGGGCGCCCGCGTCGCGCCGATCTACGGCGGGCAGCACATCGGCCGCCAGCTCCAGACCCTCGATCGCGGTGTCCACGTGATCGTCGCCACCCCCGGCCGCGCCATCGACCACCTCAACCGCGGCACGCTCCCGCTCGCCGACCTGGGGCTCGTCATCCTCGACGAGGCCGACGAGATGCTCGACATGGGCTTCGCGGACGATCTCGAGACGATCCTGCACGCCTGCCCGAACGACCGGCAGACCCTGCTGTTCTCGGCCACCATGCCGGCGCGCATGGAGAAGATCGCCCAACGCCACCTGCGCGACCCAGCGCGGCTGCGCATCGGGCGATCGGCCGGCGACGCCGACGATGCACCCCTCGTGCGCCAGCTCGCCTTCGTGGTGTCTCGCGCCCACAAGCCGGCCGCGCTCGGGCGGATCCTCGACGTGGAGGCCCCCGAGGCCGCGATCGTCTTCTGCCGCACCCGCGGCGAGGTCGACCAGCTGACCGAGACGCTCAACGGGCGCGGCTACCGCGCCGAGGCGCTCCACGGCGGCATGGACCAGGACCAGCGCGAGCGCGTTCTCGGACGGCTGCGCTCGGGGACCACCGAGCTGCTCGTGGCCACCGACGTCGCCGCCCGCGGCCTCGACATCGACCGCCTCTCGCACGTCATCAACTACGACGTGCCCTCGGCCCCCGAGGCCTACACCCACCGCATCGGTCGGGTCGGCCGCGCCGGGCGGACCGGCACGGCGATCACCCTCGCCGAGCCGCGCGAGCGTCGCCTGCTCGGCGAGATCGAGAAGCGCACGCGTCGCTCGATCGTGGTCCAGCCCGTGCCGACCGTCGCCGCACTGCGGGCCGTCCAGCTCGAGCAGACGCTCACGACGATCCGCGAGGCGATCGCGGGCGACGCCGTCGACGAGTTCCGCGACGTGGCCGCCGCCCTGGCCGAGGAGCTCGGGCTCGACGTCGGCGACGTCGCGGCCGCCGCGCTCGCCCTGGTCCACCGCGCCAACGTTGGCCCGGTCGACGAGATCGAGATCCCCGACATCGCCGAGGCCAAGAAGAAGCACCAGGATCGCGACACCCGTTCGGGCGGCAACGATCGCGGCGCACGCGACGACCGCGGTCCGCGCAGTCCGCGTGGCGAGACCGGCGCACCCCGTCGCCAGCTCTCCGACAGCATGCCGACCGCCAAGATCTTCATCGGTGCCGGCCGCGCCGCTCGGATGCGACCCAACGACCTGGTCGGTGCGATCGCCAACGAGACCCGGCTGTCGGGCAAGGAGATCGGCGCGATCCAGATCGCCGAGCACCACTCGGTGGTCGAGGTCCCGGCCTCGGCCGTCGACGAGGTGATCGAGGCACTGCGGACCACGGCGATCCGCGGACGGACCGTGAGCGTGCGCCGCTACAAGGACGACCGTTGACGACTCGCGTCCGCATCGCTCTCGGCGGTGCTGCGGCGCTCGTGGCGCTCGCCATCACCGTGGCCGCAATCGCGTCGGCCGGTGACGGCCAGATGTCGATCGCCGAGGCACTGCTGCTCGGCCTCGTCGAGGGCCTGACCGAGTACCTGCCGGTGAGCTCCACCGGGCACCTCACGGTGACCCAGCGCCTGCTCGGGCTCACCGACGGCGCCGAGGCCGAGGCAGCCGCCGACGCCTACGCCATCGCCATCCAGGGCGGGGCGATCGTCGCGGTGGCGGTGCTCTACCGGCGCCGGATCCTGGGTGTGATCCACTCGCTGCTGCGCCCCGCCACGGCCGAGGACGCAGCGGCGGGTCGATCCCTCGCCGGTGCACTCCTCGTGGCGATGGTGCCCGCCGGAGTCGTGTACTTCGTGTTCGGCGATCTCATCAAGGAGTACCTGTTCGGCCTGTGGCCGACGATCGTGGCCTGGGCCGTGGGCGGCGTGGTGATCCTGTGGTGGTCGAGCCGTCCGCGCGGCGGCACACGGCGGCTCGAGGAGATCCGCATCGTGGACGGGATCGTGATCGGCATGGTCCAGCTCATCGCCCTGTGGCCCGGGGTGAGCCGCAGCCTGGTGACGATCCTCGCGGCGATGGCGATCGGCTTCACGATCGCCGCGGCGGTGGAGTTCAGCTTCCTGCTCGGCTTCCTCACGCTCAGCGGGGCGACCCTGTTCGAGGTGCTCGACAACGGCTCGCTCATCGTCGAGCAGTTCGGCCTGGTCGCGCCGATCGCCGGCTTCCTGGCGGCGCTCGTCTCGGCGGCGGCAGCCGTGGTGTGGATGGTCGGCTACCTCCAGCGGCGCAGCCTGGCGATCTTCGGGTGGTACCGGCTCGCGCTCGCGGCCTCGGTCGCGATCCTCGTGCCGCTCACGAACCTGTAGATCGGTCCGATCGGCGAGGGCCGACCTCAGAGTCCGTCGAGGTCGAACGCGTGGTGCGCCGGCTCCTCGGCCGGGTCGACCTCGAGGTCGCGCAGCAGGCCGTTGCGGATGTCGTAGACCCAACCGTGGACGTGCTCGCGGACCTGCGATCCCCACCGTCGCTGCACGAACGAGGTGTGCGCGAGCCGGTACACGCCCTCCTCCACGTTGAGCTCCACCAGCCGCCGGTAGCGCGCCTCGCCGTCGGGGAGGGCGTCGAGCTCGGCGGCGTGCAGCCGGTACACGTCCTTGATGCTCATGAGCCACTTGTTGATCAGGCCGTGGTGCCGGTGGTCGAGCGCGGCGCGCACGCCGCCGCAGCCGAAGTGTCCGCAGACGATCACGTGCTCCACCTCGAGCACCTCGACGGCGAACTGCAGCACCGACATGAGGTTCAGATCGGTCGGGACCACCACGTTCGCGATGTTGCGGTGGATGAACATGTGCCCGGTGGTGGTGCCGGTGATCTCGTTGGCGTTGACCCGACTGTCGGAGCACCCGATGAAGAGGTACTCCGGGGTCTGACCGTTGGCGAGGCGTTCGAAGAACCCGGGATCGTTCGACGTCTTCGAGGCCACCCAGTGGCGGTTGTTCTCGAAGAGCTGCTCGTAGGGCGACAGGGAGCTCACGCTCCGAGCCTGCCACGCCCGGGGTGGTCGGGTACGGTCCGCCGTCCGAGCCGAACGACGAGGGGGAGCGATGACGGCGACGAACTGGAACCTGGGTGACATCTTCACGGCGGTGGCGGCACGGGTGCCCGACCGTCCGTGTCAGATCCAGGGCGACCGGGTGGTCACCTGGGGCGAGTTCGACCGGCGCGCCGACGCGCTGGCCGCCGATCTCCTCGACGCCGGGGTGAGCCACCAGGCCAAGGTCGCCTGCTACCTCCACAACGGCGTGGAGTACATGGAGGTCATGGTCGCGGCGTTCAAGGCGGCCTGCGCGCCCGTGAACACGAACTACCGCTACGGCCCCGACGAGATCCGGTACCTGTTCGACAACGCCGATGCCGAGGCCGTGGTCTTCCACGCCCGCTTCACCGAGCTGCTCGACCAGATCCGTCCCGAGCTGACCAAGGTGCTGCGCTGGTACGTGGTCGCCGACGACACCGGTGACGGGCCCGAGTGGGCCGTGCCCTACGAGCAGGTCGTCACCTCGGGCGCGTCGCTCGACCTGGGCGACCGGGTCCGCAGCGGCGACGACCTGCTGCTGCTGTACACCGGCGGCACCACCGGCATGCCCAAGGGCGTGATGTGGCGCCAGGACGACCTCACCAACGTGCTCGGCGCGGGCGGCAACGCGATCGCCGGCATCCCCCCGGCGGCCGACGTCGACGAGATGATCGCCCGCATCGACCCGGCAGCCGAGACCTGGACCCGGTCGATCATCGCCTGCCCGCTGATGCACGGCACCGGCCAGTTCTCGGCCCTGATCGCCATGATCGGTGGCGGCACGGTGATCTCCCTCGCCAGCCGCCACTTCGACGTCGACGAGCTCCTGCGCACGGTCACCGATCGGCGCGCCACCAACCTGGTCATCGTTGGCCAGGCCTTCGCCGGCCCGATCCTCGAGCACCTCGACGCCCATCCGGGCCAGTACGACCTGTCGAGCTTGGCCGTCATGTCCTCCTCGGGCGTGATGTGGAGCTTCGAGAACAAGCAGGGCCTGCTCGGGCACATCCCCCAGGTGATCCTGTTCGACTCCTTCGGCTCCTCGGAGGCCGTCGGGCTCGGTGGGTCGGTGTCGGCCGCCGGCCAGGCCCAGCAGACGGCGAAGTTCGCGATCACCGAGAACAACGCCGTGTTCACCGAGGACGGCCGCCGGGTCGAGCCCGGGTCCGACGAGATGGGCATGATCGCGGTCGGCGGGTTCATCCCGGTCGGCTACTACAAGGATCCAGCCAAGTCGGCGGCGACGTTCCGCGAGATCGACGGGCGGCGCTGGAGCATCCCGGGTGACTTCGCCACGGTCAACGCCGACGGCACCATCAACCTGCTGGGTCGCGGCTCGGTGTGCATCAACACCGGCGGCGAGAAGGTCTTCCCCGAGGAGGTCGAGGAGGCGCTCAAGACGCACCCGAGCGTGCGCGACGCCGTGGTGGTCGGCATCCCCGATGCGCGCTTCGGGGAGACGATCTGTGCGGTGGTCGAGGCCTCGGGCACCGGCGAGCCGGCCCTCGAGGAGCTCAAGGGACACGTCACCGGCAAGCTGGCGGCGTACAAGGCCCCGCGCAGCGTCGTGGTGGTCGACTCGATCGCCCGCGCCGCGAACGGCAAGGTCGACTACAAGCGGCTCAAGGCGCTGGCGATGGACCAGCTCGGGGCGAGCTGACCCCGTCGGTCAGCGGCGCAGCCACGGGTCGAGCGCCCGGGTGAGCGGCGGCATCAGCACCCAGGTGAGGATCGCCACGCCGACCACGTTGCCGACGAACACGGCCGGGACCATCGCCAGGTCGGGCGCCACGGTCTGGCGGATCGCGGTGACCCCCAACGTGGTCGGGAACAGCGCCAGCAGCACGGTCGTCGCCTGCTTCCACCGTCGGACCGGCGGCGCACCCGACCCATCCCGTCCGGCCGGTCCGGCGTCGAACCAGCCGGCGAACCCGCCGATCACGTTGACGGTCCGCTCACCCTCCACGTGGGGCGCCATCCGCTCGAGGACCTCGGCCCGCTCGGCCGACCCCAGCCAGGCGTCGAGGCGGGCACGATCCTCGAAGGTGAACACGATCACGGTGTCCTCCTGCACGCCCGGGACCGGCTCGTACAGCTCCGATCGCCGGAACCCCTCGGCGCTCGCGAGCCGGTCGGTGAGCTCGGCGTGGAGGGCCGCGAACGCGGCCTCGTGCCCGGGCCGGATCCGCACGGTCGCGACCGCCGTGATGCCCGGCGACTCGGCGGGGAGCGCCACGATCTGCTCCCGCGGCACCCCGTCGATGAGCGCGGCACCCTCGGCGAGGAGCTCGGTGCGGGCCGGCGATCGCAGCCAGGCCTCGAGCCGACCGGCATCCGCGAAGCGGTAGACCACCACCCACTCGTCGGGATGGGCCGCGCCGGGCCGCTCGAGCTCGGCCGCCAGGTAGCCCTCGGCACGTCCGGCAGCGTCGAGCAGCCGGCCCGCCCACGTCTCGAACGCCGCCTCGGACCCGTCGCGCACCCGTCGGGCGACCACCACCGTCGGGGTCATCCGTGCACCGGCAGCACCCGGCTCCGTCATCGGTCGCGGGCCCCGTCGAGCAGCGGCCACACCTGCTCGGCCACCGAGCGCAGCACCCGCTCCTTGGCCTCGAGCGGCGGGAGCAGCACGAGCTCGGTGAGGCCGGCGGCCTCGAGCTCGAGGATCCGCTCGGCGAGTCGGTCGGCGGTGTCGACCAGGCAGGTCGCCTCGATCAGCTCGCGGGTGACGAAGCGCTCCTCCTCGGGTTCGACCCAGCAGTTGTGGCCGAGGTGGATCCGCAGGTGCCGACGCTCGGGCGGCGTCTCCTCCACCAGCGCGCAGTACTCCGACCAGATGTCGGCCACCATCGGCGGCGGGCGGCGGCCGTACTGGCGCCACTGCTCGTAGGCGTAGTGGAGCGCGGCGATGGCGTAGGCGCCACAGTCGCGGCGGACGCGATCGCTGTCGACGGCCTCGCCGTCGTCGAGCACCACCATCGTGGTCAGGTTCGCGAGCCGCACCGATGCCTCATCGAGGTCGCGCCCCGCCGCCCGGGCCGCCGCCAGGAACCGGTCGCGGACGCCGCGGACCGCTGCGCCGGTCGGCGCCACCGAGACGATCAGGCCATCGGCGTGACAGCCGGCGACGGCGGTCGCCTTGGGCCCGAAGGCCGAGGCGTACAGCGGGATCCGCGGTTCGAACGCGACGAACCCGGCTTCGGGCATGAGGTGGCGGGCCGGTGCCCGCGCACCGCGCCAGGTGAGGTCGGCCTCCTCGCCGTCGAGCAGGGCACGCAATGCGCCGAGGTACTCGTCGAACTCGGCCACACCGATGGGCCGGTGCCCCATGATCCGCATGGCCGTGTTGCCGGTGCCGACCGCGCAGAAGACCCGACCCGGCGCCAGGCGGTTGATCGTCGCGTGCGCCGCGGCCGTGACCGCGGCGGGCCGCGTGCCGGCGACCGCGACCCCGGTCCCGATCCGCAGCCGGGTCGTCCGCTCCGCTGCCAGGGCCATGACCGCGTAGCAGTCCGACCAGAGCATCTGGCTGTCGGCCACCCACAGATCGGCGTATCCGAGCTCCTCGATCAGGTCGACGTACGCGAGGTCGTCGACCTTGGCCGCCATGCACACCCCGAACTCCATCGGTCGAGTGTGACAGACCACCCCCGAGCCCGGGTTCCTCGGCTCCGTTGACGACCTGCGCACCCGTCGGTACTGTCAGTCGTCATGTCAACAGATGCGACGGATCCGATCGCCAGCCCCGGTGCCACCGACGAGGTCGCGGGCACGGCCCTGGTGCTCGACTCGCTGCAGCGCCGGATGCGGGCGATGCACTCGCTGTACGAGCAGGCCATCGAGTCGATGGACCTCGAGCACGTCAACCACGTCGAGCGTGCCGGCACCCTGCCGATCGCGTTCAGCCTGTTCCACATCGTGAACATGGTCGACGCGTCGTTCATGTTGATGACCGGCACCCCACCGATCTGGAACGACGACTGGGCCGCGCGGGTCGACCCCGCGATCGCCGACCATGGCAAGCACCGCACCGTCGAGGAGATGGTCGACCAGCGGATCGGCGACTGGGACGCGTTCAAGGAGTACCTGCGCGCCGTGTTCGGCCGGACCGAGGCCTGGCTCGCCGAGCTCGACCCCGACGAGCTCCAGCGCGTCGTCATCCCCCGACCGTTCCCACCGCAGATCGCCACCACCTACAGCGCCCGCGTCGCCGGGCCGGAGGGGATCACGC
The DNA here is from genome assembly GCA_964428115.1 of uncultured Ilumatobacteraceae bacterium. GTDB lineage: Bacteria > Actinomycetota > Acidimicrobiia > Acidimicrobiales > Ilumatobacteraceae > CAYRXQ01. The sequence goes on from CAYRXQ010000042.1 coordinate 17,566, forward strand.
TGCTCGACGCCGCCGAGTGCTGGATCTACCAGCACGGCCTGCGCCACATGGGTGAGATCGAGCTGGCCCGCAGCTTCGTCGGCCTCGGCGGCATGACCAGCTGACGGTCTTCGCCGGTGTCAGACACGCTGCAGCTCCCAGTGCTGCAGCTCCCAGTGCTGCAGCTCCCAGTGCTGCAGCTCCCAGTGCTGCAGCTCCCAGTGCTGCAGCTC
>CAYRXQ010000043.1:0-6391 GCA_964428115.1 uncultured Ilumatobacteraceae bacterium
TCAGGGGAATTTACTTTCGGCATCGGTGCCGGCGGCCGCGACGTGTTCGAAGAGGGCCTGTGGATCCCGATCGTCAAGCTCATGAAGCGTGGCGAGCGCAACGAGGACGTGTGGCGGTTCATCCTGTCCAACGTCCGCCAGCCCGACCACATGGCCGGCGACCTGCACGCGCAGATGGCCTCGGGTGAGATCGGCGCCCAACGCCTCCAGGCGCTGTGCGATCAGCACGGCCTCGACGACATCGAGGACCTCGCGGACGAGATCATCCGCCGCTCCGAGGACGCGACCCGCGCGTCGATCCGTGAGCTCCCGAGCGGTACCTACCACTCGGCCGCGACCCTCGACCTGGCCGATGGCAGCCGCATCGAGATCGTGTGCGCGCTCACCGTGGACGCCGACACCGGCACCATCGTGGTCGACTACACCGGCTCGTCCGAGGCCAGCCCGTGGGGCATCAACGTGGTCAAGAACTACACCCACGCCTACACCACCTTCACGGTGCGCTCGGTCCTCAACCCCGACATCCCCAACAACGCCGGCAGCCTCGCCCCGATCGAGATGATCGCCCCCGAGGGCTCGATCGTGAACGCCGTCAAGCCCCAGCCCGGCACGGCCCGCCACGTGGTCGGCATGTTCCTGCCCAACGCGCTGCTCAAGGCCCTCGCCCAGGTCAAGCCCGACCAGTCGATGGCCGAGGGCTCCGGCGCGGTCTGGACCATGCAGGTCAGCGGCCGCCACGACGACGGCAGCCCGTTCATCACCGCCATGTTCACCTACGCCGGCGGGGTCGGGGCCCGGGCCACCAAGCCCGGCCTCGACGCGTGCTCGTATCCGACCGGCGTCGCCGCGGTGCCGATCGAAGTCGTCGAGGCCTCGGCCCCGATCCGCTTCACCACCAAGGCACTCCGCCCGGGATCCGGCGGCAAGGGACGCCAGACCGGCGGGCTCGGCCAGACCATCGAGTTCACCGTCGACACCACCCGCGACTGGCAGCTCAACGCCGTCACCAGCCGCCTCGCCGTCCCACCACAGGGCATCTTCGGCGGCGAACCCGGCGAAGCCGGCACGTTCAGCGTCAACGGCGAAGCCGTCCGCACCCAGGCCCGCCTCACCCTCGACCCCGGCGACGTCGTCCGCCTCGACCTCCCCGGCGGCGGCGGCTACGGCGCCGCCAACGGTGCCGCCGACGGCAACGGCAACGGCCACAGCCACCCCAACGGGGACGTCGAGTCGGCCGGGGTCGGCTGACCGAGGCCATCCGGTCGGGCAGACGAGACCAGCGCACCACGGCACCACGAGCATCACGAGCACCGGGGGGAGGGGAACGACATGGACGAGCAGGGCACGACGCTCGACGGCGCTCGCACCGACGATGCGACGGCGACGTTCGCCGGGGTCTGGGAGCGGGCGGTCGCCGGTCGGTCGGGGGCACCGTTCCTCCGGTTCGAGGCGCCCGACGGGACGATCACCGAGTGGACCTACGGCGAGTTCGACACCGAGGTCGCAGCGGTCGCCGATCGACTCGTCGCGCTCGGGGCCGGCCACGGCAGCGCCGTGCACCTCGCGCTCACCAACTCGCCGAGCTTCGTGGCGGTGTGGTTCGCCGCCATGCGTCTGGGTGCGTGGATCGTGCCCTCCGACCCGTCGGCCACGACGCCCGAACTGGTCGAGCACCTGACACGCACCGGCGCGGTCGTCGGGTTCTGCGGCACCGCTCGAGCCGCCGTCTACCACGCGGCCGCCGAGCAGGTGCCGGGGCTCGTGGCGGTCGAGGTCGACGAGTCGAGCGGGCCGATCGACCTCACCGGCTGGCCCACTGCCCCGCCCGGTGCCGCTGCCGCTCCGGCCGACGCGACCACGTCTGCCGCCGCTCCGGCCGGCGCGACCGCGTCTGGGCTGCAGCATCGTGCAGATGTGACCGGATCTGCAGCCGAGACTCGCCACGATGGTGGGCCCCGGACGGCGCCGGGGGCGTTGGACCGGGCGGCGGTGATGTTCACCAGTGGGACGACCGGACGACCCAAGGGGGTGGAGATCACCCAGGCCAACTACGCCTTCGCCGGGCGGGTGATGGCCGAGGCCGCCGGGATGGGTCCCGATGACCGTGCCCTCGTGGTGCTCCCGCTGTTCCACGCCAACGCCCAGTACTACTCCTTCGCCGCCGCGGTGTCGGTGGGCGCCTCGGTCGCGCTGGTCCACGCGTTCTCGGCGAGCGGGTTCCTCGCGCAGTCGGCCCGCCACGGCGCGACCCACGCGAGCCTGTTCGCCGGTCCGATGCGGATGGTCCTCGCCCGCGGCGCACCGCTCGAGGACCCGACGGCGCTGCGGCTGCGGCACTGCTGGTTCGCGCAGAACGTCACCGACGACCAGCTCGACACGCTCACCGAGTGGCTCGGGTGCCGCCCGCGCCAGCTCTACGGGATGACCGAGACGATCCCCGCGGTGCTCACCGAGCCCGCCGCCGACCCGCGCCCCGACGCGATGGGTCGGCCGACGGCGGGCTGCGAGGTCGACCTGCACGACGCCGAGGGGCATCGCGTCCCGGCCGGCGAGGTCGGTGAGGTCGTCGTGGCCGGCCGCCCAGGGATCGAGCTGTTCGCCGGCTACCTCGACGACCCCGACACCACCGCGGCGTCGTACCGGGGGCGCTGGTTCCGCACCGGCGACCGGGCCCGGCGCGACCACACCGAGCGCTACACCTTCGACGGACGCCGCGCCGACCTGCTCAAGGTGGCCGGTGAGAACGTCTCGGTGGTCGAGGTCGAAGCCGTGCTCGCCGCGCACCCCGACGTGCTCGAGGCCGTGGTGGTCGGCGCCCCCGACCCGGTGCGCGACGAGGTTCCCGTGGCCTTCGTCGTGCCGACCGCGCCCGTCGACGACGCCGGTCGCGAGACACTGTCGGCCACCCTCGCCCTCTGGTGTGAGGAACGACTCGCGAAGTCCAAGCGCCCCCGGGCGATCACCGTGCTCGACGAGCTCCCACGTACCAGCGTGGGCAAGATCCGCAAGTTCCTGCTCAAGGAGGAGGCGACCCGATGACCACCCCGCACACCGACCCCGCCACGAACGGCGCCGCCGGCTTCGTCGACGCGCTGGCCGCCTCGATCACCGACGTGGCGACGGCGAGCACCTTGCCGCCCGAGCTGTACACGTCGCCCGAGGTGTACGCGTTCGAGCGCGAGGCGATCTACGCGACCCAGTGGCTGTGCGTCGGGCGCGCCGACGAGATCCCCGCGCCCGGCGACTGGTTCACGGTGACCCTGGCCGAGGAGCCCGTGATCGTGGTGCGCGGCAAGGAGGGCGACATCCATGCGATGTCGGCGGTCTGCCAGCACCGGGCGATGCAGATCTGCGACGGCGCCGGGAACTCCACCACGTTCAAGTGCCCGTACCACCACTGGATCTACGGGCTCGACGGTCGCCTGCTGGGCGCGCCGGCGATGGAGCGCACCGAGGGCTTCGAGAAGTCGGAGTGGGGTCTGCCGCGGCTCGCGGTGGAGCTCTGGCAGGGCTTCGTGTTCGTCAACTTCGACACCGAGGCCGCGCCGCTCGGGCCGAGCCTCGAGCGCTACACCCCGTTCCTCGACAACTACCACGTCGAGGAGACGGTGTGCCCCGGCACGTTCACCCTCGAGGGGATGCCGTGGAACTGGAAGGTGATGTTCGAGAACTTCAACGACGGGTACCACGCGAACCGGTTGCACCAGTTCGTGCAGGACTTCTGCCCGTCGAGCATGAGCGGGTTCCCGATCCCGTGGGACGACGAGTCGAACGTGGTGTTCCGCACCGCCGGCTACACCCACCTCGACGGCGGCTTCAACGCCACCCACCACGCGATCATGCCGGTGTTCCCCGACCTCACCGAAGAAGAGCGCGGCCGCTCCACGTTCGCCCTCGTGCCGCCGACGCTGTGCTTCGGGACCGCACCCGACCAGTGCTTCTTCTTCCTGATCCGCCCGACCGGGCCAGAGACGATCGACGTCGAGATCGGCTACCTGTTCCATCCCTCGGCCCTCGACGACCCGCTGTTCGAGCACAAGCTCAAGCTGACCGACGTGGGCGTGCAGGTCTTCGTCGAGCAGGATCAGGACGCCACCCGCAAGGTCCAGCGTGGGCTGCGCTCGCGGTATGCGCCGCGGGGCCGCTACTCGTGGCAGGAGGAGAGCCACGTGCAGTTCAACCGGTGGCTCGTGCGCCGCTACCAGGAGGCCGTCGACGCCGGTGTGCCGGCGCCCGCGGGCTCGTCGGTGACGCCCGTCCGGGTGGGCGCGCGGGCCTGACGGTCGGCTCGCACACACCGGAAACATGGCGTCAACACACTGTGAACACATCCGGAACCGCCGTCGACGGCGATCGGCTACAGTCGAAAACTGGTCTGACCATCAGGCCAACACATCCAGGAGGACAGCAGCGATGAACCGTTCCCGCAGTACCGATCGTGCCGGTCGGCCGCGGCTCGCCCGACTCGTCGGGGCATTCATGGCCCTGACGCTCGTCGCGGCAGCCTGTGGCGACGACGACGACACGTCGACCGCCACCACCGCCCCCGCCGAGACCGAGGCGACCGATGCTCCCGAGGCCACGGACGCTCCGGAGGCCACGGATGCTCCCGAGGCGACCGATGCTCCCGAGGCGACCGATGCTCCCGAGGCGACCGACGGCGGGGAGGCCGACGGTGAGCTCCTCGACACCAACGGCGACGGCAAGGTCGTCTTCGGCATCGCCACCCCCGGTCCGCGCGACGACGGCGCCTACTACCAGGCCCTCGTCGAGGGCGTCACGGCGGTCACGGAGGCCAACGGCTACGAGGCCCCGATCATCGTCGACAACATCGACCCGTCCCAGGCCGACACCGAGCTGCGCAACCTGATCCGTCAGGGCGTCGACGTCATCGCGATCGGCGCGTCCGAGATCGCCGATCCGCTGCCGACCCTCGCCGAGGAGTTCGCCGACGTGTTCTGGTACTGCAACTGCGGTGCGAGCGGTCAGATCGAGGGTGTCGCCCAGAGCGCCGACGACTCCTCGCAGATCTCCTACTCGGCCGGATACGCCACGGGCCTGCTGCTGCAGGAGACCGACACCACCAACGCCGCCTTCCTCGGCTGCTGCGACCTGAACTTCGAGAAGGAGGCCTACCTGGCCTTCGAGCTCGGGCTCCAGGCCGTCGACGAGTCGTTCACCATGACGTACATCCCCACCGGTGACTTCAACGACGTCGCCGGGGCCACCGAGGCCTTCAACCAGGCTCTCGCCGCCGGAGCCGGCGCCGTCTACCCGTACCTGGGTGGCGCCCACGAGGCGATCGTGAGCCTCGCCAACGAGAGCGACGTCATCACCATGTCGGCCGGTGCCTCGAACGTGTGCGAGCGCACCGACCTCGACTACCAGATCGCCGTGCAGTTCGACGCCGGCGACTACCTCGAGGTGATCTTCGACGCGATCCTGTCGGGCGACCTGCAGGAGGGCGAGACCTTCGTGTTCAACGTGGGCGAGTTCGACTTCGTCGGCGCGAAGTTCTGCGACGCCACCGACGAGCAGGTCGCTGCGCTCGACGACATCAAGGACCGGATCGCCGGCGGCGAGTTCGACGAGATCCTGTTCGAGGTGAAGGCCGAGGCCTACGGCTTCTGAGCCCGGCCACCCGGGATCACCACCAACCACCAACCACTGACCATGACCGCGGACGCCACGACCGAGACCACACCAGCAGCCGCTGGTGACGTCCCGGCCGTGCGCGTCCGCGGTCTGGTCAAGGCCTACGGGCCGACCGTCGCCTGCGCCGGGATCGACATCGATCTGTGGCGTGGGCGGATCCACGGCGTCCTCGGAGAGAACGGCGCCGGCAAGTCCACCCTGATGAAGGTGCTCATCGGCCTGACCCACCCCGACGCGGGCACGGTCGAGGTCGACGGCACCCCGGTGCGCATCCACGATCCCCAGCAGGCAGCCGCCCTGGGGATCGGGATGGTGCACCAGCACTTCAGCCTCGTCGACGAGCTGCGGGTGTGGGAGAACGTGTTCCTCGGCGAACGAACCCGCCTCGACGCACGAGCCGCCCGTCGGTTGGTCACCACGATCGGCGACCGCTACGGCCTCGACGTCGACCCCGATGCCCGCGTCGGCGAGCTCACCGCCGGGCTGCGCCAGCGCGTCGAGATCATCCAGTGCCTGCGTCGCGATCCGACCATCGTGATCTTCGACGAGCCCACCTCGGTGCTCACGCCCCAGGAGTCCGAGCAGCTCTTCACGGTGCTGCGGGTCGCGGTGGAGCGCGAGAGCAAGGCCGTCGCCCTCGTCAGCCACAAGCTCGACGAGATCCGCCGTGCCACCGACGAGGTCACCATCCTGCGTCGCGGCGCGGTCGTCGCCTCGATGCCCACTGCCGACGCCG
>CAYRXQ010000043.1:6401-13753 GCA_964428115.1 uncultured Ilumatobacteraceae bacterium
ACGCGCGCAGCCTCGCGACGGCGATGGTCGGTCGGCCCGTCTCGCTGCGCAGCGAGGTCGGCGCGCTCGGGCTCGCCGAGGCGCTGCGGCCCGAGACCGAGACCGAAACCGTTGGCACCGACCCGACCGCCATTGGCGACACCGTCGGTGGGCCCGGTGGTCGGCCGACGCTGACCGCGGTCGATCCGGTCCTGCGGGTCCGCGGCGCCGTCGTGATCCGTCGCGACGGCTCACGCGCCCTCGACGGCGTCGACCTCGAGGTCCGCGCCGGTGAGATCGTCGGCGTCGCCGGCATCGAGGGCAACGGGCAGACCGACCTCGCCGACGTGCTCGCCAGCCTCCTGCCCCTCGACGCCGGCACCGTGGAGGTCGCCGGTCGCCTCGTGCCCACCGGCCGCGCCGGTGCGATGGCGGACGCCCGGGTGGGGATGATCCCCGAGGACCGTCACGACGCCGGCTGCGTGCTCGACATGACCGTGGCCGAGAACCTCCACCTCGGCCACCTCGCACGCGGTGCCGCGCTGCGGGCGATCGACCGGGGCGCGATGCGTCGCACCGCGACCGACCTGATCGCCGAGTACGACATCGCCTGCGGCGGCCCCGACGCCCCGTTCCGCTCGCTGTCGGGCGGCAACCAGCAGCGCGTCGTGCTCGCCCGCGAGCTCACCGCCGACCCACTCGTGCTGGTGGCCGCGCAACCGACCCGCGGCCTCGACGTGGGGGCCATCGAGTTCATGGGATCGCGGCTGCGCGCCGTCGCCGCCGCCGGTGTGGGCGTGCTCCTGATCTCGAGCGAGCTCGAGGAGATCTTCCACCTCGCCGACCGGATCGTGGTGATGCACGCCGGACGGATCGTCGGGGAGATGCCGCGACGCGACGCCGACCTCGAACGGATCGGCCTGCTCATGGGGGGCGCCGCAGCGTGAGCCCCGGCCGACGCAACGAGGGTGGCACCGTGGGCGAGCGCGCCCCAGGCTCCGACACGACCACCACCCCCGCCACCACCCGGCACCCCGAGGCCATGGGGTTCGTCCTGCCCACCCACGAGGGCACCGCCCCCGCACCCGGTGAGCCCGGCAGCCGCGCGCCGGCCCCCGGATCACCCGGCACCCGGCCCACCCGCCTCACGTGGCGCTCGATCCCGGCCGTGTCGATCGGTCGCTACGTCGTCTCGATCGGGGTGGCGCTCGCGATCTCGGCCCTGCTGGTGATGGCGACCGGCGGCTCGCCCTCGGCGGTGCTGTCGGCGCTGCTCGACGGGAGCCTGCGCTCGCCCGGCGCGTGGGGCCTCACCCTGACCACGATGGCCCCGCTGCTGCTGGTGGCCATCGGCACCATCGTCGCCACCCGCGCCGGCCTGGTGAACATCGGCCAGGAGGGTCAGGTGCTCATGGGCGCCGCGTTCGCCGCCTACCTGGCCGTTCGCATGCCCGGGCCCGGCTGGGTCGTCATCCCGGCCTCGCTCGCCTTCGCGTTCGTCGGTGGTGGTCTGTGGGCGGCCATTGCTGCGGGGCTGCGGGCCTGGCGCAAGGTGCCCGAGGTGCTCTCGACGCTGCTGCTCACCTTCGTGTCGTTCTCGCTGGTCACCTACGGGCTCCGCCAGCGCTGGCTCATCGGCGACCGCGACACGACCCGCGTCAACCGGGTCAACACCGGCGAGCAGCTGCCCGCTCACGCCAAGCTGCCCGATCTCGTGATCTTCGGCAACAGCATCGACGTCAGCGTGTTCCTGGCCGTCGGGCTGGCGTTCGTGCTCGCCGCGATGATGGCCCGCTCCTACCTCGGCACGCGGATCGACATGGTCGGGCTCAACCCGCGCGCCGCCCAGCGCTTCGGGGTCGCCCAGCGGCCGCTCACCGCAGCGGTCCTGATCGGATCGGGTGCCTTCGCCGGGGTGGCCGGCGCGGTGCTGCTGCACGGCGGCGCGTCCGGTGACCGCATCGCGTTCGGCTTCTCGGGCAACGTCGGCTGGGACGGCCTGCTCGTCGCCCTCCTGGCCCGCAACCGGGTGCTGCTCGCGATCCCCATGGCCTTCGTCTTCGCCATGTTGCGCACCGGCTCGAGCTTCCTGGCCGCCACCGGGGTCGACCGCAAGGTGACCGACGTCGTCCAGGCACTGCTCGTCCTCGCGCTCCTGCTGCCCCCGGCCCTCGCGTTCGTCGCCGAACAGCGCCGCGCGCGACGCAGCGCGGCCGTCGTCGTCGGCTCGGCTGCGGCCGGCTCGACCGGCTCGGCCGGCTCGACCGGAGGGATCGCCTGATGGACCTGCTCGACGCGCTCTGGACGCTCGTGCGGTCCGAACCGCTGTACATCTCGGCATTCCAGCTCTCGGTGCTGTTCGTGTTCGCCGGCACCGGGGAGTGGGTGGCCGAGCGCTCCGGCACCCTCAACATCTCGATCGAGGGGATGCTCCTCGCCGGGGCCTTCGGCGCGGCGGTCGGCTATCACCTCGTGCCGTCCGTGGCGTTCGCCGTCCTGGCCGGTGTCCTCGGCGGGTTCCTCGTGGCGCTCGCCCAGGCCGAGCTCTCGCACCGGCTGACCGCCAACCAGTTCGTCGTCGGCCTGGCCCTCAACGTCCTCGTGCTCGGCCTCACAGCGTTCCTCGCGAGCGCGATCTCGCTCGGGCCCGTGCGCGCCTCGACGCTCGAGATTCCGCTGCTGGTGGACATCCCGCTGATCGGCACCGCACTGTTCGGCCGCCCGTGGCCGGCCTACGGCGTCTATTTCCTGGTGCCGGCGCTGTGGTGGCTCGTCTACCGGACGCGGTGGGGGCTCGAGATCCGCGCCGTCGGTGAGAACCCGAACTCGGCCGACGTGTCGGGCATCCACGTGAATGCTCGCCGCCGTCAGGCGATCATGCTGGCCGGGCTCGCGGCGGGCTACGGCGGGGCGTTCTTCGTGGTCGCCCAGGTCGGTCTGTTCCAGGCCGGGATGATCAACGGCCGCGGGTTCATCGCCATCGCCGCGGTGATCTTCGGTGGATGGACGCTGCGCGGCACGGTCGTGGGCTGCATCGTGTTCGGCGCCGTCGAAGCGCTGACCATCGCCACCTCGGTCAACGGCTACAAGGTCGACCCCTTCCTCCTCGACGCCGCCCCCTACCTCGTGGCCCTCGCCGTGATGCTCGTGTTCGCCGGCCGGGTGCGCCAGCCCCGCGCCCTCGCCCAGCCGTTCGTCCGCGGCTCGCTGTGAGCGTGGACGCCGTGCCGGGGACCCCGGCGATCGACCACCGTCCCCTCGGGCGCAGCGGCATCCGCGTCTCGCGCTTCGGTCTCGGCACCATGGTGCTGGGCGACTGGGGCAACACCGACCGCGACGAGTGCCGTCGCATCGTCCACACCGCGCTCGACGCCGGCATCAACCTGATCGACACCGCCGACATGTACGCGGCCGGCCAGAACGAGACCTGGGTCGGAGAGTTCCTCCAGGGCCGGCGCGACGACGTGGTGCTCGCCACCAAGTTCCACCATCCGATGTCGGACGACGTCAACCACCGCGGCAACTCGCGCCGCTGGATCGTGCGCGCCCTCGAGGACAGCCTGCGCCGACTCGGCACCGACCACGTCGATCTGTACCAGGTGCATCGACCCGACCCCGACACCGACATCGCCGAGACCGTCGACGCGCTCAGCGACCTGGTCCGTGCGGGCAAGATCCGCGCCTGGGGCACCTCGACGTTCCCGGCCGCCGATCTGGTGGAGGCCTGCTGGGCCGCCGAGCGTCGTCACGCGATCGCACCCCACAGCGAGCAGCCCCCGTACTCGATCTTCTGTCGGGGCATCGAGCGCGAGGTACTCCCGACCTGTGCCCGCCACGGCATCGGGGTGATCTCGTGGAGCCCGCTCTCTGGCGGTTGGCTGACGGGCAAGTACCGCCGCGACGCGTCGCCACCCGCGGGGTCGCGTGCGGTCACCAACCCCGACCACTTCGACGGCGGCAACACGGCCAAGTTCGACGCCGTCGAGCGGCTGCAGGTGATCGCCGACGAGCTCGGCCGGCCGCTCGCCCACGTGGCGCTGGCCTGGGCGACCGAACACCCCGCCGTCACCTCGGTGCTGCTCGGCCCACGGACGCTCGACCAGCTCACCGACCTGCTTGCGGCCGCGGATCTGCGGCTGCCCCCCGACGCGCTCGACGCCATCGACGCCGTCGTCGCGCCGGGGACCGACCTCAACCCGCAGGACACCGGCTGGGTCCCGCCCGGCCTCGCCGCAGCGGCGCGCCGTCGCCAGAGGAGCACACCGTGAGCGCAGCACCCGAGCAGCTCGGAATCCTGGCCGCCGGCGTCCGTCCGAGCGCGCTCGCCGGCATGGCCCGGTGGATCGAGGAGCTCGGCTTCGCCGAGCTGTGGGTGCCCGAGGACTACTACGAGACCGGCGCGTTCAGCGCGGCCGCGATCGCGTTGGGGGCGACCGAGCGCCTCCCGGTCGGCATCGGCGTCGCGTCGCTGCTCACCCGGCACCCGGCCGTGCTGGCCATGGAGATCGCGACCCTCGCCGATGCGCACCCCGGCCGGCTGCTCGCCGGCTTCGGCACGGGCCTCATGCAGTCGATCGACGACATGGGCCTACGCCCGGCCTCACCGCTCGGGGCCGTGCGCTCCTCGTTCGACGCCGTCACTCGGCTGCTCCAGGGCGAGACCGTGAGCGGCACGTTCGGGCCGCACGCGCTCGGGAACGGTCGGCTCGCGCATCCCCCGGCACAGGTGCCGCTGCGGCTGATCGGTGGCCTCGGTCCGAAGATGTTGACGTTGGCGGGCGAGATCGCGGACGCGGTGATCCTCAGCTCCCTCGCTTCACCGGCGTACGTGCGCTGGGCGCGCGAACGGATCGAGGAGGGAGCGCGGCGGGCAGGTCGCCCGTCGATCCCCGAGATCCGGGTGTTCTCGTGGCTCGGCGTCGGCACCGATCCTGCGGCGGCCCGCGCCGAGATCCGCGGGATCGTGTCGGGGGCGCTCGGGTTCATCGGGCCCGGGCCGCTCACCGCGGCCGACGGCTACGACGACGAGCTGCGCACGATGATCGACCAGGCGCAGGCCGAGGGGTCGTCGGTCAGCGTCCCCGACCACTGGCTCGACCAGCTCGTGATCACCGGCGACGCCGAGCAGCGCGCCGCAGCGATCCAGGCCCGCCTGGATGCCGGCGCCGATCGCGTCGTGCTCTGCCCGACACCGGGCACACGGTTCGCCGAGATGGTCGAGATCATCGCCGGGAGCTCGTCGAGCGGAGCCTCGGCACCGTGAGCACGAGCACGAGCACCGGACCGAGCGACATCGCCGGGAACGAACCCGAGGGGAGTACCACCGTGCGCCGGATCCCGATCCCGCTGACCGAGTTCGATCCGTCGGTGATGCCCGTGCGCCAGGCGCGCTCGCTGCCGCCGGCGTGCTACACGTCGCAGGAGTTCTTCGAGTACGAGCGCGAGGCGGTCTTCGCCCGGGAGTGGCTCTGCGTCGGCCGTGCCGAGCAGGTGCCCGAGGTCGGCGACTACCTCGCGGTCACGATCGCGGACGAGCCGCTCGTGATCCTGCGCGACCGCGACGGCGAGATCGTCGCGATGAGCGCCGTGTGCCAGCACCGTGGCGTGCCGATCGTCGAGGGGGCCGGCAACTGCGGCAAGTTCCTCCGGTGCCCGTACCACTGGTGGACCTACGACCTCGGCGGGCGACTCGTGGCGGCCCCGCAGATGCACGAGGCCGAGGGGTTCGACAAGAGCGAGGTCGCACTGCCCCGGCTGCAGGTGGAGCTGTGGAACGGGTTCGTGTTCGTGAACTTCGACCCGGACGCGACGCCGCTCGCGCCACGACTGTCCCGGCTCGAGGCGCTGCTCGCCAACTACCACGTCGACCAGCTCGTGACGACCGAGCAGGAGATCAGCCACCACGACTTCAACTGGAAGATCATGGTGGAGAACGGCATCGAGCCGTACCACGCGACCTACCTCCACCATCGCATGGTCGAGGCGCCCAAGGAGCGCAACTACGAGAACTTCGGGCGCGAGGACCACGAGGCGTTCGTGGTGTCGCTCGTCAACCACGGGTTCTACGACGCCGCGCTCAACCCGACCTATCTGTCGTACTTCCCGGCGATCGAGACGCTCACCGACACCGAGCGGCGACGGTTCGGCTTCGCCACGGTCCTGCCGAACCTGATGCTCGGCTGGCAGTCCGACATGATGTTCTGGTTCCTGCTGCTGCCGGCGGGGGCCGAGCGCGTCGACTTCCGGTGGGCCTACCTCCTGCCGGCCTCGACCCGCGAGGTCATGAACTACGAGATGTTGCTCACGATGACCCGCGACGGCGTCGCGAGCTACAACGCCGAGGATCTGCCGATCGCCGAGGCCATGCAGCGCGGCATGCGCTCGCGCTTCGCCCCGCGTGGTCGGTACTCACACGAAGAAGAGGTCCTCACGCAGTTCAACCGCTGGCTGGTCAGCCGCTACGCCGCTGCCGAGGAGCGCGTCGCCGATCCGTCCTGACCGTTCCGACCGACGACCGACTCGACCGGCTCGCCGCCGCGTCGGTCCCACCGTCTCCCTTCCCCGTCCCACCGCCCCTGTCATTGGAGGAACCATGACCTATCCCAACATCCTCGTCTTCGTCGACTTCCCGACCGACGACGTCGACGCCGCCCGCGACTTCTACGCCGAGGTCTTCGGCTGGGAGATCGAGGACCGCATCCCCGGGCTCTTCAAGCGCATCGTCCCGGGCCAGAACTTCAAGCTCGACGACGGCACACAGGGGCCGACCGGCAACCTGCACATGGGGATCTACAACGCCGCGGACGCCCGCCCACGCCCCGACGACGCACCCGCCGAGCCCACCGAGCTCAGCGGCAACCGCAGCCGCGCGGCGCGGGCCTGGATCCTGGTGAGCGAGGACGACTCGTTCGACCGGATCCTGGACGCGGCCGAGCGCCTTGGCGGCACGGTGCTGTTCCGCAACCACTTCTGGACCGAGTTCGGCGGTGGCAGCGCCTCGTTCGTCGACCCGTGGGGCAACCAGATCATGCTCTGGCAGCACCTCCCCGACGTCGAGCGCGACGAGGAGTCGCACCAGGTCATCGGCGAGCACCACGTGCCCCAGGGGTGGACCACCGAGTGAGCCGAGGCTGAGCCCAGAGTGATCCCCGGTGTCAGACACGCTGCAGCCCGATGCGCTGCAGCTGCGCGACCTGCAGCTCCGGTGTCAGACACGCAGCAGGTCGGACGCGCTGCAGCTGCGCAACCTGCAGCGCGATGACCTGCAGCGTGTCTGACACCATCCGACGACGACACCCAGAAAGGGCCCCCCCCCCCCCCCCCCCCCCCCCCCCCCCCCCCCCCCCCCACCGCAACGAGCGCGAGCACGCACG
>CAYRXQ010000043.1:13763-17575 GCA_964428115.1 uncultured Ilumatobacteraceae bacterium
GGAGCGAACTGCATGCGAGCGATCCGCTACGACCGCCACGGTGGCCCCGACGTGCTCCAGCTCGTCGAGGTCCCCGATCCCGTTCCCGGCGCGCGCGACGTGGTGGTCGCCGTCGCTGCGGCGGCGTTGAACCGCCTCGACGTGGTGCAGCGCAACGGCTACTACACCCTTCCCGGCTACCAGCTGCCGCACGTCCCCGGGATGGACGTGGCCGGCACGGTGGTGGAGGTCGGCACCGAGGTCGACACGGTGCGTGTCGGCGACCGGGTCGTGGTCGACCCGTCGATGTCGGGCGTGCCCGACGGGTCGCTGCTGGCCGGCCGCGGCGATCTCTACGGCGAGCTCGGCGTGATCGGCGGGACCCTGGACGGCGGCTACGCCGAGCGTTGCCTGGTGCCCGAGACCCACGTGCAGGTCGTGCCCGACCACGTCTCGCTCGAGGACGCCGCGACCTTCCCGACCTGTCACCTCACCGCGGCGCACGCCCTGTTCGAGGTCGGCGGGCTGCAGGCCGGGGAGACCCTGTTGCTGCACGCCGCCGCGAGCGGGGTCTCGACCGCGGCGATCCAACTCGCCAAGCAGGCCGGTGCCCGGGTGCTCGCGACGGCCAGCTCGCAGAGCAAGCTCGACTGGGCGCTCGCGATGGGCGCCGACGAGGTGGTCACCCACACCTCGACCGACGTGGCCGGCTGGGCCCGCGAGATGACCGGTGGGCGGGGCGTCGACATCGTCCTGGATCACGTCGGCACCGCCCTGTTCGGCCCCTCGCTGTTCGCGATCGGGGTGGGCGGCCGGCTCGTCAACTGCGGCAACACCTCGGGCGACCAGGCCGTGATCCCGTCGCTCGGGTACGTGTTCCACTCCGAGATCTCGATCAAGGGATCCGGGCCGTACCACCCGCACGAGTTCGCCCCCGCATGGGAACGGTTCTGTGCCGGCGGATTCGCCTCGGTGATCCACCACACCATGCCGCTCGGCGAAGCCGCCGAGGCCCACCGGATCATGGAGGCCAACGAGATCCTCGGCAAGCTCGTGCTCGTGCCGTGACGGTGCTGATGACGACGTTGCTCGCGAGGACGGTTCGGACGGGGACGGTTCGGACGAGGCCGCTGCTGATGGGGACGGTGCTGCGATGAGCGAACGCCGCGACGCGCCGTACCCCGAGCTGAAGTCGACCCACACCATGTGGCGGATGGGCCGCCCGTGGACCGACCGCAAGCCGCCCTCCTCGGCCCCGGTCTGGGACGTCATCGACGGGTTCGGCCGCTACCACGCGCTGGTGAGCGCGCTCGAGCTCGGGCTGTTCGAGGCGCTCGACGCGCTCGGGCCCTCCACTGCGTCGGCGGTCGCCACCCACGCCGGGACCGCCATGCCGCACACCGAGATCCTCCTCGACGGCCTCGTCGGGATGCACTTCCTCGAACAGCGCCACGGCATCTACCAGCTCGCCGAGGTGGCCGAGCGCTACCTGGTGCGCTCGGGGCCGGCGACGATGGTCGACCTCGTGCCCGTCGCCCCCGGGCCGCTCGACAACTGGGGGCGGCTCACCGACACGGTGCGCACCGGCTCCCCCGCCGCGCCGATCGACGACGACCCGGCCGCGTTCTACCTCCCGCTCGTGCACGCCACGTTCCCCACGATCCTGCGCTGCGCGATCCGCGCCGACCGTCAGCTGCGCTACACCGCCGGCGGGCCGCTGCGACTGCTCGACCTCGGCGCCGGTGGGGCGCCCTGGGCGATCGCCGTGCTGCTCGCCAACCCCGAGGCCACGGCCGTGGTCAACGACCTGCCGGGGGTCATCGAGGAGGCGCACCGCCGCACGGCCGACCACGGCGTGGCCGAGCGGGTGACGTTCCGCCCGGGCGACGCCCACACCATCGAGATCGAACCCGGGGCGTACGACGTCGTGGTGCTCGGCCACGTGTTGCGCGCCATCGGCGAGGACGAGGCCCGGCACCTCATGGCCAGAGCGTTCGAGGCGCTGCGCCCCGGCGGCCAGCTGCTGGTCGGCGACTACTTCGTCGATCGCGAAAAGTCGCAGAACCCGCATGGCCTGATGATGGGCGTGACGATGATGGCCAGCACCCGCCACGGCCGCACCCGGACCGTCGGCGAGCACGTCGAGTGGCTGCGCGCGGCTGGGTTCGGCCACACGCGCCTCATCGAGCCGATCGGCTTCCAGGAGGTGCTGGTCGCTCGCAAGCCGCCGGCCCTCGTCGCCGCAGCCGCAGCCGCTGCCCTCGACGCTTCGTCTGCGTCGTCGCAGACGTCGTCGTCCCTGTCCCCGTCTCCGTCCCGGTCCCCGTCCCACAGTGAGGTCGCCCCATGAACAGCACCACGCCCACGCCCGTCGACGTGATCGTCGACGCCTGGTACGTCGTCACGATGAACCCGACGCGCGACGTGATCCAGCACGGGTCGGTGGCCGTCGCCGACGGAGCGATCGTCGCCGTCGGACACCGCGACGACATCCACCGCGACTACACCGCGCAACGGGTGCTCGGCGGCGACCGCTTCGTGCTGACACCCGGGCTCATCAACACCCACATCCACATCACGGGCGAGCCGCTGACCCGCGGCTACGTCCCCGACGACACGCCCTTCGAGGAGAACGTGTTCGTCTGGCTGTGCCCGCTGTACGCCGCGCACGATGCCGAGGCCGAGCGCGCCTCGGCGCAACTCGCGGCCGTCGAGATGCTGCGCAGCGGGACCACGACCTTCCTCGAGGCCGGGACCTGCCGGTTCCTCGACGACGTGTTCGACGGCCTCGACACCGTCGGCATCCGGGCCAGGCTCGGCCGATGGGTGTGGGACCTGCCGCCCGATCCCGACGTGTACCGCCAGGACACCGACACGGCGATCGCGCACCTCGAGCGCCAGCTCACCGAGTACCGCGACCTGGCCGACGGACGCCTCGGCGCGTGGTCGACCCTGGTCGGCCACACCACCTGCTCGGATCCGCTCTGGAAGGCGGCCCGGGCGCTCGCGGACGAGCACGGGGTGGGGCTCAGCTTCCACATGTCCCCGGCCAAGGTCGACCCCGACGGGTTCCTGGCCGAGTTCGGGCAGCGACCCCTCATCCACCTCGCCGAGCTCGGCGTGCTCGGCGAGGACGTCTGCATCACCCATGCCGTGCACGTCGACGACCACGAGATCGCCGTGATGGCCGAGACCGGGACGAGCGTGGCCCACTGCCCGACCACGGCGCTCAAGGTCAGCTACGGCGTGACCCAGATCGGCAAGTTCCCCGAGATGGTGCAGCGCGGGGTCAACGTGTCGATCGGTACCGATGGCAACAACGCCTCGAACTACTCGGATCTGATGCGGGCGACCTACCTGGTGGCCGGTCTGTTCAAGGATGCCCGGACCGATCCGCAGATGTTCCCCGCCGAGAAGGCGTTCGAGATGGCGACCATCGGCGGGGCGCGGTCGATGGGGATGCAGGATTCCATCGGCTCGCTCGAGGTCGGCAAGCGCGCCGACCTGGTGCTGCACGACACCGACCGGCCCGAGTGGCGGCCGCTGCACAACGTGGCCAACCAGCTCGTCTGGTCGGCCGACGGCCGCGGCGTGCACACCGTGCTGGTCGACGGTCGCGTCGTGGTGGAGGACGGGCACATGACCACGATCGACGAGCGCGAGCTGTGGGACCGCGCCCAGCGCGCCGGCGAGGCCGTGATCGCGCGCTCCGGCCTGCCCGACCGCTCCAAGTGGCCCATGATCTGACGGTGGCGGGTGGGCCTGGGCCTACCCGTGCCGGCTCGCCGCCGCGTGTGCACGTCTGGTCGAGGATTCGTGTCACGAGTGCACCA
>CAYRXQ010000044.1:0-11375 GCA_964428115.1 uncultured Ilumatobacteraceae bacterium
CGCGGCCCGCTCGACGACCCGGTCGACGACGGGACTCGGTCGGGGCGGCGCGCCACGACGACGGAGCTCCACGCCTGGCGGGACCTCACGGCCCCACCACCCACGCGGGACCTGCTCGGCGACCGCCCGACTCACGACGACCTGGCCCGGCGCGGCGGCACCTTCGAGCCGAGCGAGATGGGACACCTCCGGACCGCACCACAGCACGGCGCGACGCTCGGCCCCCACGAGCAGCGCGTCGAAGCGCCCCGTGTGGACCCCGGTGGAGACACGAAGCCGCCGACCACCGGTGAGGGCCGCAGGGAGCGCTGCGAGGTCGCGGGGCATCCTCGCCGCCGCTGCCACCGCCCGCTCGACGTGGTCGGGGTGTTCCTCGGCGTCGAACCAGACCATCGCGGCGTCGCCCGCGAATCCGACGATGTCGCCACCCAGTTCGATCGACCCGGCCAGCACCGTCGCGAAGCAGGTGCTGACCACGCGGTGGAGCACCTCGGGCCCCTCCGCGCCGGCCGCCGTGAGCCGCTCGGTCAGTCGGGTGAACCCCGTCAGGTCCGACAGCACGGCGGTCCCGTGCAGCGCTCGCCACGGAGGTGCGCTCTCGTCGGCGACCCAGTCGACGACGAGCCGTGCCGCGTGCTCGGTCGACATCAGCCGGGCCGGGTCCGGCCACCTCCCGTGCCGGGCAGACCCGAGCTGCAGTTCGGGTCGTCGTCGGAGGTGGTGAGCGTGACCGCGCCGTCCGAGGCCGTCACGCACACCCGGACGCCGCTGTACAGGGCCTCGAAGGCGCCACCCGGCCAGTTCGCCTGGACCGTACCCTCGGCCCCGCACTGGTCGAGCACGATCGCCCCGACGTGCTGGAACCCCCGCTGTGCCCCGTCGTCACCGGGCTGCCCGAGTGGCACGGACCAGTCCGCGGTCGATCCCTCCACGGCGACGTAGTCGCTCGGCATTTCGGCCACGTTGTCGATCACGATCGAGACGGGCGACGGCTCGAGACCGCTCGCGCAGACGCTCTCCTCGGGCACCCCGACGACCGAGCTCGTGAAGGTCACCGACTCGCCGTCCTCGGCGAGCACCGGCTCGCCGAACTCGAACGCCGGCTCCCGAGGATCCTCGGTGGTCGGCGTCAGGAGCTCCTCGTCACAGATCGGTGTGCTCGCGTCGGCGGTTGCCTCGCGGGTCTCGCCGTCGGGGCCGACGATGGTCCAGGTCACGCCGAGCTCGTAGTCGACGGGCGTGATCCAGAACGCCGGCGAGACCCGACCCGGAGCGAAGACCACCGGCACGAACGGCAGATCGACCTCCTCGCCGCCGACGACCGTGCTCGCCGCCAGGTCGAGCACCACGGGATCCGCGCCCTCGTTGACATAGGCGAAGGCGACGTCGTCCGGTGCGTCGCCGAAGGTCCGGCACAGGGCCTCGGGCCGGAGCGCGGCCGGGGCGGCCGGCGCTTCGGTGGTCGCCGGGGCCTCGGTCGTCTCGGGCGACGCCGTCGTCTCGGGAGGATCGGTGGCCTCGGGAGCATCCGTCACCTCGGGTGCGGCCGTGGTGACCGGCGCCTCCGACGCGACCGGCGCCTCGTCGGCGCCGTCGTCACCACATGCCGTCACCGTCAGGGCGAGCGCCGCCAGCAGTGCGGTGGCCCGTCGCCCCCGTTGTCGTGGCGTCAGCCCGCGACCATCCCAGAGCTCGTGTCCCGTCGTCATGGTTCCCCCTGCGTGATGGTGGTGTTCGGCGGATTCTTGCACGTCCCGAGAGCACTCGGTCTCGATGTTCGACGACCTCGAGCGGACCGCCTCAGCAGCTCGGCGCCGTCCGCCCCGGGGCGAGCCCACGTGCGCCGTCTACCGTGGCCGTCGTGACGACCGACGCCTTTCGCACGATCCCGACCGTGTCGCTCGCCGACTGGACCGCGCCCGGCACCGACCGGGTGGCGTTCGCGGAGCGCCTGCGCTCGATCTGCCACGAGGTGGGCTTCTTCCAGCTCGTCGGACACGGCGTCGACGCCACCTTCGTCGACGAGTACTTCGCAGCGCTGCAGCAGTTCTTCTCGCTCCCCACCAGCGTCAAGGAGCAGATCGCGAAGATCCACTCGCCGTGGTTCCGCGGCTGGGAGCAGGTGGGTGCGGAGCTCACCGACAATCGGGTCGATCATCGCGAGCAGATCGACGTATGGACCGAGCACCCGCCTCGATCCGGCGAGCTCGACCCGCCGTACCTCCGGCTCGAAGGGCCCAACCAGTGGCTCGACGAGACGACGCTGCCCGGGTTCCGTGCACTCGTGGAGCGGTTCCAGCGCGAGATGGGCGCGATCGCGGACGAGCTGATGGCCGCGATGTGCGTGGGGCTCGGCCTCGCTCCCGATCACCTCGACCAGCGCTTCGGTGAGCGGCGGATGTCGCTGGTGAAGCTCATCCACTACCCCGAGACGCCGCCCGGCGAGGCCGGCGTCAACGCACACCACGACGCCGGGTTCCTGACGCTGCTGTGGCAGCACGGCGTCGGCGGGCTGCAGGCCCGCAATCCCGACGGGGAATGGATCGACGTCCCACCGACCGACGGGGCGATCGTGGTGAACCTGGGCGAGATCCTGCAGTCGATGACCGGCAACTACTTCGTTGCCACCGACCACCGGGTGATCGCCCACGACGAGCGGTACTCCTCGGGCTACTTCCACGGTCCTGACCTGCGGACGACCCTGGAGCCGCTCCCGCTCGACCTGCGGTTCGCCGAGGCGGTCGCCGCGAGCCCGCGGCACCGCGAGGCCGGCTTCATGGCCACTCGCGACGAGCTGCTGGAGGGCGCATCGGGGACCACCTCGGAGGGTGCCGGGTGCTACGGCGAACAGCTCTGGAACTACTTCGTGCGCAGCTACCCCGACCTCGTCGCCCGCCACCACGGCGACCTGCTGGCCAGCCCCTGACCCCGCCGGGTCGACGGCGCGGGCATGATGGACCTCGTGGTCAGCTCGAAGGCATCGACTCCGCAGGAGTACCTGGCGGCGCTGCCCGAGGATCGTCGAGCGCTCATCGAGACGGTCCGACGCACGATCCTCGACCATCTCCCGACGGGGTTCGAGGAGCAGATGTCGTTCGGGATGCTCGGCTACGTCATCCCACTCGAGGCCTTCCCCGACACCTACAACCGGCAGCCGCTGAGCGTCATTGCGCTCGCGAACCAGAAGCGTCACGTGGCCGTGTACCTGATGGGCATCTACGCCGATGACACCGAGCGCGACTGGTTCGTCGACGCCTGGACCGCCACGGGCACCAAGCTCGACATGGGCACGTCGTGCGTCCGCTTCGCCCGGATCGAGGACGTCGCGCTCGACGTGCTCGCACAGGCGGTGGCGCGGGTGACGCCCGAGCGGCTGATCGCCGCCCACGAGGCCGTCCACGCGAGCCGGCGCCGATCGCCGGCCCGACGGGCAGGACGAGCGTGACGAGCGTGACGGCCCAGGAGCGCACCCCGGATCTGGCGATCGACGTCCGCGGCGTCGTCAAGTCGTTCGGTCGCACCCGGGCGTTGGCCGGGCTCGACCTGCAGGTCGAGCGCGGTGAGGTGCACGGGTTCCTCGGGCCCAACGGCTCGGGCAAGACCACCACGCTGCGCGTCCTGCTCGGCATGTTGCGGATCGACGCCGGAGCGGTGCGGCTGCTCGGCGGCGACCCATGGCACGACGTGACCACGCTGCACCCTCGGATCGCGTACGTCCCCGGCGACGTGTCGCTGTGGCCCAACCTCAGCGGCGGCGAGATCATCGACCTCCTGGGTCGGCTCCAGGGTCGGCAGGATCCGGCACGTCGCGATCGCTACCTCGAGCTGTTCGACCTCGACCCGACCAAGAAGTCACGGACCTATTCCCGCGGCAACCGCCAGAAGGTCGCCCTGGTCGCCGCGCTCGCGAGCGATGCCGAGCTCTACCTCCTCGACGAGCCCACGGCCGGTCTCGACCCGGTAAAGGAGGTGGCGTTCCGATCGTGCATCCACGAGCTGCGCGACCAGGGCAGGACCGTGCTGCTCAGCAGTCACATCCTGAGCGAGGCCGAGGCGCTCTCGGATCGGGTGAGCATCATCCGTGACGGCCGGATCGTGGAGTCGGGCCGGCTCGACGAGCTCCGCCACCTGACGCGCACCGCGGTCAGCGCCGAGGTGGTGACCGTGCCGGCCGATCTCGATCGCATCGACGGGGTCCACCAGGTGGTCATCGACGGCCACCGCATCAGTGCACAGGTCGAGCCGCACGGCATGGATGCGCTCGTGCAGGCGCTCGGTGCCGCCGGGATCCGGAGCCTGAGGAGCCAACCGCCCACCCTCGAGGAGCTGTTCCTGCGCCACTACGGCACCGACGCCGAAGGCGCCACCGACAGCGAGGGCGCCACCGGCGATGCGTGACACCCTGACCGGGACGGGCACGTTGCTGCGACTCGCGGTGCGACGCGATCGCTGGCTCCTGCCCGGATGGGTGCTGGGGTTCGCAGCGATGGCCGGGTTCTCGGCGGCGGCCACCGCCGACCTCTACCCCGATCTCGAGGGTCGCCTGGAGGCCGCCGAGGTGATCAACGCCACGCCGTCGTTGGTCGCCCTGTACGGGCGGGTCTACGACCCGACCTCGCTCGGCTCGCTGGGCCTCATCAAGCTGACGGCGTTCGGCGCGGCGTTCGTCGCCGTGCTCATGGTCGTTATCACCATCCGGCACACGCGCGCCGAGGAGGCGGCGGGCCGGCTCGAGCTGCTGAGCTCCGGGGTGGTGGGGCGCAACGCCCCGCTCACTGCAGCGCTGGCGCTGACCTTCGGCGCCAGCCTGGCACTGGGACTGCTGACCACGGTGGCCCTGGTCGCAGCCGGGCTGCCGTCGACGGGCTCGATCGCCTTCGGGCTCGCGTGGGCCGTCGCCGGCATCGCGTTCGGCGGGGTGGCCGCCGTGGCTGCGCAGGTGACCACCGGGCATCGCGCTGCGATCGGGCTCGGCGTGATCGCCGTGGCGGTCAGCTACCTGCTCCGGGCTGCGGGCGACATGCCCGAGTCGGGGCCGACGATCCTGACCTGGATGTCGCCCATCGGGTGGACCCAACAGGTCCGGTCCTTCGCCGGCGATCGGTTCGCCGTGCTCCTGCTGCCCGTCGGGTTCACCGCTGTCATGGTGTCGATCGCGTTCGCTCTCCGCGCCCGCCGCGACCTCGGCGCCGGCCTGCTCGCCGAGCGCGCCGGGCCGGCGCGCGGCCGGATCGGGAGCGCCTGGGGTCTGGCGGTGCGCCTGAACCGCGGGGTGCTGCTCTCCTGGATGATCGGGATCGCGGTGTTCGGCGTGCTCCTCGGCTCGCTGACGAGCAGCGTCAGCGGGATGCTCGACTCGCCGGCGATGCAGGAGTTCTTCCTCGCACTCGGCGGGGAGCAGGCCATCGTCGACGCGTTCCTCGCCGCCGAGCTCGCGATCATCGGCTCGATCGTCGCCGCCTTCGGGATCGCCGCGGCCAACCACCTCCACACCGAGGAGACCGCGGGCCACGCGGCCCTCGTCCTCGCGACCGCCACGACCCGGTGGCGATGGGCCACGGCGCTGTTCCTGTGCGCGCTCGGCGGCGTCGCGGTGCTGCTCCTGCTGGCCGGTCTCGCCGTCGGGGTCGGGCACGCGCTCGACGTCGGCAACACGGCGATGATGGGCGAGCTCGTGGTCGCAGGCCTGGCCCGCATCCCCGCCGCCTGGGTGCTGACCGCGCTGGTGATGGCGGTGTTCGGGTGGGCACCGCGGTACACCACCCTGGTCTGGGTGCCGTACGTGGCCTTCGTGGTGCTCGTCGAGCTCGGCGCGCTGTGGGATCTGCCGTCGTGGCTGGTCGATCTCTCGCCGTTCGTCCACTCGCCGCGGCTGCCGGGCACGGCGGACGCGCTGCTCCCGCTCGCTGTGCTGACCGCGATCGCCGCCGGCCTCGCGGCGGTCGGCTACGTGGGACTGCGGCGCCGCGACCTCGCGGGCTGACCGAGGCACGCAGCCGAGGCACCAGGCAGCCGGCGGGCGCGGCCCGACGCCAGGCGTCCCGTCTCAGCCCGGCGGCAACAGTGCCGCAGCGATCACGGCCCGGGTCCGGGCGAGCGAGGCCTCCAGGCGCGCTCGCAGTCCAACGCCGACCTCGGCGGCGGCGAGGTCGGCCAGCACGGGCCGGATCACCCACCCGGCGTCCTTGTCGACCCAGGTCGGGAACAACACCGGTCGCTCGACGCGGACGCGTCCGCGGTGATCGACCGAGAGCATGACCTGGAGGATCCCGGCGTCCTGCGAGGCGGCGGGCCAGCGGTCGGAGACGGGCAGGTTCGACAGCACGTTCCCGAGCCCGTAGGCCACCCAGGTGCTGCCGATCTTCTCGATCGGCTGCAACACGTGGGCATGGTGCCCGATGATCAGGTGGATCGATCCCGATCGTGCGAGCCGGTCGGCGATCGAGCGCTGCTCGGCAGTCGGGACCGAGGAGCCCTCCACGCCCCAGTGGAGGCTGACGACCACCACCTCGGCGCCGGCGGTGCGAGCCTCGGCTGCGTCGGCGAGGATCCGGTCGGGGTCGATGAGCGCGGAGCGCCACTCCTCACCCTCGGGTGGTCGCAGCCCGTTGTAGTGCTCGGTGTACGACAGCAGGGCGACGGCGATGCCGTTCACCGTCCGGATCCGCGGTCGGATCTCGGCCGGTGTTCGCGCCATCCCCGACTGGGTGAGCCCGTGCGCCTCGAGCACGTCAACGGTGTGGGTCAGCCCGGCGACGCCGCGGTCGAAGGTGTGGTTGCTGGCCGTGGAGCAGTGGTCGAAGCCCGCGCCGGCGATGCCGGAGATCACCTCGGCCGGCACGCCGTAGACCGGGTAGGTCGACAGCTCCTCACCGGGTGGCGCGATCGGGGTCTCGAGATGGCAGACGGCCAGGTCGACCCCGGCGATCAGTGGTGCGACCCGCTGCCACATCGGGCCGAAGTCGTACCGGCCCGGTGCGCCGGCATTCCGTTCGGCCTGCCCCCACAAGGGGCTGTGGGTGAGGACGTCGCCGACGAAGGCCATCGTCAGCCACCGGGGTTGCGGGTCGAGGCGAACCGCAGGCTCGGTCGCAGCGGCCGGCGCACCGAGGCCGTCGCCGGTGGTCCCCGAGGCTGCCCGCGAGCTCACCGACGCCGCGTCGGATAGGGGGCCCACGACCTCGGCGGCACCCACCGGGACGGGCCCGGCCGCGTCCGCCAGGGGCGGGAGCCCGTCGATCGACACCGTCGACGGGGGTTGCACCGTGGCTGTCCGATGGCCCGGCGTCGATGCGATGGCCACCACGGCGCATCCCGTGAGGCCGAGCGCGACGACGAGCACCACCATCGGGAACCCCCGTGGGGGTCGCCGCGACGAACACGTCCGGACGTTCGTACCCGCGATGTTGATCCACGCGAACGATCTGGTCGCGGATCCCCGACGGGTGATGGCGATCGGGCGGCGCCGAAGGAGCGACCGTCAGCCGGGCAGCGTGTAGGTGTTCTCGAGCTCGTCCTGGAGCACGACGGCCATGGTGGTGCTCGTGTCGACGACCAGCTCCTCGTCGAGCACCCGGGTACGGAAGCCCCAGCCGTCGGGGAGGGCGAGGCGCTCGCCGAGCTGCGGCAGCACCGCTTCGGTCAGGGTCGGATCGACACCGAGGCAGTAGGCCTGCATCACGTACGCCGTGCCGTCGGGCGAGACCAGCTCGTGCACGGGCCTGCCGGCATCGAAGAAGAACACGGCGCCGCGGTTGACGTGCCGCTCGGTGTAGGGCACCGACGCCGGCATCTCGCCGAGCTCCACGGTGGCGATGCGACGCACCGGCAGGCCGTTGATCTCGCGGATCATCGGCTCGACGACGGCGACCTTGGTGCCGAGCCCGTCGAGCATCCAGTGCCGCGGACCGTTGAGCTTCACGAACGCGGCACCCATGTCGGCGGCGATCGCGGCGGCGTCGAGCGTCTCCCACCAGTCCTGCGGGCAGTCGTGCAGCATCTGGGTGCCCCAGACCTCGGCCTGCAGCCCGGTGTCGGTGGCGTGGACGGTGAGCACCTCCCCGTAGCGGACGCCGCGCATGTCCGAGATGAGCCGAGCCGATGTCGTCATGATGCCCCCTTCCGGCCGGAGCATCTTATGGCAGACGACGTGCCACTTCAAGGACCGGGATTGGCCAGCGGCGCTGCGCGAGTCGTGTCGAGCGACCCGCATCGTGCAGGATCGCGGCCGCTGCGTCTGCCACGCCCGGGTCGCCATCGACTCCCCCGATGACCAGCGCCCTGCTCCGCCCCCACGAAAGGTGACACCCCCACATGACCGAGGCCCTCATCATCGATGCCTGCCGCACCCCGCGCGGGATCGGCAAGATCGGCAAGGGTTCGCTTGCCGACGTCCATCCCCAGCAGCTCGCTGCCACCGTGCTCGCCGCGATCCGCGACCGCAACGACGTCGACACGGCCGCCGTGGACGACGTCGTGTTCGGCACCAGCATGCAGGTCGGAACCCAGGGCGGCGACCTCGCCCGCATGGCCGCCCTCGACGCGGGATTCGACATCAAGGCGAGCGGCGTCACCCTCGACCGCTTCTGCGGCTCCGGCATCACCACGAGCATCATCGCCGCCACCTCGATCATGGCGGGCATGGAGGACGTGGTCATCGCCGGCGGCTGCGAGATGATGTCGCTCCACCCGGCGCTCGGCGCCGCCCAGGGAACCGTGCGGGGTCCACTCATGGACGCCGGCAACGCCCGCCTGCGGGCCCGGCATCCCCAGACCCACCAGGGCGTCGCCGCCGACGCGATCGCCAGCCTCGAGCGCATCCCCCGTCAGGCACTCGACGAGCTGGCCGCCGAGTCGCAGGCTCGCGCCGCGGTCGCGATCGCCGAGGGTCGCTTCGATCGCAGCCTCATCCCGGTGTACCGCGAGGACGGCACCCTGGCCCTCGACCGCGAGGAGTTCCCCCGTCCGGGCACCACCGTGGAGTCGCTGGCCAAGCTCGCCCCCTCGTTCGCCGCGATGGCCGACGTCCCGCTCGACGCCGAGGGCACGACGCTGCGGGCGATGGTCCTCGCCCGCTACCCCGATCTCGAGATCGAGCACGTCCACCACGCCGGCAACAGCTCGGGCGTGGTCGACGGTGCCGCAGCGGTGCTGCTGGCCAGCCCGGCAGCCGCCAAGGCCAACGGGTGGACGGCACGGGCGCGCGTCGTGGCGGCCGCGAACATGGGCGACGACCCGACGCTCATGCTCAACGCGCCGGTGCCGGCGGCTCGCAAGGTGCTCGCCCGGGCCGGCCTGACGGTCGACGACATCGATCTGTTCGAGATCAACGAGGCCTTCGCCGTGGTCGCCGAGAAGTTCATCCGCGACCTCGACCTCGACCGCAGCAAGGTCAACGTCAACGGTGGCGCGATGGCGCTCGGCCACCCGATCGGCGCCACCGGCGCAATGCTGATCGGCACCGTGCTCGACGAGCTCGAGCGCCGCGACGGCCGCTACGGCCTGGTGACGATGTGCGCCGCCGGTGGCATGGCCCCGGCGATCATCATCGAGCGCATCTGACGTCTACCCGTCGACGGAGGGGCCGGTCACCCGAGAGGGCAGGACCGGCCCCTCCGCCGCGTCCCGGGGCCGTCCGGCACGATGCCGCGGAACCCGGACTGCCACGCTGGGCGCCATGAGCGATCCCTATCCCCTGCCGTACGTCTCCAACGATCTCACCGGGCGCGTTGCACTCGTGACCGGCGCGAGCTCCGGGCTCGGGCGACGGTTCGCGCTCACGTTGGCCGCGAGCGGCGCGCAGATCGCTGCCACCGCGCGTCGGGTCGACCGACTCGAGGAGCTCGCTGCCGAGATCCGTGCGAACGGTGGGGAGTGCGAGCCGATCGCGCTCGACGTCACCGACGCCGACTCGATCACCCAGGCGGTCGCGGCCGCCCGCGAGGCCTTCGGTGTGGTCGACATCCTCGTCAACAACGCCGGCATCCCCGACGCACAGCGCGCCCACAAGATGTCGCTCGAGCTCACCGACGCCGTACTCGACACCAACCTGCGCGGCCCCTGGCTGCTCGCCAACGAGGTCGCCCGCGGCCTGATCGCCGCGGGCCAGCCGGGGCGGATCGTGAACATCGCCTCGGTCGCCGCCTTCTCGTACGCGGGCAACGGGGCAGCGCTCTACTCGATCTCGAAGGCTGCGGTGCACCGGCTGACCGAGACCCTCGCCGTCGAATGGGCCCGCTACCACATCAACGTCAACTGCATCGCGCCGGGTGCGTTCTCCTCGGAGATGATGGACGGGATGCTCGAGCGCATGGGCGACATCACTCAGCACTTCCCGCGACGCCGCCTCCTCGACCCCGCCCTGCTCGACTCGACCCTGCTGTTCCTCGTCTCGCCCGCCTCCGAGGCCGTGACCGGGACGACGATCAGGGTCGACGACGGCCAGGGAGGGCGCTGACCCCGGCGGGCGCCCTCGCAACCGCCACCGCCACCGGGAGCTCGGCGCGCTGCCATTCCGGGAACCCGTCCTCGAGTCGGCGGGCCGGTCGACCGCGGCGCCGCAGCAGGCGCACGGCATCGTCCGCGTACACGCAGTAGGGGCCGCGGCAGTAGGCGACGACCTCGACCTCGGCGGGGAGCTCTTTCACGTGCGCGCCGAGCTCGTCGAGCGGGATCGAGCGCGCACCGGCGATGTGTCCTACTGCGTACTCCGCCGCGGGTCGGACGTCGACCACCACCACGTCACCTGCCGCGATCCGCGCCGCGAGCTCGTCGCGGCCGATCTGTTCGAGGCGATCACGATCGCCGAGGTAGGCGGCCGCCAGGTCGTCGAGGTGCTCGTGGTGTGCGGCGGTCACGTCGCGCAGCGCCGCCCACAGCTCGCCGACCCGCTCAGAGGCGAGCCGGTAGTAGATGCGGGTGCCGTCGCGGCGCGTGGTCACCAGACCCGTGGTGGCGAGCACGCGGAGGTGGAACGACGTGTTCGCCACGCTCTGGCCGATCTCCGCGGCGAGCTCCTCCACGTGACGCTCCCCCTGGGCGAGCACGTCGATCAGCTCGGAGCGCCGCCCGTTCGCGAGTGCCTTCGCGACCTCCCCGAATGCGTCGAACAACGCGTCCTTCGCCTGCCGATCACCCACGCCGATCTCCTCAAGTCGTTCTTTGAATATCTGGCACTCCACGCTACTCTTCAAGCATGTCTTTGAACATTTCGAGTGGCGCCCCTCGGCCACTGCGGCTCGGGCTCCGCGAGAACATCGCCCAGTTCTCGCTGCTCGTCGGCGTCAACGCGCTCGTCGGCGGGATGATCGGCCAGGAGCGCACGGTCCTGCCGCTCCTCGCCACCGACGAGTTCGGGCTCACCGCCTTCACCGCCA
>CAYRXQ010000044.1:11385-17434 GCA_964428115.1 uncultured Ilumatobacteraceae bacterium
CGCTCACGTTCATCGCCGCGTTCGGCATCGTGAAGGCGGCGACCAACTTCTTCGCCGGAACCCTGTCGGACCGCTACGGCCGCAAGCCCGTCCTGATCGCCGGCTGGCTGATCGGCATCCCCGTCCCGCTGCTGTTGATGTGGGCGCCGACGTGGAGCTGGGTGGTGTTCGCCAACGTCCTGCTCGGCGTCAACCAGGGGCTCACCTGGTCGACCACGGTGATCATGAAGATCGACCTCGTCGGTCCGGCCAAGCGTGGCTTCGCCATGGGCCTCAACGAAGCCGCCGGCTACGGCGCAGTGGCGATCACCGCGCTCGCGACCGGGTACATCGCCGAGCAGTGGGGCCTCCGGCCGGCGCCGTTCTTCCTCGGCCTCGCGTACGCCGGGCTCGGTCTCGGCCTGTCGGTGCTCTTCGTCCGCGAGACGCGCGCCCACGCGCACCACGAGGCCGCCAACCACGTCACGACCAACGACGCACTGCACGACCAGCTCACCACCAAGGAGATCTTCACCCTCACCTCGTTCCGCGAGAAGGCGTTGTCGTCGGCCTCGCAGGCCGGGCTCGTCAACAACCTCAACGACGGGCTCGCCTGGGGTCTGTTCCCGATCTTCTTCGCCCAGGCCGGGCTGTCGGTCGGTCGCATCGGGGTGCTCGCTGCGATCTACCCCGCCGTGTGGGGCATCGGGCAGCTGATCACCGGCGGCCTCTCGGACCGGATCGGCCGCAAGCCCCTGATCGTCAGCGGCATGCTCACCCAGGCCGTCGCGATCGCCGTCATCGCCGCCACTACGGGCTTCGGGGCCTGGGCTGCCGGCGCGGCACTCCTCGGCGCCGGGACCGCCATGGTCTACCCCACCCTGTTGGCGACGATCGGCGACGTCGCCCACCCGACGTGGCGCGCCCGGTCGGTCGGCGTCTACCGGCTGTGGCGCGACGCCGGCTTCGCCGTCGGTGCGCTGCTCGCCGGCGTCCTGGCCGACCTCGTCTCCATCGAG
Organism: uncultured Ilumatobacteraceae bacterium; assembly: GCA_964428115.1. GTDB lineage: Bacteria > Actinomycetota > Acidimicrobiia > Acidimicrobiales > Ilumatobacteraceae > CAYRXQ01. The sequence goes on from CAYRXQ010000044.1 coordinate 12,384, forward strand.
GCCGCGATCTACGCCGTCGCCGCCCTCACCGCCGCGTCGGGCCTCGTCGTCCTGGTCCGCATGTACGAGACCCACCCCCCCGTCGACCGCTGACCCCCGGTGTCGACCCCCGGTGTCAGACACGCTGCAGCTGGCCGCGCTGCAGCTCGTACCCGAACGGTGTCAGACACGCTGCAGGTTGGCGCGCTGCAGGTCCGAGGCGACTCGCGGCACCGCGATAGTCAGCGAGTGACTATGTTGTCGCGGTGCCCGGACCTCCCCTCGTCACAGCGTTGGTCGTGGCCACGCTCGGCCTCCTGGGTGCGGGGTGCGGCGGGAGCGGCTCCTCGGCCTCGGCGTCCATCACGGTGTTCGCTGCGGCGTCGCTGACCGATGCGTTCACCGAGCTGGGCGATGGCTTCGAGGAGGCGAACGAGGGCGCCGAGGTGACGTTCAACTTCGCGGCCTCGTCGACGCTGGTGACCCAGGTCGTCGAGGGCGCGCCGGCCGACGTCGTCGCCACGGCCGACACGAGCACCATGACGACGCTGACCCAGGCCGGGGCGAACGCGTCGGAACCCGTCGTGTTCACCACCAACCTGTCGCAGATCATCGTCGCCCCGGGCAACCCACTCGGGATCACCGGGGTCGACGATCTGGCCAATCCCGATCTGATCGTCGTGTCGTGCGCACCCGAGGTGCCGTGTGGCCGGTACGCGCAGCAGATCTTCGAGAACGCTGCGGTGACGGTGACCCCGAAGTCGTTCGAGGAGAACGTGAAGGGGGTCGTGACCAAGGTGACGCTCGGCGAGGCCGACGCCGGGATCGTGTACGCGACCGATGTGGCCGCCACCGGCGCGTCGGCCGACGGAGTGGAGATCCCGACCGACATCAACGTCGTCGCCCAATACCCGATCACCGTCACGGCCGAGTCGACCGATCCCCAGCGAGCACAGGCGTTCGTCGACTTCGTCCTGTCCGAGGAGGGGCAGAGGATCCTCGCCTCGTTCGGGTTCGTCGCACCATGAGCGGACACCGACGGCACGGTCAGCGCGGGCGGCGACGGGTGCTGCCGGTCCCGGTGATGGCCCTCGCGGCCGTCGCGGTCGCGTTCTTCGCCCTGCCACTCGTCGGCCTGCTGTGGCGCGTGCCGTGGTCGGGTGCGTGGGGATACCTCACCTCGGACACCGCGATGGTCGCACTTCGACTGTCGTTGATCTGCTCGCTGTGGGCGACCGGTCTGTCGGTCGTGTTCGGCGTGCCCCTGGCCTGGCTCCTGGCCCGCTCGGAGATCCCGGGCCGCGGCGTCATCCGGGCACTCTGCACCCTGTCGATGGTGCTGCCCCCGGTGGTGGGCGGCGTCGCCCTGTTCTTCGCGCTCGGTCGGCGCGGCTTGGTCGGCCAGTACCTCGACCGCTGGTTCGACCTCCAGCTGCCCTTCACCACCGCCGGGGTGGTGATCGCCCAGACCTTCGTCGCGATGCCGTTCCTGGTCATCACCGTCGAGGCCGCCCTCCGTCAGCTCGACACCAGGTTCGAGGATGCCTCCCGCACGCTGGGAGCGTCGCGCTGGTACACCTTCCGGCGCGTCACGCTCCCGGCCATCCGCCCGGCTCTCATCGCCGGTGCCGTGCTGTCGTGGGCGCGGGCGCTCGGCGAGTTCGGAGCGACGATCACCTTCGCCGGGAACTTCCCCGGCACCACCCAGACGATGCCGCTCGCGGTGTACCTCTCGCTCGAGACGAACCCCGAGGAGGCGATCACGTTCGCCCTCGTGCTCATGCTCGTGTCGTTCGCCGTACTGGTGGGTCTGCGCGACCGGTTCCTCGGCCAGGCGGCGCATCCTCGATCGGTGGCCGCGTGACCGTCGAGGCCGAGATCGCCCTGACGCTGGGCACCTTGCACCTCGAGGTCGAGCTCACCGTCGCGCCCGGCGAGCTGGTGGCAGTACTCGGTCCGAACGGTGCCGGCAAGAGCACGATCCTGCGAGCGATCGCCGGGCTCGTCCCGCTCGACACCGGTCGGGTCGCCATCGACGACATCACGCTCGATGCCCCCGCCGACGACCTGTTCGTGGAGCCCGAGGATCGCCCCATCGGCATCGTGTTCCAGGACTACCTGCTGTTCGACCACATGACCGTGCTCGAGAACGTCGCCTACGGGCTGCGAGCCCGCAGGGTGCCCAAGCGCGAGGCCCTGGCCGTCGCAGCCGAGTGGCTCGGACGGGTCGGTCTGGATGGCTACGCCACACAACGACCACGCGCGCTGTCGGGCGGCCAGGCGCAACGGGCCGCCCTGGCCCGCGCGCTCGCGACGTCACCGCGGGTCCTGCTGCTCGACGAGCCCCTCGCCGCGCTCGACGTGGGGACGCGGGCGAGCGTTCGCCGCGACCTTCGTCGCCATCTCGCCACGTTCGACGGGATGCGGCTGCTGGTCACCCACGATCCGGTCGACGCCTACGCGCTCGCCGACCGCGTCGTCATCGTCGAACACGGCCGGATCGTCCAGTCGGGCAGCCTCGCGGAGGTCACCGCCCATCCACGGTCTCGGTACGTGGCCGACCTCGTGGGTGTGAACCTGGTCGGTGGCACGGTCCACGACGGCGTCCTGCGGACCGCCGCCGGCGTCGAGGTCGTGGTGGCAGGGGCGGAACCGGGCGCTGCGTTCGCAGTGATCCGACCCCACTCCATCACGGTGACCCGCGCCGCCCCGAGTGGCTCGAGCGCCCGCAACACCTGGCCCGGCTCGATCGTGGACATCGAACCATTCGGCGACCGAGCCCGAGTTCGCATCGACGGCCCACTGCCCCTCACCGCCGAGGTCACCGCCGCGGCAGTCACCGACCTGCACCTACGACCCGGTGATGCCGTCCACGCCACGGTCAAGGCCACCGACATCGAGGTCCACCCGGCGTGAGCCGCGACGGCGCCGACGAGCTCCTCCTCGGGGAGTGGGCCTGCCTCGGCATCTTGTACCGAGCGCCGGGTCACGGCTTCGCCGTCGCCGCCCGACTGAAGCCCGAGTGCGACGTCGGTCGGATCTGGTCGATGTCGCGCGCACTCACCTATCGGTCGCTCGACCAACTCGCAGCCCGCGGCCTCATCGAACCGATCGCCGAGGAACCGGGCATCGCGGGCGGGCAGCGCACGGTGCTCGCCATCACCGCGGCCGGGCGCGCCGCACTGCGGCGCTGGCTGCGCACCCCGGTCGCCCACATCCGCGACCTGCGCAGTGCACTCCTCCTCAAGATCACCCTGGCCGACCTGAACCGGATCGACATCGGCGCCATGCTCGAGGCGCAGCGGACCCACATCTCGACCCTGGTCGACACGTTCGGTGCCGCCGACCCAGAGGACCCGGACGTCGTCGCCATGTGGCGCCTCGAGTCAGCGACCGCCGCCCTCCGCTTCCTGGACCGCCTCGCCGACCACCGCCCCAGCTGACGGAGCTGACGGTGTCAGACACGCTGCAGCTGGAGGCGCTGCAGCTCGCACAGCGCTGCAGCTCGCACCTCCGCGCCGAGTCGCCGACTCGTCGAGCCCTGGGCCCGTCGACCCCCAGTAGTGTGCGCGCCATGTCCGCAGCCGAGCCCTCCCGCGGGCACGCCGTCGAGTGCGTCCGTCCATGAGCGACGACCGTCCGGCACCGACCTTCCCGCTCCAGGAGTTCCTCGGCTTCTCCATCGAACGAGGTCACCACCGTGCGACGGCGTCGCTCGATCTCGACGAACGCCACCTCAATCCGAATGGCGTGGCCCACGGCGCCGTGGCGTTCACGCTGATGGACACCGCGATGGGCGCCGCCGTGATGTCGGCCCTCGAGGAAGGCAGCGCCTGCGCCACCATCGAGCTCCACACGCGCTTCCACCGCGCCGTGTCGAGCGGCCGGGTCACGGCGGAGGCCACCGTCCTCACGGCCGGTCGCCGCGTGGTCCACCTCCAAGCGACGACCCGCGACGACGAGGACCGCATCGTCGCCAGCGCGACCGCCAGCTTCGCGGTCATCGCTCCCACGACCTGAGCCCGCCGACGAGCGCCAGACTGCAGCGCGTCCAGCTGCAGCGCGATCAGCTGCAGCGTGTCTGACACCGGTGGGTCGTGCCGGAGAAAATTCGTTCTTCCGCCCTGTTCACCGCTGGCGCTGCCATCTAGATTCCCTGGATGCGAGTCCATCTCGATGCACAGGGGTGCCAGGGGCACAACCGGTGCTACGGGCTGGCGCCGGAGCTGTTCGACGTCGACGACCTCGGACAGGCCCTGCTCCTGATCGAGGACGACCTCCCTGCGGAGCTCCGTGCCACGGCCCGCCTCGCTGCTGCCAACTGCCCCGAATACGCCATCAAGATCCTGGAGAGCGACTGACATGACCGACATCGTCGACCACAACGAGACCACGGTCGGTCGGACCGCGGCCCAGACCGGCGAGTACGTCCCCCCGGTGTTCGGCGACAGCCCCGAGGGCACCCACGTCTGGCAGCGCGTCCCCTACGACGCCGACGACTACGGCCCCGTCGCCGACTTCGCCACCGACTTCGACCACGCGGACCCGGCCTACAACCCCGACGCGCCCCAGGTGTGGAAGCAGCTGCGCGAGAGCGGGTGCCCGGTCGCCCACTCCGACCGCTACGGCGGGATGTGGGTCCCCCTGACGCACGACACGGTGCACGAGGTCGCCTACGACACCGACCACTTCACCAGCCGCAGCGTCGTGGTCGCCGTCGGGCGTCCCGGCGACCTGGCGCTCCCCGCACCGATCGGCGGCGCCCCGCCGATCACCAGCGACCCGCCCTTCCACGGCATGGCACGACGCCTCCTGCTCCCGGCCTTCGCGCCGAAGAAGATCGAGCCGTGGGAGCCCGAGATCCGCCAGCTGTGCCAGGAGCTGCTCGACCGGATCGGCGAGGTCACCTCCGGCGAGACCATCGTCGACGCGGCGGTGCAGTACGCCCAGCACATCCCCGTCAACGTGATCGGGCGGATGCTCGGCTTCCCGTCCTCGGACGAGGACCTCTTCCGCAAGTTCGTGCACGACGCCCTCGAGCGGATCACCGAGGAGCCCGGCACCCGTGAGGG
>CAYRXQ010000045.1:0-8898 GCA_964428115.1 uncultured Ilumatobacteraceae bacterium
CGTCGAGCAGCACCGGCGTCCAGTACGAGGCCGTGTCGAGCGGCTGGTCGCAGGTGGTGGCGGCATCGAGCAGGTCGGCCAGGGTGGAGCCGGCGTGGACGGCGGTGTTGCCGAAGAACACGTGCTGGTGGCTCGCGCCCGCGTGGCCCGGGTGGACGATCGGGTCGTCGAAGGCGTAGTGCGACACCTCGCACTCGGCGAGGAACTGCGGGACGCGGCCCTGGGGGCCGGTCACGATCCGGTCGGGCGCCGCGTTGGGACCCACCGCCGAGGGGTCCCCACCCGTCGCGAGGCACCCCGCCAGCACGGGCAGGGCCGCGAGGACGAGCGCGGCCGTGCGGACCCGACGGCGCCGAGCGGTCACGGAGCGGGCGGGACCGGGATCGCCGCGAGGTCGACGGCGTACGGGACGTCGACGGCCGGTCGGGCGGGTGCCGTGGCGGCATCGGGCATGTTCTCGAGCACGGGGATCTCGGGCAGCGAGGCCTCCTGGTAGTCCACCGCCGGCGGCCGGCTGTCGATCTCGGCCAGCCAGCGGATCACGCCGAGGTCGCCCGCCGTCCAATCGCCCGAGCCGGTGCCGTCGCAGGGTGCGAGGGTCTGCAGGTCGGTCGGTGCGGTGGTGGCGAACTCGTTGTCGCTGAAGCAGTTGCCCAGGGTGGACAGGTCGGTGTCGGCCGACGCGACGGCGAGGTCGGCCTCGCGGCTGTCGGAGACGACGTTGCCCACGACCCGGTTCTCGTGGGCGTCCCAGATCAGCACGTCGGGGATCACCTCGGCGACGGGCTGGGCACGCTGCTCGTCGCAGCTGAGCGACCACTCCTCGGGGGTCGGCATGTCGTCGTTGGGGGTCTCCTCGAGGAACGGCACGAGCCCGATCCCGGTGCGGTCGTGGTCCCACACCCGGTTGCGCTCGATCACGTTGCGGACCCCGCCCGCCGGCAGGATCCCGTTGCCCATCGCCAGGAGCGCCACGGAGATGGCAGGGGTGTCGGGCTGGTTGTTGGAGTACACCAGGTTGCCGACGATGGTCGTCTCACGCTGTGGGTAGCACAGCTCGTAGCTGCCCGAGTTGGGGACCACCCCGGCGCGGTTGAACCGGAACGTCGAGTTGACGATCAGGAGGTTGCCGCCGGCGTCGGTGCCCGAGTACCCGAGGCCGTTGTGTTCGGAGACCACCGAGTCGATCACGGCGTCGCAGGGGTAGCACTGGCCGATGTAGAACCCCGCGTCGGGGCTGCCGGCCGCGTAGGAGTGCTCGAGCTGGCCGCGCACCGAGTCGAAGGCGTAGATGCCGTAGTCGCCGGTGCGGTGCACGGTGAGGTACGAGCCGCGGTAGCCCTCCGCGCCCGTCCAGAAGAAGCCGTTGCGCGTGTAGTTGCGGGCGGTCATGTTCTCGATCGCGACGCCGTCGGCGCCGAGGACGCGAATGCCGTTGTCGAGCTCGAAGCGGCCGTCGAGCACCACCTCGTTTCTGTCGAGGCCGCGGATGGTGAGCCGGTCGGTGACCACGTCGACGGCCTCGTGGTAGGTGCCGGGTGCGATGAGGATCAGGTCGCCGGGCAGGGCTGCGTCGACGGCGGCCTGGATGGTGTCGTGGTCGCCCGGCACCTCGATGACGCCAGCGGTCCCTTCGGGCGGGTCGGTCGCAGCCGTCGAGGGCTCGGTCGCCGGGGGCTCGGTGCTCGGCGGCTCGGTGGCGGCCGGTTCGGTGGCGGCCGGTTCGGTCGCTGCCGGGGCGTCGGTGCTCGGGACGGTGTCGACCGCCCCGTCGTCGCCCCCGCAGGCGGCGACCACCAGTGTCGCTGCCACCACCACGGCCAGTGCCGACCGATACCGCTGCATGTTCCCCCCAGGAGCCGAGACGACGGGTGACCGGCTCGCTTCAGCCGGTCACGATCACGGTGCCCACCATGCCCACCTCGGCGGTCCCGTGGATCGAACAGTAGTAGCGGTAGGTGCCGGGAGTGTCGAACACGTGGCGGTACTCGGCGCCGGGGAGGAAGTCCTCCACCTCGACGCCCCATCCGTCGCCCTCGACCGAGAGCGCATCGTGCTCGTTGCGACCCCGGTTCACGAACACCACCTCGTCGCCGGCCGCGATCTCCAGCACCTCGGGGCGGAAGGAGTTGTCGAGCGCGACCACCTCGACCACGACCCCGGTGGGCTCGACGGGTGCCGGCGCGTCGGAGGTCGCTGCTCCGGGCGGCGTGGTGACGGCGGGGGCAGCGGTGGTGTCGGCCACGGTCGTGACCGACGACAACGGATCCACCGCGGCGGCGTCGGGGCCGTCGTCGCCGCACGCCGCCAGGCCGGCCGACGTCAACGGCAACGCCAGTGCCAGTGCGATCAGCGCCGATGACCGACCTGTCCGGCGTGGACGCAAGACGGCGGACGAGGCGATCTGAGCTCCGGGCACGGGCCCGGAGCGTACCCGTGGCCCCCGGTCAGAGCCGGCCGGCGTCGATGACGCGCTGCAGGAACTGCCGGGTGCGCTCCTCGGTGGGGGTCTCGAAGATCCGTGCCGGCGGGCCCTCCTCGAGGATGCGGCCCTGGTGCAAGAAGCACACCCGATCGCCGATCTCCTTGGCGAAGCCCATCTCGTGGGTCGCCAGCAGCATGGTCATGCCGTCGCGCTTGAGGTCGCGGACGACGTCGAGCACCTCACCCACCAACTCGGGGTCGAGGGCCGAGGTGGGCTCGTCGAGGAGCATCACCTCGGGCCCCATGGCCAGCGAGCGGGCGATGGCGACGCGCTGCTGCTGCCCACCCGACAGCTGGTCGGGATACGCCTCGGCGCGGTCGGCCAACGCGAGCCGGTCGAGCATCGAGCGAGCGGCCTCGCGTGCCTCGGCCTTGCCGCGGCGCAGCACCTTGCGCGGGCCGATCGCGACGTTGTCGAGCACGGTCATGTGCGGGAACAGGTTGAAGCTCTGGAAGACCATGCCGATGCGTCGCCGGATGGGGTCCGGGTCGCGACCGGGCGTGCTGATCTCGTCCTCGTCGAGGAGGATCCGTCCGTCGTCGATGGGTTCGAGCAGGTTGATGCAGCGCAGCAGCGTGCTCTTGCCGCTCCCGGAGGCGCCGATGAGGCACACGACCTCGCTGGCCTCGACGTCGAGCGAGATGGCGTCGAGCACCTGGTTCGGACCGAACGCCTTGCTGACCGCCTGGATGCGGAGCTTCATCAGCCGACGACCGTTCCGCCGGTGCGGCGCCGTTGACGAGCCATGAGGTGATCGGCCAGCCGCGTGAGGGGGATGGTGACCGAGAGGAAGATCACCGCCGCGCCGACGTAGGGCGTGAAGTTGAAGAAGCGCGCCTGCTCGATGCCGGCGCGGCGGAGGATCTCGACCGGACCGACGAGGCTCACCAGCGCCACGTCCTTCTGGAGGCTGATGAAGTCGTTCATCAGCGGCGGGACCACCCGGCGCAGCGCCTGGGGGATGACCACGCTGCGCATGGTCTGGCCGCTGGTCATGCCGAGCGAGCGGGCCGCGGCGCGCTGGCTCTCGTGCACGCTCTCGATGCCGGCCCGGATCACCTCGGACACGTAGGCGGAGTAGGCGAGGATGAGGGCCACCGACCCCCAGAGCAGCGGGCTGTTCCAGGGGCGGTCGAGACCCAGACCGGGCACGCCGAAGCCGATCAGGAGGATCGTGAGGATGACCGGCACGCCGCGGAACACGTCGACGTAGGCGGCGGCGAACAGCCGCATCGGGAACAGCAACGGGCTGCGAACGCTGCGTGCGAGGGCGAGCAGCAGCGCGAGAACGAACACTGCCGGCGCGGACCAGGCCAGGATCTTGAGGTCGAGGACGAACGCCTCGAGGAGCTTGGGGAAGGTCTCGACGAAGATCTCGCGGTCGAAGAACGACCGGCGGACGCGGTCCCAGCCCGGCGCACGCGGCACGAGCACGATCACCGCCTGGACGCCGATGACCGTGCTCGCGGCAGCTATGGCGTTCGAGCGGCGACGCTGCCGCCGCTCTAACGCCTGGCGTGGGGTCAGGGAACCGATGATCGGACCCGTCGAGATGCCGTGATCGGGATCGCTCGGATCAGCCGACCGGGATGATGGGCGCACCGGTCTCGGTCGCCATCCACTGCTCGGTGATCGCGGCGAGCTCGCCCGACTCGGTCAGGGCGGCGAGCGCCTCGTTCGCGCACTCGACGAGCGGGTTGTCGAGCTCGAACACGAGACCGAACTGGTCGGCATCCGCGCCGGCCTCGGCCGGGAACTGGGCGATGACGCTGCTGCCCTCGATCTCGACGGCCGACACGTAGAACGCCGTCGGGAGGTCGAGCACGATGGCGTCGATCTGGTTCGCCTCGAGCGCAGCCTTGGCAGCGTTGTTGTCGTTGTAGACGAACGGTTCGCTGTCGGGCTGGATGACGTCGGTGATGAAGGCGAGGCTCGTGGTGCCGGCCTGCGCCCCGAACTTGACGCCCTTGAGGTCGTCGAGGCTGGTCGCACCCTCGGCTGCCGACCCCGCGAGGGCGACGATCGCCTGGTTGCTCGTGTAGTACGGGTCGGAGAAGCTCACGACCGCGGCGCGCTCGGCGGTGATCGAGAACTGCTGGAGGTTGAAGTCGTAGTCCTTCGTGCCGGGCTGGATGGCCTGGTCGAAGGTGGTCCGGACCCAGGTGACCTGGTCGGCGCCGAAGCCCATCGCGTCCGCGACCGCGTAGGCGACGGCGGCCTCGAAGCCCTCGCCCGACTCGGGCGCATCGTCGATGACGTAGGGCGGGAACGCCGGCTCGCCGGTCGCGATGGTGAGCACGCCGTCGGCGACGGTCTTGCCGGTCGCGCAGGTGTCCTCGCCGGCGGGGGCCTCGGTGCCCGCGGGGGCCTCCGTGCCGGCCGGTGCGGCGGTGGTCGTGGTGGTCTCCTCGTCGTCGCCGCAGGCGGCGAGCACGAGGGCGCCGGCGGCGAGCACGGCGGCGATGGCGCGAGTGCGCATGGGGGTCTCCTCCTGGGGTCGCAGCACGCCGATCGGGGTGATCGTGGTGCTCGTTCACGCGATGGTGGACCGGAGTCCACCGGAGCGACACGCTACCAGTGGGCCCCGACCGGGATCCTGAGGAGCGGCGGGGGAACGATCAGGTGGGGGCCGTGTCCGTCGTCACGTCGACCCTTGACGCTGAGACGCTTTCCGTCTTAGTGTCTCATCCCATGTCCCCGGCCGACCACCGCGTCCTCGACGCTGCGAAGCGGTGCGTCGAGCGCTGGGGCGTGCAGAAGGTCACGATCGACGACATCGCCGCCGAGGCCGGGGTGTCGCGGGCGACCCTCTACCGGATGTTCCCCGGCGGCAAGGACGTGCTGTTCGACGCCCTGCGGGTGCGCGAGCTCGAGGAGTTCTTCACCGTCCTGCGCGGCGAGGTCGACGGCGCCACCACCCTCGAGGACCTGCTCGTGCGGATCGTGGTGTGCGCCACCCGCGAGCTGCGCGACGACGAGCACCTCGCCCTGATGATGTCGGCCGAGCCCGGCGAGGTGGTCAGCCAGCTCACCGTCGACGGGCTCCCGAGGATCATCCGGGTGGCCTCGGCCTTCCTCGTGCCCCTGCTCGACCCGTTCCTCGACCGCGTCCTGGCCCGCCGACTCGTCGACGTGCTGGCCCGGGTCGTCATCTCCTACTTCCTGGCCCCGAGCGACGAGCTCGACCTGGCCGACGAGGCGTCGGCTCGCGACTTCCTCCGTCCGTTCCTCCCCGATCCGGCCCGAGCGCCGGTCCCCGTCACCTGATCCCACCCACCTGCAGGAGTGCATCCATGAGCCTTGACGACCGCCCGGTCCACGCCGACAACGAGACCCTGATCGGCCGCGCCGACCTCAACGACATCGAGGCGATCCTCGCGATCACCAACACCGACGTCGACGAGGTCGAGCACGTGGTGAAGGACAACGCCGACGCCATCTTCACCTGGGACTACTCGCTGTCGCGGCCCGCGCTGCGCAAGCTCTACGAGAAGGCCAAGACGGGCCAGTGGAACGCCACCACCGACCTGCCCTGGGACACCGAGATCGACCTCGAGAAGGTGGTGTCGAGCGATCAGGTGGCGATCGCCGCCGGTCTCGACCCGGGGCACTACGACGACACGGTGCTCAGGAGCTGGGGCGACAAGGAGTGGCTCGACTACGGCATCCAGAACCGCAAGTGGACCCTGTCGCAGTTCCTGCACGGCGAGCAGGGCGCGCTGCTGTGCACCGCCAAGATCACCGAGACCGTGCCGTGGTACGACGCCAAGCTGTACGCCTCGACCCAGGTGGTCGACGAGGCTCGCCACGTCGAGGTCTTCGCTCGGTACCTCGACGAGAAGATGGGCGGCGGCTACCAGGTCAACGCCCACCTGCGGATGCTGCTCGACGACATCATCAACGACAGCCGGTGGGACATGACCTACCTGGGCATGCAGGTGATGGTCGAGGGTCTCGCGCTCGCCGCGTTCGGCTTCATGCACCAGATGACCGAGGAGCCGCTGCTCAAGCAGCTCCTGCGCTACGTCATGAGCGACGAGGCCCGCCACGTCGCCTTCGGCGTGCTGTCGCTCAAGGAGGTCTACGACGGCATGACCGATGCCGAGATGAAGGACCGCCAGGAGTTCGCCTACGAGGCCGCGGTGCGCATGCGCGACCGGTTCATGAGCCAGGAGGTCTGGGAGCGCATGGGGGTCAACCCGCGCGACGTGCTGCCGATCGTGCTCAAGGACCCGACCCGCGACCTGTTCCAGCAGATGCTGTTCTCCAAGATCGTCCCGAACTGCAAGAAGCTCGGCCTCCTCGACCGCAACGACGCCTGGCTGCGCCGCCGCTTCGAGGAGATGGGCGTCATCCAGTTCGAGGACTGGGAGGACACCGGCAGCGAGTACATCAAGTTCGAGCTCGGCGCCGACGCGCCGTCGCCGATCGCCGGCGCCTGAGCCGCCGTTCCGTGTCACCGGAGCCCCACCGGGGGGAGGGGCCCCGGTGACACGTTCGCGTCCGGGCCCCGATCGCTGACCGACCCCGACCGATCCGCGATCGGGGCTGGGGACCGTCCGCTGCGCTGGGTAGCATCCGCTGCGCATGGGGAGCCACCGCTGATGCCGCACTTCGGTCGGGTCGTCACCGCCATGGTGACGCCCATGACCGCGCAGGGCGCGCTCGACCTCGACGTGGCGGCAGCGCTCGCCCGTCGCCTCGTCGACGAGGGCAACGACGCCCTGGTCGTGGCCGGGACCACCGGCGAGTCGCCCACGCTGAGCGATGCCGAGAAGCTCGACCTGTTCGCTGCGGTGGTCGCGGCCGTCGACGTGCCGGTGATCGCCGGGACGGTCGGTGCCGACACCGCCCACTCGGTGCACCTCTCCCAGCAGGCCGCCGCGCTCGGCGTCGCCGGGATCCTCTCGCTGTGCCCGTACTACAACCGGCCGTCGCAGGCCGGGATCGAGGCACACCTGCGCGCGGTCGCCGAGGCGACGCCGCTGCCGAACCTGGTGTACGACATCCCGATCCGCACCGGTCGCAAGATCGCCTCCGAGGTGCTGCTGCGGGTCGCCCGCGACCTGCCCAACGTGGTCGGCCTCAAGGACGCGGCTGGCAACCCGGCCGAGACCGCACGGCTCATCGCGGCCGCGCCGGCCGGGTTCGAGGTCTACAGCGGCGACGACTCGATGACCCTGCCGCTGCTCGCGGTCGGCGCCGTCGGTGTGGTCGGCGTCGCCACCCACTGGACGGCCCCCGACCACGTCGAGCTGCTCGACGCCTGGGCGGCCGGTCGGGTGGAGCAGGCCCGCCGCATCAACACCCGTCTGCTCGAGAGCTTCGCGTTCGAGACCAGCGACGACACCCCCAACCCCATTCCCACCAAGGCGATGATGCGCTCACTCGGTGTGGCCGTCGGCGAGTGCCGGCTGCCCATCGGCCCGGCTCCGGCCGGGCTCACCGAGCGCGCCCGGGAGGTCCACTCCCGGCTCCTCGCCGCACGAACGGAGCACTTCCATGGCTGAACCAGTCCGCATCGCCTTCCTCGGAGGCCTCGGCGAGATCGGCCGCAACTGCATGGCGATCGAGCAGGGCACCGGCGATGCGCGCCGGATCCTGCTCATCGACTGCGGCCTGATGTTCCCCGATGCCGACATGCACGGCATCGATCTGGTGCTGCCCGACTTCACCTATCTGAAGGAGAACGCCGAGCAGATCGTCGCACTCGTCGCCACCCACGGCCACGAGGACCACGTCGGCGGCATCCAGTTCCTGCTCCGCAGCGGCGACGGCATCGGCGACCGCCGCTCGGCGCCCCTGCCGATCTACGGTGCCGCCCTCACGCTGGGGCTGGCGCGCAACCGCATCGAAGAGGCCGGCCTGCTCGGTCGGTGCGACATGATCGCCGTCAAGGACCGTGAGGTCGTCGACATCGGCCCGTTCCAGGTCGAGTTCGTGCCGGTGACCCACTCGGTGCCGCACGCCCACGCCATCTCCGTGCGCACGTCGCAGGGCGTGCTGCTCCACTCGGGTGACTTCAAGATCGACCTCACCCCGGTCGACGGTCGGCGCACCGACCTGGCCCGCCTCGGCCAGCTCGCCGGCGACGGCGTGCGACTGCTGCTGTCGGACTCCACCAACGCCGAGGAGCCCGGCTACGCGCCGAGCGAGACCAGCGTCGGCCCGGTCCTGCGGGCGCTCTTCAACGAGCACCGCGACCGGCGGATCATCACGGCGAGCTTCGCGAGCCACCTGCACCGGATCCAGCAGATCGCCGACGCCGCGGTCGCGTCGGGCCGCAAGGTGGCCACGCTCGGCCTGAGCATGCGCAAGAACGTCCGGCTCGGGCTCCAGCTCGGGGTGCTCCGGATCCCCGAGTCGTCGCTCATCGACGTCGACGACCTCGACCAGTACCCGCCCGGGCAGGT
>CAYRXQ010000045.1:8908-17433 GCA_964428115.1 uncultured Ilumatobacteraceae bacterium
TCGCGCGCGGCGAGAACAAGTTCGTCAAGCTCGGCGAGCACGACACCGTGATCCTGTCGAGCCATGCGATCCCCGGCAACGAGAGCAACGTCAACCGGGTGATGGACGGGCTGCTCCAGGCCGGCGCCCAGGTGATCCACTCGGGCATCGCGGATGTGCACGCCACCGGTCACGCCCAGGCCGACGAGATCAAGACCTACCTGTCGATCGTCCAGCCCGAGTGGTTCGTGCCGATCCACGGCGAGTACCGCCACATGGTGGCCAACGCCCGCCTCGGCGAACTGATGGGCGTTGCCGCCGATCACGTGCTGCTGTGCGCCGACGGCGACGTGATCGAGCTCAGCGATCGCGGGCTCGAGCACGCCGGACGCGTCCCGGCCGGCTACCTGTACGTCGACGGCATCATCGGTGACGTCGGCAACGGGGTGCTGCGCGATCGCAAGGTGCTGGCCGAGGAGGGCGTCGTGGTGGTCGTGGTCACCGTCGACACCCAGACCGGCAAGGTCCTGGTCGGGCCCGAGATCATCACCCGCGGCTGGGTCTACGCCCCCGAGGCCGAGGACCTCCTCGACGAGGCCTGCGACGCCGTCGCCGCCGCCGTCGAGAAGGGGCTGGCCAGCGGTGTCCGCGACGTCGAGGCGCTCGAGCGCGACGTCCGCAAGGCGGCCGGCAAGTTCGTGAGCGATCGGACCAAGCGGCGGCCGATGATCGTGCCCGTCGTCATGGAAGCCTGAGCGGGGTCGCCCCGGTGCCCACCGGTCGACGGCGGCTCCGGCGCGCCCGGGCCGTCGGGGCCGCCATGGCGGCCGTCGTGCTGACGGTGGCGGCGGGCGGCTGCGGCACGGACGGCGATGACGGCGATGGCGACGGAGGAGCGTCGCTCCCGCAGGTCGCCGAGATCGACGATGCGATCGCCGCCCTGGACGCATCGCTGGGCGGCCCGCAGGAGTACTTCGAGGTCAACGCCACGCCCGCACTGGTCAACCTGTTCGTGGCCGCCGAGGACGGGACACGGGTCGTGCCCTACGTGTACCTCGACGGGGAGCTGCGCGACCCGGCACCGGCCGGCGCCGTCCAGGGCGGGGCCACCTTCGCAGGCGTCGACGTCCCGAGCCTCGACGAGGTGGTCTTCGATCGCCTGCTCGACGAGCTCGAGGCCCCCATCCTGGAGCTGTTCGCCGTGACCGCCGGGACCGACGGCGCGGTCGTGCTCGAGGTGATCGTGGCCTCCGAGCGCGGCGGACGGCTGGCCGTCGCGGTCTCGCCGACGGGGGAGATCCTGAGCGTCGACACGCTGTAGGTCGGCGAGCCCCCCTCTCGGTGCCGCGGTGGGTCGGGCCCCGATTGGTACCGTGGATCGGGCCATGACCACCTGGGGCAGATCCAAGAAGCCGTCGCGGCCGTCCTCGGGTCGGTCCGGCGCGACGCGGCCCTCGACGCGTGGCTCGTCGCCGTCCCGCTCGTCGTCGTCCTCGGCACGCGGCGGCGCCGCGGCCCGCGGCTCGGTCCGCGACGCGACGCCCCCGTCGACGCCGCGCCGGCGCGACCAGGTGACCGAGGAGCTGCGCGGCGCCGTCGACGGCCGCCAGCACGACTTCGTGGGCGTGGTCCTCGTGATCGTCGGTGTGCTGCTCGGCCTCGCCGTCTACGTCGACGTCGCCGGCCCGCTCGGCCGAGCGATCGCCGCCACGCTGGCGTGGTTCGTGGGGGTCGGACGGTTCGCCGTCCCGATCGTCCTGATCGCGGCCGGCGTGGCGTTCATCCGTGATGCACGCTCCTCGAGCCCGATCCGGATCGGGCTCGGCTGGGCACTCGTGGGTGTCGCAGTGCTCGGGCTCGCGCATCTCAGCGCTGGTCCCGACTCGGTCTCGTTCTCGGTCGACGACGTCCGCGGCGCCGGTGGCTGGGTCGGCGCCGTCATCGCCGAGCCGCTCCAGGCGCTCGTCGCCACCGCCGGCGCATCGGTGCTGCTGGTGGGCCTCGGTCTGGGCGGTGCGCTCCTGATCACCCAGACCTCGTTGCGGACGATGGCCGAGCGCACCGGCCACGGCGTCGGCTCCATCGCCCGTCCGCTCGGCCGTGCCGCCCGACAGGCGCTGTCGGACCTGTCGAGCCTGAGCAGCGATCGTCAGGGCGGAACCGACGCGCTCGAGCCGCCGACGGTGGCCGGTGAGCCGAACGCCCTGGCCCGCCCGGCCGTGTTCGACGGTGCGGCCGAGGATCGTGAGCTGTGGGACGACGGCTCGGGGCCACGGCCGTCCCGGTCGAAGTCGAAGCGGCGCACGGCGACCCCCGACGCGACCGCGCCAACCGGCAGCAACGACGGTGACGGCGATCAGGTCGGCCCGTGGCGCCTGCCGCCGATGACCCACCTGGTGCGAACCGGTGCCCAGACCATCGACCGGGCCGCGGTCGAGGCACGGGGTCGCACCCTGCAGGAGGCCCTCGAGCAGCACGGCGTGGAGACCAAGCTCGTCGGCTCGACGATCGGCCCGACGGTCACCCGGTACGAACTCGAGCTCGGCCCCGGGGTGAAGGTCGCCAGGGTCACCAGCCTGCAGAAGGACATCGCGTACGCGATGGCGGCCACCGACGTCCGCATCCTCGCCCCGATCCCCGGGCGCTCGGCGATCGGCGTCGAGGTCCCCAACCACCACCGCCAGCTCGTCTCGCTCGGCGACCTGCTCACCTCGACCGAGGCGGCCGAGGCGACGCGCCCGCTCGACGTGGCCATCGGCAAGGACATCGCCGGACGCTCGGTGTTCCTCGACCTGGCCACCACCCCGCACCTGCTGATCGCCGGGGCGACGGGTGCCGGCAAGTCGAGCGGCATCAACTGCATCATCACCTCGCTGCTGATGCGGACCACGCCCGACCAGGTCCGACTGATCCTCGTCGACCCGAAGCAGGTCGAGATGGGCCAGTACTCGCGGTTGCCCCACCTGCTCACCCAGCCCGTCACCAACCCCAAGAAGGCGGCCAACGCGCTCGGGTGGGCGGTCAAGGAGATGGAACGCCGCTACGACGTGCTCTCCGAGGTCGGGTTCCGCGACATCGGTGGCTACAACCAGGCCGTCGACCGCGGCGAGCCGATGGGCGATCCCGACCGCGAGGCGGTGCACGAGCGCCTGCCGTACATCGTGGTCGTGGTCGACGAGCTCAACGACCTGATGATGGTCGCGGCCCGCGACGTCGAGGAGTCGATCACCCGCATCGCGCAGAAGGCCCGCGCCGTGGGCATCCACCTGATCGTCGCCACGCAGCGGCCCTCGGTGAACGTCATCACCGGGGTGATCAAGGCCAACATCCCGGCACGCATGGCCTTCGCCGTGTCGAGCCTCACCGACTCCCGGGTGATCCTCGATCAGCCCGGTGCCGAGAAGCTGGTCGGCAAGGGCGACATGTTGCTGCTGCCGGGCAACTCCTCGGTCGCCCAGCGCATCCAGGGCTCCTTCGTCAGCGAGGACGAGGTCCGCGCCGTCGTCGCGCACTGGCGCCGTCAGGCCCCCGAGGTCACCTACTCGGGCGAGGTCGAGGCCGGCGGAGAGGCCCAGGAGGATCTCGTCACCTCGAGCGCCAACTCCTTCGGCGGGGGCGACGACGAGGACGAGGACGCCGCGATGATGCGCCAGGCCATGGAGCTGGTCGTGCGCAGCCAGCTGGGCTCGACCTCGATGCTCCAGCGCAAGCTGAAGGTCGGCTTCGCCAGGGCCGGGCGGATCATGGACCTGCTCGAACAACGCGGTGTCGTCGGCCCGAGCGAGGGCTCCAAGGCCCGCGAGGTGCTGATGACGGTCGAGGAGTACGAGCTCATCCAGCAGGCCGAGGGCCGCTGAGCCGAGCCCGGTGGCCGGCGCGTGGCAACATGCCCGCCATGACCGCCACGACCGGCTTCACCGAGATCGCCTCCGGGCTCGCCTTCCCCGAGGGACCCATCGCCATGCCCGACGGCAGCGTCGTGCTCGTGGAGATGTTCGGGCCGCGCCTCACCCGGGTCCGCCCCGACGGTTCCACCGAGACCATCGCGGAGATCCCCGGAGGACCCAACGGTGCCGCGGTCGGGCCCGACGGCGCGATCTACCTGTGCAACAACGGCGGAGCGTTCACCCCGGTCGACCTGGGCGGCATGATGCTGCCCGGACCGTTCGATCCGGCTCGCTACATCGGCGGCCGCATCCAGCGCGTCGACGTGCACACCGGCGAGGTCACCGATCTCTACACCGAATGCGACGGCCGACCGTTGCGCGCCCCGAACGACCTGGTCATGGACGGGCACGGCGGGTTCTGGTTCACCGACCACGGCCTGCGCGACACCCAGGCCCGCACCGCGGATCTGACCGGCATCTACTACGCGAAGGCCGACGGCTCGGAGATCCGCGAGGTGGTCTTCCCGGTGGAGGGGCCCAACGGCATCGGACTGTCGCCCGACGGACGCACCCTGTACTGGGCCGAGACGCACACCGGTCGGGTGTTCCGCCGCACCGTCGCGTCGGCCGGTCACCTCGCCGAGACCGCCCCGCTCGACACCAGCATCGTGCTGTGCGGGCTCCCCGGCATGCAGCTCCTCGACTCCCTCGCGGTCGACGGCGCCGGCAACGTGTGCGTGGCGACGCTCGTCAACGGTGGCATCACGGTGATCTCGCCCGACGGCGCCTCGGTCACCCACATCCCGACCGGCGATCTCATCACCACCAACATCTGCTTCGGCGGTGACGATCTGCGCACGGCGTACATCACGCTGTCGTCGACCGGCCGGCTCGTCTCGATGCCCTGGATGCACGACGGGTTGCGTCTGGCCCACCTGTGAGCCAGGGCCACTCCTGACGGCCGGCGCGACCCGGCGGGTAGCCTGCTCCGCCGTGCCACCCTCCACCGATCAGGCAACCGCGCGCCGGTTCTACGTGGAGACCTTGGGCTGTCCCAAGAACCAGGTCGACTCCGACAAGCTCGTCGGCACGCTCCTGGCCGACGGGATGCAGCCCACCGACGATCCGGGCCTCGCGGACCTCGTGGTCGTGAACACCTGTGCCTTCATCGAGGAGGCGCGTCAGGAGAGCATCGACACGATCCTGACCCTCGGCGAGCAGCGACGTGAGGGTTCGCGCCTGGTGGTCACCGGGTGCATGGCCGAGCGCTACGGCGAGGAGCTCGCCGAGGCCCTACCCGAGGTCGACCAGGTCGCCGGGTTCGGGGTGCCCGTCACGCTCGGCGCATCCCGGCCGCGGATCCCGGTCACGGTGCTCGCTGCGCCGCCGCTGCCCGAGCTCGACCTCCTCAACCTGCCCCGCCCCGCCTCCACGGCCCCGTGGGCGTACGTCAAGATCGCCGAGGGCTGTGACCGGACCTGCGGGTTCTGCGCCATCCCGAGCTTCCGCGGACCCCAGCGCAGCCGCGACGTCGAATCGATCCTCGCCGAGATCGACCAGCTCGCGGTGCGCGAGATCGTGCTCGTCGCACAGGACCTCGCCTCGTACGGCAAGGATCGCCCCGGCGAACTGGGTGCGGGGTCGATCGTGCCGCTCGTGCGCGCCGCGGCCGAGCGCGTCGACCGGGTCCGCCTGCTGTACCTCTATCCGAGCGACCTCACCGATGGGCTCATCGACGCGATCGGCGACACCGGGGTGCCCTACTTCGATCTCTCGCTCCAGCACGTGAGCAAGCCGCTGCTGCGCCGCATGCGCCGCTGGGGCGACGGCGACCGCTTCCTGCGGCGCATCGAGCAGATCCGCTCCCGCTGGCCCGACGCGGCGTTCCGCAGCAACTTCATCGTCGGCTACCCGGGCGAGACCGAGGACGACCACGATCAGCTGTTGCGCTTCGTCGAGGAGGCGCAGCTCGACTGGTGCGGCTTCTTCTCCTACAGCCGCGAGGCGGGTACCTATGCCGCCGACCTCGACGGCGCCGTCGACCCGGGGCTGATGCACGATCGCCTGGCCGAGCTGCGCGAGCTGCAGGACGACATCACCGCCGCACGGCGCGACGAGCTGATCGGCACGACCGTCGAGGTGCTCGTCGACGAACCTGGCGTGGGTCGCTCACACCGCGAGGCCCCCGAGATCGACGGCATCGTCCACCTCCCGCTCGAACTCGAGGTCGGCGCGCTCGTCACCGTGGAGATCGTCGACGCGCTCGGCCCCGACCTGGTCGCCGCCGGCGCCACCGTCGACAGCTCGCACGACGGGGCGGACGACTGATGGCGGTCGACCCGAACGCGCTCGCGACCTGGGCGAACGCGATCACCGTCGGCCGCATCCTGCTCTCGCCCCTGATGTTCTTGGTGATCCCCGACTCCACGGCGGGGTCGTGGGCGGCGCTCGGGTTGTGGTTCCTGCTCAGCATCAGCGACGGGATCGACGGCTGGATGGCCCGCCGCCACGGCACCACCCGGTCGGGGGCCTTCCTCGATCCGCTCGCCGACAAGGTGCTGGTGCTCGGCGCGATGTTCACCCTCGTGGCCCGCGGCGTGTTCCCCCTCGTCCCGGTGGTGGTGATCGCGGTGCGCGAGTTCACGATCAGCATCTACCGCACCGTGGTCGGGTCGCAGGGCGTGAGCGTGCCGGCCACCCGGACCGCCAAGTACAAGACGGTCGCCCAGCAGTTCGCCGTGGCGTTCGCCCTGCTGCCCCTCACCGCGCTCGACGCCACCTGGACCTGGACCGTGCTGCTGTGGGTCGCGGTCGTGCTCTCACTCGTGAGCGGCTGGCAGTACCTGCGCCACTCCCGGCTGCGGCACCCCGCCGGCGAGACCGCACAGGTGGCCTGAGGTGCGCTGCGACGTCCTGGCCGTCGGGACCGAGCTGCTGCTCGGTCAGATCGTCGACACGAACTCCTCGTGGCTCGGCGAGCAGCTCGCCGCCGCGGGTCTCGACTCGCTTCTGCAGGTCAAGGTGGGCGACAACGTCGGGCGGATCGAGGCCGAGCTGCGCCGCATGCTCGATCGGGCCGATGCGGTGATCATGTGCGGCGGCCTCGGACCGACGCACGACGATCTCACCCGCGAGGCCATCGCCGCGGTGATGGGGGTCGCGCTGCGGCCCGACGAGGCGGTGGCCGAGGTGATCCGGCAGATGTTCGCGGCCCGTGGCCGCCACATGCCCGAGAACAACCTGCGCCAGGCCTTGGTGCCCGAGGGTGCCGTGATCATCCCGCAGACCCGCGGCACCGCGCCCGGCCTGATCTGCCCGGTTCGGGTGGGTGGCGTCGACAAGGTGGTGTTCGCGGTGCCGGGGGTGCCGCACGAGCTGTACGACATGTTCCACCGGGCCGTCCTGCCCGAGCTGACCCGGCGCAGTGGCGAGCCGGCGGTCATCGCCAGCCGGGTGCTGCGCACCTGGGGCGAGAGCGAGAGCGGGCTGAACGAGCGCCTCGACCACGTGATCGCCGAGCTCGACCAGCCCGACGCCTTCGGCAGCCCGACGCTCGCGTTCCTGGCCAGCGGCTGGGAGGGCCTGAAGGTGCGCCTCACCGCCAAGGCCGCGACCCCGACGGGTGCCACCGAGGTGCTCGACCACTGGGAGGGGCGGATCCGGGCCGAGCTGGGCGTGCAGGTGTTCGGGGTCGACGACCAGACCATGGAGTCGGTGGTCCTCGACCTGCTGCGGGCCCGGGGGTCGACCCTGGCGCTCGCCGAGTCGGTGACCGGCGGGCTCGTCGGCGCCCGCCTGACCGGGGTGGCCGGCGCGAGCGAGGTGTTCCGTGGCGCGATCGTCTCGTACGCGTCCGAGGTGAAGTTCGACCTGCTCGGGGTGACCCCCGGCCCGGTCGTGTCCGAGCGCGCCGCGATCGAGATGGCCGAGGGTGCCCGACGAGTGCTCGGGGCCGACGTCGGGCTCTCGTTGACCGGGGTGGCCGGGCCCGACGAGCAGGACGGGATGCCGGTGGGCACGCTCGTGGTCGGCCTGGCGGGCCTCGAGGGGCCGGCCACCGCCACGTCGCTGCGCCTGCCCGGGCTGCGCGATCAGATGCGGCAGTTCGCGGTGATCTCCTCGCTCGACCTCCTGCGCCATCGGCTGCTCGCCAGCGCCGATGACCACGGCCGGTAGGATCGTCTGTCGCGCCCCCGTAGCTCAGTCCGGATAGAGCAGCGGCCTTCTAATCCGCCTCGCGTAGGTTCGAATCCTGCCGGGGGCACGGTAGCCTCGTAGCGCTACGGGTGGGGGCGTGAACGTCGTCCCCGTGCAGCCGCCAGCTGATCTCGAGAGGTCGTGCGTGAAGTTCAAGAAGGGCGAGACCGTCATCTACCCCCAGCACGGCGCGTGCGTCGTGCTCGGGACGAAGAAGATGGAGGCCTTCGGCGAGAAGCGGGAGTACCTCATCCTCCAGACGGTCATCAACGAGATGACCCTGAAGGTCCCGGTCGACAAGACCGAGGAGGTCGGGGTCCGTCCGCCGGTGTCGGCCGACGAGCTCGAGGATCTCGTGGCCGTGCTGGCAAAGCCCGACCCGCGCGTGCCCTCCAACTGGAGCCGGCGGTTCAAGAACCACCAGGAGAAGCTCAAGAGCGGCGACGTGTACCAGGTCGCCGA
>CAYRXQ010000046.1:0-16740 GCA_964428115.1 uncultured Ilumatobacteraceae bacterium
CGAGGTGGTTCGTCGGCTCGTCGAGGCAGAGCACGTCGCTGCCGGCGAACAGGATCCGGGCCAGCTCGACCCGGCGTCGCTCGCCGCCCGAGAGCACCCCGATGGGCAGGTCGATGCGATCCTCGCCGATGCCCAGCCCGGCAGCGAGCGCCCGTGCCTCGCTCTCGGACGAGTAGCCGCCCTGGACACGGAACTCCTCCTCGGCACGGCTGTAGCGGGCGACGTTGCGCTCGTCGGGCCGTTCCTCCATGGCGATGCGCAGCTTCTCGATGCGCTCGACCTGCTCGTCGATGCCGCGACCCGACAGGACGTGGGTCACTGCGGTCCGACCGTCGAACACCCCGGCGATGCGCGGGTCCTGCGGCAGGTACCCGAAGCCCCCCTTGCGGATCACCCGACCGGCCGCCGGCTCGGCTGCGCCGCCGAGGACCTTGAACATGCTGGTCTTGCCGGCGCCGTTGCGACCGACGATGCCCACCTTGTCGCGGGGCATCACGGTGAAGTCGGCCCCCTCGACGACGAGGCGGCCGCCGACCTCGACCGAGAGACCCTGCGCTTGCAACACACCGCCAGGCTACGGTTCGTGTCGATGACGACCACGGTGGGCGCCACACCCGTCGCCGCCGACGCGACCGCGGCACGGTCGCTGCGGGCACCGATCCTGTGCGGGTGCGCCCTCGCAGCGGGCGCGGCCTACGTGGCGGCGGTCGACCCGAGCGAGGGCGGGGTGTTCGTCCCCTGCCCGTTCCGGACGGTCACCGGCTGGTGGTGCCCGGGATGCGGGCTCACGCGGGCCACCCACCACCTGCTGCGCGGCGACTTCGTCGAGGCCCATCGGCACCACCTCTTCGTGATCGGTGTCCTCGCCGCGATCGTGGCGAGCTGGGTGACCTGGATGGTCGGCGCCGCTCGTGGAACGCCCCCGGGCGTCCGGTGGCTGCCCGCCTGGCTGCTCGCCGCCGTGACCACGACGCTCGTCGCGTTCGCCGTGGTGCGGAACCTCCCGGGCATCGAGGGATTGCGCGGCTGAACGACGGCCGCCGTCCGCGTGTCGGCGTCAGGGCGCCGGTGGATCGAGGATCACTCCGTCGGTGACCGGCGGCGCCTCGGGCGGTGCCGGTGCATCGGGCGGGGGCGCCACCGTCGTCACCGGTGGGGGCGTCGAGCCCGCTGGCGCCGTCGGGTCGGGGCCCTCACCCTCGACGGGCGGGGTCGTCGCGGGCGGGTCCTCGCCGTCGGTCCCGCCACCGCTGTCGCCGCCGTCGCGGTCGGCGGTCGTGGTCGGTGCGGTCGTGGGCCGGCTCGAGGAGCCGGAGCCCGACGAGCCCGACGAGCCGGATCCCGAGGAGCTCGAGCTGCCCGACGTGCCGGGGAGGTCGGCGGCAGAGTCGTCGGTGAACGAGGTCGTCAGACAGTCGCCGCCCTCGCCGGTCGGTGCCTCGCCGAGGGCCGCGGCGGTGAGCTCGGCCAGGCGGGCACGGCCACTCGTCGACAGGTGGAGCCGGTCGCCGGCCAGCAGGCCCGGATCGAGCGCTGTCTCGGCAGCCCAATCCACGACCTGCAGCTCGGGGTAGTAGCGGACCATGTCGCGCACGACCGCGTTGACCTCGGTGCGATCGTCCTGGAACTCGGTCACGGTGAACAGCACGACCGGACGTGGAGCGAGCCGATCGAGGATCGAGAAGAGCTCCTCGGCATAGGCCTGCTCGTCGCCGCGATAGTTGTTGCCGAGCATCACGACCGCCGCGTCCCAGTCGAGGCCGTCCTCGGGTCGGAGCCGACGGTCGAGCACCCGGGTGCCGAACTCGACGAACCGACCGGTCTCGGCCGACACCTCGACGGCCCAGTGCTGGGGCACCAGCGCGAGGCACATCTCGCCACCGAACCGCTGGCTGGTCGACGCCATGATCGAGTCGCCGATCACGATGACCCGATTGCCCTCCGAGCGCTCCCCCACCTCACCGAGCTCCACCGGCTCGATCGTGGGACGACTCGGGGCGGCCGGCAGCGTCTCAGGGGCCCCGACCTCGGGCGGGAGCTGGCCGACCCCGGCCAACGTGCCACCGGGGGCGGTGGCGGGCGCGGCCGCATCGGTGGCCCCGCAGGCGGCGGTCAGCACCGTGATCGCCGCGAGCGCCACAAGGAGCGATCGACGGCGGAGCATCCGCCCATTCAACCCGACGCCGGCTGGCGGCGCACGGCGGGTCAGCGGGCCCGCAGCTCGTCGCGGATCTCGGTGAGGAGATCGATCTGGCTGGGGCCCGCGGGCTCGACCTCGGTGGGCCGACGCATCCGGTTGTACCCCTTGACGATGAAGAAGCAGACGATGCCGACGATCACGAACTGCACGATCGCGGTGATCACGAGACCGAACTCGAGGTAGGTGGCGTCGATGCCCTCGGTGCCGCGGATCCTCAGGCGGATCGCCGAGAAGTCGGGCTGCCCGAAGATGGCAGCGATCAGGTTCATCACGATGCCGTCGACCACGGCGGCGATGACCGGCGCGAAGAACGTGGCCAGCACGACGGCGATGGCCAGGTCGACGAGGTTGCCTCGGACGATGAACGCCTTGAACTCTTCGAGCAACGACTTCATGGTGGGCCCTCCCGGGATCAGGGTTGCCGAGGCGACCGGATCGATCTTCCGGGCGAGTCAACCACATTCCCGGACCGCCGCCGGCCACCGGTGCACCCGGTAGGTTCGGATCCACGCCATGGAACGCCCCTTCGACCTCGTCGTGATCGGAACGGGCTCCGGCGGCGCCGTCGCCGCGGAGTTCGCGGCCGACGTGCTCGGCGCGCGGGTCGCTGCCGTCGAGAAGGAGTCGGTGGGCGGCGATCGACTGTGGAGCGGTTCGGTCCCGTCCAAGGCGCTGCGGGCGAGCGCCGCCGTCGCCGACGTCACCCGCCGTGCGTCGACCTTCGGCGTCGAGGTGCCGTCGCCGTCGATCGACCTGACGGCGGTGTGGGAGCGGGTACGGCGCGTCCGCACCGAGCTGGCCGACCGATTCGTGGGCCCGGCCCGACTGGCCGAGCTCGGCGTGGAGCTGGTTCGCGGCACCGCCACGGTCACCGGCGCCCGGGAGGTCACCGTCGAGGGGCCCGAGGGTCGTCGTGTGCTGCGGACCCGGTACGTGCTGGTGTCGACGGGCAGCCGACCGGCGATCCCCGAGCTGGACGGGCTCGACGACGGGGTCGGGGCGATCACCACCGACTCGCTGTTCGAGCTCGAGCGACCACCCGAGTCGATCGTCATGATCGGCGGTGGGCCGGTCGGCGTGGAGCTCGCCCAGACGCTCGTCCGCCTCGGCGTGCCGACCACTCTGGTGGAGGCCGCACCGCGACTGCTCCCCAACGAGGAGCCCGAGCTCTCCGACCGCCTCACCGAGGTCCTGCGCCGCGACGGCGTCGGGGTCCACCTGGGTGCGGCGGCGACCGGCGTGCGAGTCGACGGCACCGCCGGCGACCCGGCCCGCGTGACGGTCACCACGGCGGCCGGCGAGTTGATCAGCGCCGCCGGCGTGCTCCTCGCCACCGGTCGCGTGCCCTCGGTGGAGGACCTCGGTCTCGAGCGGTTCGGGATCCGGGTCGGGCCGTCGGGGATCCCGGTCGACGGCCGCAACCGGACCATCGTCCCCAACATCTACGTGGTCGGCGACGCGGCCGCGGGACGTCCGCGGTTCGCCCACGCGGCCGCCACCGACGCCGTCCTCGCCGTCCGCGACATGTTCCTGCCAGGACCGAGCCGGGCCACACCCTTGGTGCCGTGGTGCACGTTCACCGATCCCGAGCTGGGCCACGTCGGGATGACGGCGAGCGAGGCGCGGCACCGGTTCGACGACCGGTCCGTCACCGTGCACCGACGCGACCTGTCGGGCAACGAGCGGGCCGTCGTCGAGGGACGGGCCGACGGCGCGATGCTCGTGGTGACCGTGCGCGACCGGATCGTGGGCGCGCACGTGCTCGCGCCGCATGCAGGCGAACTCGTCAACGAGTTCGCCCTCGCGATCCGGCTCGGGCTCCGGCTGCGCGACCTGGGCGACATGGTCCACGTCTCGCCCACCTACTCCTCGACGATCGGTCGGCTGGCCGCCGACGACCTCGCTGCCCGGGCGCGGCGCTCGCGGGCCCTCGTGCGCATCAACCGCTGGCTCGGCTGAGGTCCCTCGCGGACGCGGGCCGGCGACGCATCGACGCGGTCCTGCGAGATGTCAACATGCCGACATGGGATCCCTCGCCGATGACACCCGCTGGCTCGACGCCACCGCGCAGGCCGATCTGGTCGCACGCGGGGAGGTGAGCCCGGTCGAGCTGCTGGACGCCGCCATCGAACGGATCGAGCGCGACGACGTCGCGCTGCACGCCGTCGTGCTGCGATGGTTCGACGAGGCCAGGGCGACGGCGGCCGACCCGCCGGCCGGTCCGTTCCGTGGGGTCCCGTTCCTCCTCAAGGACCTGTGGGCGCACTACGCCGGCCAGCCGCTCACCAACGGCAATCAGGCGCTCGCCGCCGCCCGACCCGTGTCCGACGCCGACACCACACTCGTGGCCCGCTACAGAGCGGCGGGGCTGGTCATCGCCGGACGGACCGCCAGCCCCGAGCTTGGCAGCGTGCCCGTGACCGAACCGGTCGCGTACGGGCCCACCCGCAACCCCTGGGACCTGACAAGGACGCCCGGCGGATCCTCCGGCGGAGCCGCCGCGGCGGTGGCGGCCGGCATGGTGCCGATGGCCCACGCCTCCGACGGCGGCGGCTCGATCCGCATCCCGGCGGCCTGCTGCGGCCTCGTGGGCCTCAAGCCCTCCCAGGGCCGCATCACGCTCGGGCCGCACCGCTCCGAGAGCAACCTCGGCGTGGAGCACTGCGTGTCGCGCACCGTTCGCGACACCGCCCGGCTGCTCGACGCCACCCACGGCCCGGGGATCGGCGACTCGGTGATCGCGCCGCCACCGGTGCGTCCCTACGTCGACGAGCTCGGGGCCGACCCCGGGCGGCTGCGGATCGGGCTGCTCGACCACGACCCGCGCGGCGGTGCGATCGACCCCGAGTGCACCGCTGCGGCCCGCGCCGCGGCGGTGATGCTCGAGGGCCTCGGCCACCACGTCGAGGTCGGCTCCCCCGAGGTCCTCGCCGACCCGTCGATGACCGCACGGTTCATGGCGCTGTGGGCCGCCAACATGGCCACCGGCATCGCCACCTTCGGCGCCGCGATCGGCCGACCGCTCACCGCGGACGAGGTCGAACCCGGCAACTGGGCGCAGGCCGAGTTCGCACGGCACTTCTCCGCCGTCGATCTGGCCGAGGCCCAGGCTGCCGTCGCCACGTTCCGGCGCCGCTGCCAGACCTGGTGGGCCGACGGCTGGGACCTGCTGCTCACGCCGACGCTCGGGGAACCACCGGTGCGGATCGGCGAGCTCGACGCCACGCCCGAGGACCCGATGGCCGGGATGCGACGCGCGGCGATCTTCGTCCCGTTCACCCCGGCGTTCAACATGAGCGGTCAGCCGGCGATCAGCCTGCCCCTCCACCAGGATCCCGACGGGCTCCCGATCGGCATCCAGCTGGTCGCCGCGTACGGCCGGGAGGACCTGCTCCTGCGGGTCGCCTCGCAACTCGAGGCGGCGCACCCGTGGGCCCACCTCCGCCCGCCGGGAACCCCGACGACGTGACCGGCGTCCCATGAACATGGGACTCCTCCTGCGCAGCACCAGCGTCCTGCTCGCCACCGGGCTCGCGGTCGGCGGCTGTGCGCCCGACGACCCCGACGGTGCCGCGCCACCCGCCGACGACCGGCCCACGACGACGGTCGGGACCACGACGACCGCGGCCACCTGGGACACGGGCACCACCGACCCCGGACGTCCACGGGACACGAACCCGCCGACCGGGCCCTTCGGTCGGTCGCTGGTGTTCTTCGACGGCTGCCCCGCGCTGCTCGACCACCTCCAAGGCGTGGCCCGCGAACGCGTCACCCCCTGGGGCCTCGGGGGCTGGTACGGCCCGATGGACGGGGCGGAGTCCGCGATGGACGACACCGCGGGCGGCGCACCCACCACGGCCGCGGCGGCCGAGGAGCCGGCCACCCAGGAGCCCGACTTCTCGGGCACCAACACCCAGGAGGTCGACGTCGACGAGGGCGACATCGTGGAGACCGACGGTGTCCACGTGTACCTGGCCGTCGGGGTCGGCGTCCGGATCGTCGAGGTCGCGAGCGCTGCGGTGGTCGCGCAGCTCGACGTCCCCGCCGGCGACCACGAGCTGATCCTCGACGGCGACCGCCTGGCCGTGGTGACCCGCTCCTGGCAGCTCGGCGACGACACGGTGATCTCGGTGTACGACGTGACCTCGCCGGCATCGCCGACGCTCGTCGGACGCTCGCACCTCGAGGGGTCGTCGGTCGCGACGCGCTCGGCCGAGGGCACCATGCGCGTCGTGATGACCTCCTCGTCGGTGACGCGCCTGCCGTTCGTGAGCCCCGACCGCTTCGGCTACGACGAGGCCCGAGCCCTCGAGGAGAACCGCCGGATCATCGACGCCACCGTGATCGAGGACTGGCTCCCGCGGACCTTCACCGAGGGCGCCGACGGCTCCTTCGGCCCGATGCAGGCCGCACTCGACTGCACCCAGATCGGGGTCCCCTCGACGTACTCGGGCCTGGGCATCGCGTGGGTGGCCTCGGTCGACCTCGACGGCGATCCGACCCCGGCCGGGACCGCCGGCGTGGTCTCCTCGGGCGAGACCGTGTACGCCAGCACCTCCTCGCTGTATCTCGCCACGGTGCCCTGGGACTGGTACCACCCCTGGGAGTCGCAGGCCACGGGCCCGTCGGAGCAACCGCCCACGAGCATCCACCGCTTCGAGCTGGGTGCAGGCACCGACGTCACCTACGTCGCCTCGGGCACCGTCCCCGGCCGACTGCTCAACCAGTTCTCGATGAGCGAGTTCGAGGGCGTGCTGCGCGTCGCGACCACCGTCGACACGACCTCCAGCGGGCAGAGCGAATCGTTCGTGCACACGCTCGCTCAGGATGCCGACGAGCTGCGCATCCTCGCCACGGTCGGCGGGCTCGGCCGCGGTGAGCAGATCTACGCGGTCCGCTTCCTCGGACCCACCGCGTACGTCGTCACCTTCCGGCAGGTCGATCCGCTCTACGTGCTCGACCTGACCGACCCGGCCGCTCCCGCCCTGCGTGGCGAGCTCAAGATCCCCGGCTACTCGGCGTACCTCCACCCGGTCGGGGACGGGCTGCTGCTCGGGGTCGGCCAGGACGCCACCGACACCGGCCAGACCCTCGGCACCCAGCTCTCGCTGTTCGACGTCTCCGATCCGGCGAACCCCCAGCGCGTCGCCACCCTGCCGATCGGCGGGTCGAGCGACGCCGAGTGGGACCACCGGGCGTTCCTCTTCTGGCCCGCCGACGGCACCATCGTGCTCCCCGTGTCACCGTGGTGGGGCGGCTGCGGGCCGGCGATCGACTGCCTCGCGGACAGCATCGTGGGCGGTGGCGGGGCCGCCGTGGTCGCCCGACTCGAGGGCACCTCACTCGTGCCGGTCGGCTCGATCGAGCACCGGTCGTCGAACGGCGGTTGCTGGAACCCGCTGCGCCGCACGATGGTGATCGGCAGCGAGTTGGTCACCGTCGGGTCCGGACAGGTCCGGTTCTCCGACCGGGCCACGCTCGCCGAGCGGGCCTCGGCCACGTGGACCGACGACGGCTCCTGCGGCTACTGGATCGAGTGAGGCGGACGCCGTCGCACCCCCGCCGTCAGCGGGCGGTCCAGCCGCCGTCGACGATCACGCTCTGCCCGGTGATGAACGTGCCCGCCGGGCTGACCAGCAGCGCGAAGGCCCCGTCGAGCTCGTGCGGCTCACCCATCCGTGGGATCGGGGAGTTCGTCGTGATGAACCGCTGGCTGCCCTCATCGGACTCCATGCCGGAGGTCATCTCCGAGGGGAACCATCCGGGGCACAGGGCGTTGACGGTGACGCCCTTGCGAGCCCACTGGAGGGCGAGCTCGCGAGTCAGGTTGACCACCGCGCCCTTGCTGGCGCAGTAGTGCGCCTGCTTGATCGGCGTCGAGCCGACGTGGCCGAGCATCGAGGCGATGTTGACGATCGACCCGCCGCCCGACGCGATCATCGAAGGTGCACAGAGCTTGGACAGGTGCCACACGGCGGTCACGTTGACCTCCATGGCCTGCTGGAAGACCTCGAGCTCCTCGCGCTCCACGGCGACGGTGCTGCCCACCCCGGCGTTGTTCACGAGCACGTGCACGGCGCCGAAGTGATCGATCGTGCGCTCGACGAGACGTTCGCGGTCCTGCGCCGAGGACACGTCGGTGGGCACGGCGAGTGCACCGGGCAAGTCGTTCACGAGCGCCTCGAGGCGATCCGCCCGACGCGCCGCCACCACCACGTTGGCACCGAGCGCGTGCAGGACGCGTGCGAAGCGGTCGCCGAGTCCCGACGACGCCCCGGTCACGATGGCCGTACGACCGTCCAGACGGAACAGCGCCAGCGGGTCGAGGGCGGCGGCGAGGTCGGAGGCAGGGGCGTTCGCGGCATCGGTCGACATGTCGGCAGCATGACGGACGCTGCAGAAACGTGACGAATCGCGACCGATCCGCGCACAGTGTGTCGAGCGGCGAGCGCTGGCCTCGACGGGGGCATAGAACGTGCCCATGGCACCGACGAGCAACACCTGGGCCACCGCCGTCCGCCTGGCGCTCGGCGTCAGCGTGGTCGCCGCGTTCGTCGCGGTCGCCCTGCGGGCGTTCGGCGACGTCCCGCAGACCGTGCTGGTGATCGCGGTCATCGTCGTCGGGTTCGCCACGAGTTGGGTCGTCACCGGTCGACCCGACCGCGCTGTGGCACCATCACGCGATGACCGCTCCACCGATCGTCCTGCTCGTCCACGGCGCCTGGCACGGGGCATGGTCGTGGGCGGAGCTGCAGTCACGACTCGACGCACGGGCGATCCCGTCACTCGCGGTCGATCTGCCGGGCCACGGTTCCTCCAGCGCACCGGCAACTGACCTCCACGGCGACATCGCCCACGTCATCGGCGTGCTCGACGAGCTCGGTCGGCGCGGCCACGAGCGGGTCGTCCTCGTCGGACACAGCTACGGCGGCGCGGTGATCAGCGGCGCTGCCGCCGCACGCAGCGACGTCGCCCACCTCGTGTACCTGGCGGCGTTCGCACTGCACGCCGAGGAGTCGGTCACCTCGCTCATCCGGGCAGTCGAGGCGCCGACCCCGCCGCTGCGACAGGCGGTCGTGGCACACGACGACGGGACCACCACCCTCGACCCCGATCACGTCGCCGCCGCCCTGTACGGCTGCTGTGACCCGGCGACGATCGCGGCCGCGGTCCCCCGCCTCACGGCACAGCCGGTGGCGACGATGATGCAGCAGCTCGGGGCCTCGGCGGTCGGGACGATGCCGAGCACCTACGTCCGCTGCACCCTCGACGGCGCGGTGCCCCTCCAGCAGCAGGACCACATGGCGATGCGCTGCGACCACGTCGTGACCCTCGAGACCGACCACTCCCCGTTCCTGTCCCGGCCCGAGGAGACCGCCGCGGTGATCGCCGACGTGATCGCCGCGCTCGACGGCGAGGCGACACGATGAAGGTCCGGATCGGCGTCGGGCTCGGCACGCGGACCCAGCTCCACAGCCCCACCTATGGCTCGGTGGTCGACACCCTCGAACGGCTGGGCTTCGACAGCCTGTGGCTCTCGGAGAAGATCGGTGGCGAGGCTCCCGACCCGCTCGTGGCGATGGCCTACGGCGCGGGGCGAACCACCCGGCTGAAGTTCGGCACCAGCGTGATGGTGCTGCCCGGCCGCAACCCCGTGGTGCTGGCCAAGGAACTCGCGACCCTCGCGCTCATGTCGGGCGGACGACTGCTGCCGGCGTTCGGGCTCGGCGCCGTCGATCCCCTCGAGCAGCAGGCCTTCGGTGTCGAGCGCGGCGCGCGTGCGGCCCTCTTCGACGAGTCGCTGGCGGTCCTGCGACAGTGCTGGACCGGCGAACCCGTCGTGCACCACGGCACCGCGTTCCACTACGACGGCGTCCGCGTGCTCCCGGTGCCGCGCCGGCTCGACGTGTGGTTGGGTGGCATCGCTCCGTCCGAGCTCCGCCGGGTCGGTCGCCTGGCCGACGGCTGGCTGCCCTCGTTCGTCACGCCCGAGGACGCCGAGCGGGGTCGGATCACGATCGAGGCCGTCTGCCGCGAGCACGACCGCGAGATCGAGGACGACCACTTCGGGGTCCTCGTCCCGTACACCCTCGGCGAGGTCCCGGCGCCGCTCGCCGCCTTCCTCGCGAAGCGGCGACCCGACCTCGACGACCCCCTGCGGATCGTGCCACGCGGGTGGGAGCAGCTGGCGGCGCTCATCGAGCGCTTCGTCGCCGTCGGCACCACCAAGTTCGTGGTGCTGCCCCTCGACGAACCGGGTGACGCGGATGCCTGGACCGAGCACCTCGAGCAGGCCGCTGCCGCGCTGTTGCCCCTCGAGCGCACCCTGCCGTGACGAAACGTGACGCGGCGTGACGGCGGCCCGACCGGCGCCGCTCAGGCCGGTGCGCGAGGCCGGTCGAGTGCGGTGCGGACCACCGCGGCGAGCTGGATCGCCCGGTACGGCTTGGGCAGGAAGTCCTGCACCCCGTCGGCGGGGATTTCGATCCCCTCGGTGTAGCCCGAGGTCAGGACCACGGGAAGGCCGGGTCGCAGCAGCGCGATGCGATGTGCGAGCTCGACACCGTCGGGTCCACCGGGCATCACCACGTCGCTGAGCACGAGGTCGAATCGGTCGGCGCCGCCGAGCACCTCGATGGCTGCCACGCCGTCGCCCACCGCCACGACCTCGTACCCGAGTCGCCGCAGGGTCCCGGTGGTCTGCTCGCGGACCATCGGTTCGTCCTCGACCACCAGCACGCGCTCGCCGTGCCCCGAGTCGGGCTCCGAGCCGACCGTCGTCGCTGGATCGGGCGGCGGCGGCGCCACGCCGGTTGCAATGGGGAGCACCAGCTCGACCGTCGTCCCCCGGCCCACCTCGGATCGCAGCTCGACGGTGCCCCCCGACTGACGTGCGAACCCGAAGACCATGCTCAGACCGAGCCCGGTCCCCACACCGGCAGCCTTGGTCGTGAAGAACGGTTCGAAGGCACGATCGCGCACCTCGGGCGACATGCCCGGCCCGTCGTCGGACACGGCGAACACGATCTGATCCACCGGGTCGCCGGCTGCTG
The DNA here is from genome assembly GCA_964428115.1 of uncultured Ilumatobacteraceae bacterium. GTDB lineage: Bacteria > Actinomycetota > Acidimicrobiia > Acidimicrobiales > Ilumatobacteraceae > CAYRXQ01. The sequence continues at coordinate 11,254 of CAYRXQ010000046.1, forward strand.
CGGCTCCCGACGGTTCCGACACTGGCTGCTCGCGGACCGAGAGCGTCACCGTTCCGCGCTCGTCCATCGCGTCGCGGGCGTTCACCACCAGGTTCATCAGGGCCGCCCGGAGCTGGACCACGTCGACCGATACCGGGCGGACCACCGCGGGGTGCTCGACGACCACGGTCAGGGGTTCGGGGAAGGTGTGGCTGATCGTCTCGGCCAGCTCCTCGACGACTGCGACCGGGTCGACCACCTCGGGCCGCAGTCGCTGGCGGCGACCGAACGCGAGGAGGCGGTGGGCCAGCTGAGCGCCCTGCTCGGCCGCCCGCAGCACGATGCCGGTGAGCGTCGCCACCTGGGGATCGTCCTCGGCCTGCATGGCGATCATCTCGGTCGCGCCGTTGATCACCGTGAGCAGGTTGTTGACGTCGTGGGCGACGCCGCCGGTGAGGGTGCCCAGCGCCTCGAGCCGTTCCATGGCGGCGAGCCGCTCCTCGAGCTCGACCTGGTGGGAGATGTCCCGCACGATGGCGAGCACGCCCGTCGGGGCGTCGGGATCGCGCAGGACGCTCATCCGGATCTCGGTGAGCAACTCACGACCGTCGCGGTGCACGTGCACCCGCCGCCCCAGCCACTGACCGTCGGACCGCAGCGCGGCTTCGACTTCGGCGTCGGCATCGAGGAGACCGGGCGACACTCGCCGGATCATGGTGACGGGCTGCCCGATGATCTCGTCCCGGCTCCACCCGGAGAGCCGTTCGGCGGCCGAGTTCCAGAACGTCACCGTTCTCGAGGTGTCGAACACCACGATCGCGTCACCAGCCTGATCCAGCAGCGCCGCCTGCTGTCGGAGACGACGCTCGGTCCGCCGCTGGTCGGTGACGTCGATCACGCCGCCGCGCAACCCGACCACGGCTCCCCGGTGATCGCGTTCGACCTCGCCGACGAATCGCAGGGTGTAGCCGTCACCGACCTGGTCGAGGGCGTCCACCTCGAGGTCGAACGGGCGACCGTCCTCGAGGCAGCCGACGGCGTGGGTGTACAGCCGGACCTGGTCGTCGGGAGCGATGAACGCAAAGGCATCCTCCACCGGCACCGGGCGATCGGCGCTGCGTCCGAGCACGTCGAGGAGCTCGTCGGACAGGGTGAGACGTTCCGATGCGAGGTCGTACGACCACCCGCCCAGCCCGAGCAGCCGGCCGGCGATCGCGAGCAGTGACTCCTGGCGGCGTCGGATCGAGGACTCGACCCGCTCACGTGTGGTGTCGCGCAGACCGAACGCGTAGCCCGAGAACCCGTCGACGGTGCGCAGGTCGTACAGCGTCGCCCGTGCGGAACGTCGATCGCCGACGGCGTCGCGCAGCTCGAGGTCGCAACTCGACGGCGCTCCGGGCACCGCGACGGGGACCAGCACCTCCTCGATCGTCGGCGTGGCGCCCGCTGCGACGAGGACCTCCCACAGCCGGCGACCCACCAGCGCGGTGGGGTCGAGATCGAACCACGGTCGCGGGTCGGCCAGGACCGACAGGACCGTGAAGGCACGGTCGGCGATCAGGCCGATCGACGGGAGCGTCTCGGCTGCGGTCAGCTCCGACGTCGGCCACGACGACGCCGCGGTCGCACCGGACTCGCCGGACTCGCCGGACTCGCCGGACTCGCCGGTCGCACCGGACTCGCCGGACCCTGACTCGGGCACCTCCCCCTCCACCTCCGCTCCTTGATCGCTGGTCAAGAACCCAACGTATTCCTCGCGACGGTCATGACACGCGATCGGGCGTGCTCGCCCTCAGGTTCCGCAGAAGGTCCGGTAGCCCACGGCGCCGGCGTGGTCCGGTTCGGCGTACCTGTCCAGACCGGCGCGCTCCTCGTAGGGATGGGCCAGGACCGCGACGAGCTGTTCGACCGGCCCGAGGTCACCGGCGGTGGCGGCGGCCAACGCTTCCTCCACCAAGTGGTTGCGCGGCACGTACACCGGGTTGGCGAGGTCCATGGCACCCGCGATCTCCTGGGGCGGGCGCGGGTCGTCGGCGAGCCGGGCGAGGTATCGGGTCGACCAGCCGTCGAACCCCGCCGGTTCGACGAACCGTGCGCGGGCTGCCGTCGCGTCGCCGCGGACCACGCCCGACATGGCCCGGAACGTCGCGGTCATGTCGGCACGCTGGTCGTGGAGGACATCGAGGAACGAGTCGACGAGCTCGTCATCGCCATCGCGGCGGTCGAGCAGCCCGAGCTTGCGAGGCATCTGGGTGCCCCAGGCCGCCTGGTACCGGCCGGGGAAGCCCTCGAGGACCTCGACGGCTCGGTCGACCGCGGCCTGCGGCTCGGCGGCGAACAGCGGCAGCATCGCCTCGGCGAGTCGTGCCAGGTTCCACTGCAGGATCCCCGGCTGGTTGCCGTACGCGTACCGACCCCCGTGATCGATCGAGCTGAACACGGTGGCCGGGTCGTAGGCATCCATGAACGCACAGGGGCCGTAGTCGATGGTCTCACCCGAGATCGTCGTGTTGTCGGTGTTCATCACGCCGTGGATGAACCCCACCGCCATCCACCGGGCGACGAGCTCGGCCTGCGCAGCCACCACCCGCTCGAAGAGCGCGAGGTAGCCCGCTGCCGGGTCGGCCCCGACGGCCTCGGCCAGGTCGGGGTGATGGCGAGTGATCGCGTGGTCGGCGAGCCGTCGGACCAGGAGGCGGTCGTCGTGCATCGCTGCGTACTGGAAGGTGCCCACCCGGAGGTGGCTCGACGCGATGCGGGTGAGCACCGCACCGGGCAGCACCGTCTCGCGCATGACCGGCTCGCCGGTCGCGACCACGGCGAGTGCGCGAGTGGTCGGGATGCCGAGCGCGTGCATGGCCTCGGCCATGACGTACTCGCGCAGCATCGGACCGACCACCGCCTTGCCGTCGCCGCCACGGGCGAACGGGGTCCGGCCCGATCCCTTGAGGTGGACGTCACGGCGGCGGCCCTCGGCGTCGACCAACTCACCGAGCAACACGGCCCGACCATCGCCCAGGCGCGGCGAGAGCCCGCCGAACTGGTGACCGGCGTACGCCTGGGCGACCGGTGTCGATCCGGGCACCACCGCGGCGCCCGCGAGCACCGCGACGCCCGCAGGCGACCGCAGCGCTGCCAGGTCGAGGCCCAGCTCGGCGGCGAAGGTGTCGTTGAGGACCAGCAACTCGGCCGCTGGGACCGGCGCCGGCTGCCAGGGCTCGGACAGCTCCGGGAGGTCACGCGCGAACGAGTGGTCGAGGTCGAACAGGGGCCGAGAGGCGTCGCCCATCGGGTCAGGCTAGGCCTAGATTGACGTCCATCGATCCCTGATCGGAGGCGCGATGGTCACCCAGCAGCACACGACGTCGACGAAGACGGTGGCCACCATGGCCACCGCGGCCAGCACGGCCAGCACGGCCAGCACGGCCAGCACGGCCAGCACGGCCAGCCTGGCCACCGCGGCGACCGACCCCGACGATCTGGCAGTCGCCTGCTGCTCCCCGGTCGGGAGCCCCGCCTTCGACACGACCGATGCCGAGACGCTCGCCCGCTCGTTCGCGGCGCTCGGTGATCCGGTGCGCCTCCACGTGTTCAGCCTGATCGCTGCCGCGTCGGGCGGCGAGGCCTGCGCCTGCGATCTGGTGGCGCCGGTGGGCCGCTCCCAACCCACGGTCAGCCATCACCTCAAGGTCCTCCGTGAGGCCGGCCTGGTGACCAGCGAACGCCGCGGCACCTGGGTCTGGTACCGGGTCGTCCCCGAACGCCTCACCCACCTCCGCGCCGCCCTCACCTGACGGTGTCAGACACGCTGCAGCTGCTCGCGCTGCAGCTGCTCGACCGTCGGAGATCGGGCACTCGGTCCCTGGCGCCACCGACGTGACGAGTCGAGAATCGGAGACGTGACGCTGACCTGTGGAGCGAGCACCGCGCAGGTGAGCGGCCCGACTCACGGCCACCGACCTCGGGCCCGACGCTCACCACGACCGGTCGGCTGTGCGCTCGTGACGGCCGCGATCCTCGGCTCGTTGGGCTGCGCGGGCGCCGAGGACACAGGTTCGGTCCCGAGCGTCGAGGCGACGAGGGGAGCCGATGCGGCGGCGACCATCACCTCCGCCGACGACGTCGGGGCGACAGGTACCGAGCCGGCGAGTCATGGCCGCAGTCCTCGCTCCCCGCCACCGCCGGTCTCGCCGTCGAGGCCATCCTCGCCGAAGCACTGACCGATCAGTCCCCCTACGGCACGATCGACGCGGTCCTCCTCGTGCAGGGCGGCGCCATCGTCGCCGAGGCCTACGGCGAGGGGTGGGATCGGGATCGTGTCCATCCGTCGTGGTCGATCGCGAAGAGCGTCACCCACGCCCTGGTCGGTGTGCTGGTGGGCAACGGTCGTCTCGACATCGATGCGCCCGCCGCGGTCGCAGAGTGGTCGGACCCCGCCGATGCCCGCTCGGCGATCACCCCACGCATGCTCCTGCAGATGACCTCGGGCCTGGAGTGGGACGAGTCGACCGACGTGGTCCCGCTCGTCGCCGACACCCCGACCCGCAATGTCGCGAGCGTCCAAGCCGATCGCCCGCTCGTCGCCTCGCCCGGGTCGGTGTTCACCTACAGCACCGGGTCCACCGCGGTCATCGGGCGCCTCATCGGCGACCTGGTCGGCACGGGCGACGAGCTCCGACGGTGGGCGACCAGTGTGCTCTTCGAACCGATCGGCATCGACACCGTCGAGCTCACCTTCGACGCGGACGGCTACTGGGTCGCCGGCTACGGCGCCGACATGACCGCTCGCGACTTCGCCCGACTCGGACTCCTCTACCTGCGCGACGGCGTCTGGGACGGCGCGCGGCTCCTGCCCGAGCACTGGGTCGACCACGCTCGGACAGCGACACCGCTCGCACCGCCATACGGCGCCGGGTTCTGGATCGACGTGAACGCACCCGGGACGTTCTCGGCCGAGGGCTTCATGGGCCAGAAGGTCGTCATCGTGCCCGATGCCGACCTCGTCGTCGTCGTCCTCGCCCAGAACCTCGATGACGACCTGTCGACGGATCTCGCCGCTGCACTCGTCGCCGCCGTGCGTGCCACCTGACCGGAGGTCGACGCATCGGCGACCGAGGTCGAAGGGCCCTGGGAGACCGCTGCACGATCCGCGCAGACTGGGATGCCGCTCCGAGGACAGGAGGTCACGATGCGACGATCACATCGGTGGGACGAGTCGTCGACGCCGAGCAAGGTGCTGGTGATGCTGCTCACCGCCGTACAGGTGTCGCTCGCTGTCAGTGCGTGGACCGACCTGGCGCAGCGGCCCGCCGAGCAGGTCAACGGGCGCACGCGGCGGTGGGCCGCGATCATCGGCATCAACTTCGTCGGCCCGCGGCTCAACTTCGCTCGCCGCCGACGACCACCGGCGCGCCGAGGCTGACGGCGCCAGGCGCCAGGCGCGATCTCGACGCGTGCCGCCGCGTCGAGACTGGGATCAGCCGGCGACGATCGTCCTGAGCTGCAGCG
>CAYRXQ010000047.1:0-3640 GCA_964428115.1 uncultured Ilumatobacteraceae bacterium
TCGGCTCCGACGCCGCCCCGTCGCTCGGCTCCGACACCGGCCCCGGCCCGGTCGCGCACCGAACGGTCGGCCGCCCCCGCAGCGCCTGCCACCCGGCGCGCCCACCAGCAGCGGCCCGCTGCGCCGCAGGCCCGTCGGGTGCAGACGGCGGTCCGCTCGCGCGAGCCGAGGACCCGCTTCTCGGCCGGTCAGCCTCGTCGGCGCCTGCTCGCCGAGCTCGAGGTGCTGGAGCTCGTGATGGGCGGCGTGCTGCTGCGCGTCGGCATGCTGCAGACCAGCGGCGGTGAGGAGCTGCGGGCCGCGGCGGCCCAGCAGTGGACCCGCACGACGAACATCGCGTCCGAGCGCGGCACGATCTTCGACCGCGACGGCGAGGAGCTCGCCATGTCGGTCCCGGCCGCCACCGTCTCGATCAACCCCAAGCTGATCGACGATCCCGTCGCCACCGTCGAGGTGCTCACCGCCACCCTCGGGCTGACCGAGGAGCGTCGCCAGGAGCTGCTCGAAGCGATGGTCGCCCGCGACCGTGGCTTCGTCTACGTGGCGCGCCAGATCGACGTGGCGGTCGGCGAGCAGCTCGACCAGCTGAACCTGGTCGGCGTCGACGTGGTCCGCGAGGACCGTCGCATCCTGCCCGGCGGTGACACCGCCCGGTCCGTTGTCGGGCGGACCGACATCGACGGCGTCGGCTCGGCGGGCCTCGAGCGGCAGTACGACGACGTCCTCACGGGCACCGCCGGGGAGATGACCCGCGAGGTCGCACCCGGCGGTCGGTCGATCCCGGGCACCGAGACCCAGTCGGTCGCACCGGTGCCGGGCGACGACCTGGTGCTCACCATCGACCGGTCGATCCAGTTCGCCACCGAACAGGCGTTGATCGCCCAGGTCGAGGGCATCGGCGCCATGGGCGCGCAGGCCATCGTGATGGACACCCAGACCGGCGAGATCTACGCGATGGCCTCGGTCACCCGCGACACCGAGACCGGGGTGGTCGAGGTCTCGAGCGGGAACTTCGCGGCGGTCGCCGCCGACGAGCCGGGCTCGGTCGCCAAGGTCATCACGGTGGCCGCCGCCATCGAGGAGGGGGCGGTCACCCCCGACACCACCTTCGTGGTGCCGTGGCGCCGTCAGTACTACGACGACCTCCTGCGCGACTCCCACGAGCACCCCGACGAGCTGATGACCGTGGAGCAGATCCTGGTCGAGTCGTCGAACATCGGCACGATCGACATCCAGCAGACCATCGGCCGCGAGCGCCACTGGGACTACATGCGCTCGTTCGGGCTCGGTGAGCGCACGGCGCTCGACTTCCCCGGTGAGTCCCCGGGGATCCTCAAGCACTGGTCCGACCTGTGGGGCTCCGAGCGGGTCACGGTCAGCTACGGCCAGGGCGTCGCCAGCACCTCGATCCAGCTCGTCGCCGCGGTCAACGCGATCGCCAACGACGGGACCTACGTCGCCCCCCGGTTGGTGCGCGCCACGGTCGGCCCCGACGGCACCGTCACCGAGACCGCACCCTCGGCCACGCACCAGGTGGTGTCGACCCAGACGGCCGAGCAGGTGCAGCAGATGCTGCTCGAGTCGGTCTGTCGCGGCACCGCCACCCGTGCCCAGGTCGACAGCTTCGACGTGGCCGGCAAGACGGGCACTGGCCTCAAGGCGCAGGCCAACGGGACCTACTACGACGACAACGGCAACCGCAGCTACTACGCCAGCTTCGTGGGGTTCTTCCCCGCCGAGGACCCGCAGGTCACGCTCCTCATCTCGGTCGACCGCCCGCCGTTCGACACCGGTGACCGGTTCGGTGGCACGGCGGCGGCGCCGCTGTTCCGCGAGCTCGCGCCCGCGATCGTGCACGAGCTCGGGATCCAGCCGTCCATCACCTCCAACACCTGCCCGCCGAGGACCTGAGAGGTCCCGCGATGGTGCCGTGCTCCCTCGACCGACTCGCCGCCGAGCTCCCGGTCGACCTGGTCGACCGCGTCGTCGGTGACGGTTCGGTGCTCCTCACCGATCTCGTCCAGGACTCGCGCGCCGCCGCGGCGGGCGCCGGGTTCGTCTGCATCGTGGGGGGGCAGACCGACGGGCATCGCCACGCGCCCGCCGCCGTGGCCGCCGGTGCGAGCGCGCTGATGGTCGAGCACGTGCTGCCCCTCGAGGTGCCCCAGCTCGTGGTGCGCGACGCGCGACGGGCCGTCGGGCCGGCAGCGAGCCTCGTGCACGGCGCACCGAGCCGCTCGCTGTCGGTGGTCGGCATCACCGGGACCAACGGCAAGACGACCACCACCCAGCTCCTGGCCGCCGCGGCCGCCGGCGCCGGTCGCCGGGTCTCGACGCTCGGCACGTTGTCGGGGGAGCGGACCACGCCCGAGGCGTGCGATCTCCAGCGCCGCCTGGCCGCCGATCGCGACACGGGCATCGACACGGTCGTGATGGAGGTCTCCTCCCACGCCCTCGCCCTGCACCGCGTCGACGGCACCTGGTTCGAGGTGGCGGTGTTCACCAACCTGGGGCGCGACCACCTCGACCTGCACGGTTCGATGGAGGAGTACTTCCGGGCCAAGGCGTCGCTGTTCCGGCCCGAGCTGACCGCCGTGGGCGTGGTGAACCTCGACGATCCCCACGGCCGTCTGCTCGCCGACGCCGCGCCGATCCCGATGGTGGGCTTCGCGGCCGAGGATGCGACCGAGGTCGAGGTCGAGGCCGGGCAGCACCGGTTCACCTGGCGTGGGCGCCGGGTGGTCGTGCCGATCGGCGGCGACTTCAACGTCGCCAACACGCTGGCCGCGCTCACCGCGGCCGAGGTCCTCGGCCTCGATCTCGACCGGGTGCTCGACGGCCTCGCCGCCGTGCCCCCGGTGCCGGGCCGCTTCGAGGTCGTCGCCACCGCCGGCGCCGACGCGCCGTTCACGGTGGTCGTCGACTACGCCCACACCCCCGACGGGATCGAGCAGCTGCTGCAGGCCGCACGCCGGGTCGCCGGCTCGGGGCGTGTGCTGCTGGTGTTCGGGTGCGGTGGCGATCGAGACCGTGACAAGCGCGGCCCGATGGGCCGTGCCGCCGCCGAGGGCGCCGACACGGTGATCGTCACCAGCGACAACCCGCGATCGGAGGATCCGATGGCGATCATCGAGGCCGTGGTCGCCGGGATCGACCCCGGGTACCGTGACGGCCTCGCGATCGAGCCCGATCGTCGGGCCGCGATCGCCACGGCGTTCCGCGCGGCTCGTCCCGGCGACCTGGTGGTCCTGGCCGGCAAGGGTCACGAAGCGACCCAGACCATCGGCACCACCGTCCACGTGTTCGACGACCGGACGGTGGCGCGTGAACTGCTCGAGGAGTCGTCGTGATCGCCGTCATGATCGCCGGGGCCGTCGCCACGGTCGTCTCGCTGTTCGGGACACGCGCCCTGATCGTGTTCTTCCAGGACCGCGGCCAGGGTCAGCCCATCCTGGGCAAGGAGGACCACGGCCCCGAGCACCACATGGTCAAGCAGGGCACCCCCACGATGGGCGGGATCGCGATCGTCGTCGCGGCGCTGATCGGCTGGCTGGTGGCGCACCTGCGCCGCGGGCTCGCGTTCTCCGACCAGGCGATGATCGTCTGGGTCGGCGTCCTCGCGATGGCCTTCATGGGCTTC
>CAYRXQ010000047.1:3650-15039 GCA_964428115.1 uncultured Ilumatobacteraceae bacterium
CGCAAGCGGCACAACCGCGGGATCTTCTGGAAGCAGAAGAACTACGTCACGATGGTGATGAGCTTCGGCATCGCCTGGTGGCTCGTCGCCGCCACCGGCATCTCCGAGACCATCTCGCTGACCCGCGCCGACGACCTGGGCATCGACGTCCCGACCTTCGTGTGGGTGATCTGGGCCGGTCTGATCATCTGGGCGACCACCAACGCGGTCAACGTCACCGACGGCCTCGACGGCCTCGCCGGCGGCTCGGCCCTCATGGGCTTCGGCGCCTTCATGATCATCGCCTACTGGTCGTTCCGGAACCCGGAGATCTACGGGGCCACCGTGAACCCGCTCGACATGGGCGTCGTCGCGGCCGCGTTCGCCGGGGCCTGCCTCGGGTTCCTCTGGTGGAACGCGGCGCCGGCCCGGATCTTCATGGGCGACGTCGGCGCGCTCGCCATCGGCTCGGCGCTGGCGCTGCTGGCGCTGACCCTCAACACGCACCTGCTGCTGATCCTGATCTGCGGCATCAACGTGATGGAGGCCGGTTCGGTCGCGCTGCAGATGGGCGTGTTCAAGGCCTCGGGACGGACCCGGCGCTTGTTCCGCATGTCGCCGGTCCACCACCACTTCGAGCTGATCGGCTGGCCCGAGACCACCGTCATCATCCGCTTCTGGCTGATCGCGGCGATCTGCGTTGCCTCCGCGCTCGGCATCTTCATCGCCGACTACACCCGGATCGTGGCGGGTCGCTGACGTGCGGGTGCTCGTCCACGGTCTCGCGATCGCCGGCGCCGCCACGGTGCGCGCCCTGCTCGCCCGCGGCCACGAGGTGGTCGCCACCGACGATCGTCGGTCGGACGTCTCCGTGGCACTCGCCGCCACGCTCGGGATCGAGCTGGGTGCCACGCCCGGCGACCTCGACGGGTTCGTCACCGGGTTCGACGAGATCGTGCCCGCCCCGGGGGTTCCCGAGACGCACGGGCTCGTCCTGGCCGCCCAACGCCACGGTGTCCCGCTGGTCAGCGAGATCGAGCTGGCCGCGCGCTGGGAGGCGCAGCGGCCCGGCGGCGCCCGCCCGATCCTGGCGGTCACCGGCACCGACGGCAAGACCACCACGACCCTGATGGCCGCAGCGATGCTCGAGGCCGGGGGCCGGCGCACCGTCGCATCGGGCAACACCGACGTGCCCTTCGTGGACGCCATCGACCTGCCCCTCGACGTCCACGTGGTGGAGTGCACCAGCTTCCGCCTGGCGTGGACCCAGCACTTCCGGGCCGACGCCGCCGTGTGGTTGAACCTCGCACCCGATCACCTCAACTGGCACCGGTCGATGACCACCTACGAGGCGGCCAAGGCCCGCATCTTCGAGCTCCAGCAGCCCGGCGACGTGGCCATCGGATCGGTCGCCGATCCGGTCGTCATGCGGCACCTCGCGACCGCCCCGGCGCGCCGGGTCACCTTCGGGGCCACGGGGGCCGACTACCGGGTCGAGGGCGGCTGGCTCGTCGGGCCGGCCGGTCGGATCGCCGAGGTCGCATCGATGCGGCGCTCGCTCCCGCACGACCGGACGAACGCACTGGCCGCCGCGGCGATGGTCCTCGAGACGGGACTGGTCGACGTGGCCGCCGTCGCCGAGGCGCTGGCCGGGTTCACCGGTCCGCCGCATCGGATCGAGCCGATCGGCGAGTTCGGCGGCATCCGGTGGTTCGACGACTCCAAGGCCACCACGCCACATGCCGCGTCGGTCGCCGTGCGGGCGTTCGACCGCGTCGTGCTCATCGCCGGCGGTCGCAACAAGGGCCTCGACCTGACCCCGCTGGCCGGCGACCTCGACCGGGTGGTCGGGGTCGTGGCGATCGGGGAGGCCGCCGAGGAGGTCGCGGCGGTGTTCGCCGGTCGGCGCCCGATCCGCGTCGCCACCACCATGGCCGAGGCCGTCATGGCCGCCGCCGAGCTCGCCCGGCCCGGTGACGTCGTCCTGCTCTCGCCCGGCTGCGCCAGCTTCGACTGGTACCCCGACGGTGGGTACCCGGCTCGCGGCGCCGACTTCCGCCACCACGTCCTGTCGTTCGCCCAGGGAGGCACCCCGTGACGATCCTGCTCGATCCCCGCCCCGCCCGATCGGCCGGTGGCCTGTCGGTCGCGGACCGGCGCCGCGCCGCACTGGAGCGCATGCAGGGCGCGGCTCCGGCGTCGCCAGCGCGGGCTGCAGCGACGGCTCGGACCGTTCGGACGGCTGGGACCGCTCGGGCTGCAGCGACCGCTCGGACGGCGGGGACTGCTCGGACTGCGGAGCCCGCTCGGACCCGTCGGAGCCCGCTGGCCGCCCTGCGCGCCTCGGCGGCAGACCGGGCCGAGACCCCGACGCTGCTCGGCCCGCCACCCGTGGCCTACTACGTGATCGCCGTCGTAGTGGCCGTGTTCGTGATGCTCGGGCTCGTGATGGTGCTCTCGTCCTCGGCGCCGGTGCAGATCGCCCGGGACGACTCGCCGTACCGGATCTTCGGCCGCCAGGTGATGTGGGCGGTGCTCGGGTTCGTCGGACTGCTCGTGGCCGTCCGGGTGCCGTACCACCGCTGGCGCCCCTTCGTGCTGGCCCTCGCCGTGCTGGCGGCCGGTGCGATGGCGTTGCCCTTCGTGCCCGGCGTGGGTGCCACGATCAACGACGCCCGCTCCTGGGTGGTGCTCGGCCCGGTGAGCTTCCAGCCCTCCGAGGTGCTCAAGATCACGATGCTGGCCCTCGCTGCCGACCTGCTCGCCCGTCGGGGCGAGCGCGTCGCCGAGTGCCGCCAGGGGATCCTCCCGCTGGTGCTGATCGCGGGCTTCGGGGCCGGGGCCTGCCTGGCCCAGGGAGACCTCGGCTCGGCCCTGGTGCTGGGTGCGATCGTCATCGCGGTCGGGTTCATCGCCGGCGTGCCCCTGGTGCACCTGGCACTCGTGACGGTGGCCGGCTCGGCGCTGATGAGCGCGTTCGTGGTGTCGAGCCCACGTCGCTTCAACCGGTTCACGGCCTTCCTCGACGTGGCCGGCAACAAGGACTACCTCTCGTACCAGACCTACCAGGGCTTCTTGAGCATGGCCAACGGGGGGCTGACCGGCGCCGGCATCGGCGGCAGCAACGGCAAGCTCGGCTACCTGCCGCTCGCCCACAGCGACTTCATCTTCGCGATCATCGGCGAGGAGCTCGGCCTGGTGGGCGCGATCGGCGTCATCGGCGGGTTCCTGATCCTGGTCTGGTTCGGGATCCAGACCGCGCTCGCCGCACCCGACCGGTTCGGGATGCTGCTGGCGGGCGGCATCGCCACCTGGTTCGGCGTCCAGGCCTTCGTGAACCTGGGGGGCGTCAGCGGCGTGCTGCCGGTCACCGGCCTCACGTTGCCGTTCTTCTCGGCGGGCGGCACCTCGCTGTTCGTCAGCCTCGTGGCGGTCGGGCTGCTGTTGAACGTGGCCCGCCGAGCGCGATGACCGACGACGACCGGGTCTTCGCCGTGGTCACCGGCGGCGGGACCGCCGGTCACGTGCTGCCTGCGATCGCAGTGGCCGAGGGGCTCGTCGCCGCGGGCCACGACCCCGGCGCCATCCGCTACGTGGGCGCGGTGCGCGGGATCGAGCAGCGCCTCCTCCCCGACACGCCCTTCGACGCGACCTACCTCGACGTCGACGGGTTCCAACGATCCTTCGACCTGGGGAGCCTGCGGCGCAACCTGGGGTTCGCACCCAAGTTGTGGCGTGCCCGGTCGCGGGCGATCGAGCTGTTCTCGCAGTGGCGGCCCCGGGTGGTCGTGTCGGTCGGGGGGTACGCCAGCATGCCGGCCGTCCTCGCGGCCCGACACCACGGGGTCCCGGTCGTGGTCGTGAGCTACGACCGGTTCCCCGGTCGAGCGAGCGCGTGGTCGGCGCGGCGGGCCGCGGCCTGTGCCGTGGCCTTCCCCGCCTCGCCGCTGCCGCGGGCGACGCTGACCGGGGCACCCCTGCGCCGGTCGATCCTCGAGGTCGACCGGTCGCGTGATCGGGCGGCGGCGCGCACCGCGCTCGACTGGCCGTCCGACCGGTTCGTGGTCGCCGTGACCGGCGGGTCCCAGGGATCAGGCGCCCTCAACGCAGCCGTCGCCAGACTGGTCGAGCCGGCCGCGGGGGATCGTGAGCTGCTCGTGCACCACGTGGTGGGGGAGCGGTTCCTCGACGCCGCGCCGCCCGCCCGTGACGGCGCCGAGGGCGTGACGTACCGCCCGGTGGGCTACGAGCAGCGGATGCCGCTGGTCTACGCGGGCGCCGATCTGCTCATCGGTCGCGGCGGGGCGAGCACCGTGCACGAGGTCGCTGCCACGGGCATCCCGGCCGTGCTGGTGCCCTGGGCCGATGCCGCCGAGGACCACCAGACGGCGAACGTGCGCTGGCTCGCGGACGCCGACGCGGCCGTCCTACTGCCCGAGACCGAGCTCGCGACCCTCACCGAGGTCGTGGCGCGCTGGCGGCGCGATGCCGACGCCCGCGGCGCCATGGGGGAGCGGGCCCGTTCGATGGGCGAGGTCCACCGTCGTGGCGCAGTGGCCGAACTCGTCGGATCCGTGGCTCTAGCCTGAACCCCCAGTGGTCAGCGTCCCCTCCGCCCCTCTCGATCTCGCCGTCGCGCGCCGCCTCCACGTGGTGGGGGTCGGTGGGCCCGGCATGAGTGCCATCGCCCTCGCGCTCGCCCAGATGGGCCACCAGGTGTCCGGGAGCGATCTGCGCGAGCAGCCGGTGCTCGGCCGGCTCCGAGCCGGTGGGGTCACGGTGCACGTCGGGCATGCCCGCGCCCACGTGCTCGGCTGCGATGCGGTGACCGCGTCGACGGCGATCCCCGACCGCAACATCGAGCTCGACGAGGCCCGGGCCCTCGGGATCACCACGATGCGACGCGCCGGGATGCTGGCCTCGATCTGCGCCCGAGCCCGCTCGCTGGCCGTGGCCGGCACGCACGGCAAGACGACGACCTCGTCGATGCTGATGCTGATCCTCGCCGAGGCGGGCCTGCACCCGGGCTTCGTCATCGGGGGTGACGTGGCCGACATGGGCACGGGCGCGCAGTGGACCGGCAGCGAGTGGTTCGTCGTCGAGGCCGACGAGAGCGACGGGACGCACCTGGAGCTCCCGCTGCACGGCACGATCGTCACCAACGTCGACGTCGACCACCTCGACCACTACGGCTCCTTCGAGGGGATCGTGGCCGGGTTCGACCAGTACCTCGCCCAGATCCCCGGGCCGAAGGTGCTCTGCGCCGACGACCCCGGCTCGCAGGTGCTGGCCGCCCGCCATGCCACGGTGACCTACGGCCTCGCCGAGCACGCGGACGTCCGAGCGGTCGACGTGCGGCCGGTCGGCGGCGCCTTCGAGTTCACCGTGGTCCGCCGGGGCGAGCGGCTGGCGACGATCCGGCTGCCGCTGCGGGGGGTGCACAACGTGGTCAACGCCACCGGAGCCGTGGCGATGGCCCTCGAGATCGGGGTGCCCATCGAGGCGGCCGCGGCCGCGCTCGCCCGGTTCGGTGGGGTGGCCCGACGGTTCGACATCCGTGGTGAGCACGAGGGCATCACCTTCGTCGACGACTACGCGCACCTGCCGACCGAGATCGCCGCCGTGCTCGCCGCGGCCCGCGGGAGCGGGGACGGGTGGCGACGGGTGGTGGCCGTGTTCCAGCCCAACCGGTACCACCGCATCGCCGACATGTGGGCCGACTACCACAGCGCGTTCGTCGACGCCGACGTCGTGGTCCTGACCGACGTGTACGCCTCGGGGACGACGCCGATCCCGGGGGTCACGGGCAAGCTGCTGGTGCACGCGGTGCTCGACCGGCATCCGCGGGCCCGGGTGGTGTGGATGCCGCGCCGCGACGACCTCGTGGCCTTCCTGGCGGGCGAGCTGCGATCGGGCGACGTGTGCGTGTCGATGGGCTGCGGCGACATCGCCGTGCTCCCCGACGAGGTGCTGGCTCGGCTCGACCGGGGGTCGGCCGCGTGACCACGGCGGTCGGCCAGGCCGTTGCGCTGGCCCGGGAGCTGCTCGGTGATCGGGCCGAGACCGACCGACCGCTGGCGCCGCTCACCACCTATCGCGTCGGCGGCCCCGCCGCCCTGTTCGTCGACGTGCGGGCGATCGACGACCTCGTGCGGGTCGCCCGTGCCCGGGCGCGCACGGGGCTCCCGCTGCTCGTGATCGGACGCGGCTCGAACCTGTTGGTGGCCGACGACGGGTTCCCCGGCATCGTCGTCTCGATCGCCGGGTTCGGCGACGCGATCGCCATCCCGGCACCCGCCGAGGACGGCGCGGTGGTCGTCACGGCGGGCGGCGGCGTCGCGCTCCCCGTGCTCGCGCGCCGCACGGCGGCCGCCGGGGTGACCGGGTTCGAGTGGGCAGTCGGGGTGCCCGGCTCGGTGGGCGGCGCGGTGCGCATGAACGCCGGCGGCCATGGGTCCGACGTCGCCGCCAGCCTGGTCGACGTGGTCGTCGTCGACCTCGACCGCGATCCCGATGCGACCCCCGGCCCGGTCCCCGTCACGGTGCCCGCCGCCGAGCTCGGGCTGCGGTTCCGCGCCTCGGACCTCACCGACGCCCAGGTGGTGCTGTCGGCCCGGTTCGCGCTGCGGGCGGGGGACGCGCCGGCGGCCGAGCGCACGATTGCCGAGATCGTCCGATGGCGGCGGGAGCACCAGCCGGGCGGGCAGAACTGCGGATCGGTGTTCGTCAACCCGGTGCCGGGCGAGGTCGCGGCCGGGGCCCTGATCGATGCCGCCGGGCTGCGCGGCTTGCGGATCGGCACCGCCTGGGTGTCCGAGAAGCACGCCAACTTCGTGCAGGCCGCCGAGGGTGGGCGCGCCGCCGACGTCCGCGCCGTGATCGAGGCGGTGCGCGAGCGGGTCGCGACGACCTCGGGCTGGCACCTGCGCAGCGAGGTGCGGATGGTGGGCTTCCCGATGGACGGGCCGGGGCGATGAGGTTCCCGGTCCGCCGCCAGGAGCCCGATCCCGATCCGGCACCCGCTGCGCTCGACGAGCTGCTCGAGGCCTTCGGCGTCGACACCTCCGAGTTCGAGCGTGGTGTTCGCCGGGTCGCCGAGGAGCCCGACGCGCCCACCGCACCCGCCTCGCCGCCCCCATCGACGTCCTCGTCGCCGACGTCTCGGTCCTCGTCCCGGTCGGCGTCACCGGCCCCGGTCACACCGCCGGTCGAGACGGCGCGGGCCGCGACGGTGATCTCGATCGAGGACGACGAGCTGCCCGATGCCGTCTACCTCGAGGGGCAGCTCGACGGACCCGGCGGTTCGAGTGGCACCCACCGCACCGACGGCTCCGTGGTCTTCATCGACGACGACGGGTCGGGCGACACGCTCAGCCCCGCCGCGAGCCGACGGATCGAGCCGCGGTTCCGGGAGCGTCGCATCGCGGTCCGTCGTGCCGAGGGGCGCAAGCGACTGCGCTGGTTGGTGGTGCTCGGCGTGGTGGCGGCGCTCGCGGTCGGCGCCCTCGCCGTGCTCGGCTCCCCGCTGTTCGCGGTGGAGGAGGTCGAGGTGGTCGGTGCCGTGTACACCGACGAGGTCGCCCTCGCCGAGGTGATCGCCGAGATCGAGGGCACGCCGACCCTGCTCGTCGACACCCAGGGTGCTGAACGGACGCTGCGCTCGATCCCGTGGGTCGCCGATGCCCGCGTCACCGCCTCGTTCCCGCGGTCGGCCACGATCGAGATCCGCGAGCGGGTCGCGCTCGCTGCCTTCCAGGGGCCCGACGCCCGCTTCCGCGTCCTCGACCGCGAGGCCCGGGTGCTCGACGTGCTCGACGGCCAGCCGATCGCCTACGTTCCGGTGACGAGTGCCGACGTCCGCGATCTCGGCCCGGGCGAGTTCGCCCCGCCCGGGTTCGCTGCGGCCGCCGAGCTCGTCCAGGGGCTCACCCCGTCGGTGCGGACCAGGACCACCTCGATCGACGTAGCGGGCGACGGCTCGGCGCTGTCGCTCTTCCTCGACCCCGGGATCGAGGTCCGCTTCGGCGCCGGCGTCGACCTGCTCACCAAGCTCGTCCGCCTCGAGACGGTGCTGGCCGAGGCCGAGGCCCGGGGGGCGACGATCATCGACGTCTCCACCGCCGAGGTGACCATCCGGTGAGCGGGCTAGCATCACCGGGCCTGCACCGCTCACGTGCGAGGATGTTCGGCCATGAGGTTCGCTCGTGCCGCCCGTCGTCGTGAGGCCGGGTGCCGTACATCTCCATCGCTCATGAACCACGCCACCCCACACACCCGGAGGTCCCGCTGATGGCCGGCGCGCCCCAGAACTATCTCGCCGTCATCAAGGTCATCGGAGTCGGGGGTGGCGGCGTCAACGCCGTCAACCGGATGATCGATGCCGGCCTCAAGGGGGTCGAGTTCATTGCGGTGAACACCGACGCCCAGGCCCTGCTGATGAGCGATGCCGACGTCAAGCTCGACATCGGCCGTGACCTGACCCGCGGCCTCGGTGCCGGCAGCGACCCCGAGGTGGGCCGCGCTGCGGCCGAGGCGCACCACGACGAGATCGACGAGATGGTCAAGGGCGCCGACATGGTGTTCATCACCGCCGGCGAGGGCGGTGGCACCGGGACCGGTGCCGCGCCGGTCATCGCCGAGATCGCCCGGGCCGCCGGGGCCCTCGCGATCGGTGTGGTCACCCGCCCGTTCTCGTTCGAGGGTCGTCGTCGCGCCGTGCAGGCCGACAACGGCGTGCAGCGGCTCAAGGACAAGGTCGACACGCTCATCGTGATCCCCAACGACCGTCTGCTCACCGTGGCCAACGACAAGACGAGCGTGCTCAACGCGTTCAAGATGGCCGACGAGGTGCTGCTGCAGGGCGTCTCGGGCATCACCAACCTCATCACCACCCCCGGCCTGATCAACACCGACTTCGCGGACGTGAAGATGGTGCTGTCGAATGCCGGGTCGGCCCTGATGGGCATCGGTCAGGCCAGCGGCGACGAGCGGGCGGTGACGGCGGCCAAGTCGGCCATCTCCAGCCCGTTGCTCGAGTCGGCCATCGACGGCGCCCGCGGCATCCTCCTCAACATCACCGGTCCGTCGAGCATGGGCCTGTTCGAGATGAACGCTGCCGCCGAGATCATCCACGCGGTCGCACATCAGGACGCCAACATCATCTTCGGCACCGTCATCGACGACGAGATGGGTGACGAGGTCAAGGTCACCGTGATCGCGGCCGGCTTCGACCGGGTCGAGGGTGAGCCCGCCCCGCGCAGCGAGGCCAAGGCCGCGCCGCAGCCGACGCGGATCACCGAGCTGTTCGCCGACGTCGACGAGGATCCCCTCGACGACGACGATGACGACTTCGACGTCCCCTCGTTCCTCAAGTGAGTCGGCGCCGGCACGGCGCTCCGACATGGTGATCGATCCGGCATGGTGATCGATCCGGGGTGGTCGGCGTCGGTCCCCGGCGGTCGCGTGCTGCTGCGGTGCTCCGAGCGTGGTGACGGCGACTTCCACCTGGATCGGGTCCCGCCCGACGAGCTCGAGGCACGCCGACGGTCGCTCGTCGACCTGCCCTGGACCATGCTCGACGAACGGCACGGCGTCGGGGTTGTCCACGTGGATCGTCCCGGTGCCGGCGACCGGCAGATCGGCGACGTGGCCTGGACCGACCGCTTCGACGCGGTGCTCGGCGTGTGGGTCGGCGACTGCGCTCCCGTGGTGCTCGTCGCGCCGTCGGGGCGCGTGGCCGCGGTGCATGCCGGGTGGCGCGGGCTCGCCGCCGGGGTACTCGACGTCGGGCTGCGGGCCGTGACCGGGGCCGTGACCGGGGCCGCGAGCGGGGCCGTGAGCGAGATGGCAGCGGGAACGGTGGCCTGGCTCGGACCGCGGATCGGCCCCTGCTGCTACGAGTTCGGTGCCGCGGACCTTGACGCGGTCGCCGCCGGGACGGGGCTCGCGGCGGCCTCCGTCGTCGGGACGACGCGCTGGGGCAGCCCGGCGCTCGACGTCCCGGCCTGCGTGATCGGCGCGCTCGGCCGCCATGGCGTCCCCGTGCTCGACAGCGGATGGTGCACCGGTTGCGATCCGCGCTTCCACTCCCACCGCGTCGACGCCGACCCGGGGCGCCATGTGGTCGCGGCGTGGAAGGTCGCGACGTCGACCGAGGTGGCCGCATGACGTTCTCGGCCAGCTCCGTGCGCGCTGCGCTCGCCCGGGTGCAGGAGCGGATCGATGCCGTCGCTCACGATCGTCCGGTGTCGGTGCTCGCGGTCACGAAGGGGTTCGGACTCGAGGCCATCGAGGCCGCCGTCGCGGCCGGGTGCACGATGATCGGGGAGAACTACGCGCAGGAGCTGCTCGCCAAGCGCGAGGCCGCGGCGACCGCCGAGGTGCACTTCATCGGTCGGCTCCAGACCAACAAGGTCCGATCCCTGGCCGGGATCGTCGACGTGTACGAATCGGTCGATCGTGCATCGCTCGTCGACGAGCTGGCCCGCCGGGTGCCAGGTGCGCGGATCCTCCTCCAGGTCGACGCGACCGGCGAGCCCGACAAGGGCGGGTGTCCGGTCGACGGGCTGGGTGCGCTCGCGGCGCGGGCGCTCGAGGCCGGCCTGGTCGTCGAGGGGCTGATGACCGTCGGCCCGACCGAGGGCGGACCGGAGGCGGCCCGGGCCGGGTTCCGGACCGTTCGCCGCCTCACCGACGAGCTCGGGCTCGCCGTGTGCTCGATGGGGATGTCCGAGGATCTCGAGGTGGCAGTCGCCGAGGGGAGCGACCGCGTGCGCATCGGCAGCGCGCTGTTCGGCCCGCGACCGACGCGCCCGCGTCCACCCGGGTGAGGGCCCGGTGCGGTAGCGTCCCGGCCCAGGAGGAGCCCGAATGGCATTCTGGAAGCGAACGATGGACTATCTCGGACTCGGTCCTGACGACGCCTACGACGAGTACGACGACTACGACGAGCCGGCGCCCGCGCCGCGCCAGCGTCGTGCGCCCAACGAAGCCGAGCCCCGCGAGCCACGTGGCGGCCGGTCGTCGCAGGACGAATCCGAAGGAGTGGTGCGCACCGTGCCGACCCGACCGACGTTTCCCTCCCGCGACTTCGACGCCTCGCCGAGCCGACGCCAGCAGACGGCCGACGACTCCGGCGTGCAGCCGCGCCCACGCAGTGGGGCGAGCGGCGGCCTGCGCAGCGTGTCGCCCACCGTGGTGCCGACCGAACCGCACACGGTCCGACCGCGTCGCTTCGACCAGGCCCAGGAGCTCGCCGACAAGTTCAAGGAAGGCCAGCCGGTCATCATGAACCTCGAGGCGGCCGACCGCGAGGTCTCACGGCGGCTGATCGACTTCGCGAGCGGCATCTGCTACGCCCTCGACGGATCGATGGAGAAGGTCGCCACCGGCGTGTACCTGCTCAAGCCCT
>CAYRXQ010000047.1:15049-16737 GCA_964428115.1 uncultured Ilumatobacteraceae bacterium
CAGAGCCGTCCGCAGCGCTACGACGACTACGACCAGTGATCCGCGGCCGAGCCGGCGCGGATGGCGCGGTATCGTCGTCCCCCATGGAGCTCAGCCCGCAGCAGGTCCGGTCCGCCACCTTCCGGACCGCCAAGAAGGGGTTCGACCCCGACGACGTCACCGCGTACCTCCGCCAGGTCGGTGACGCGCTCGAAGGAGCACAGAACCAGTCGGCGGCCATGGAGGCCCGTGCCCGGGCCGCGGTGGCTCGACTGCAGGAGCTCTCGGCGGCCTCGGCCGAGGCCGAGGCGGCAGCCGCCGCGGGGAACGGCGTCACGGTGGATCCCGACCAGGCCGAGGTCATCAGCCGGACCCTCGTGCTGGCGCAGCGAACCGCCGACACCACCGTGGCCGAGGCCCGGGTCGCGGCCGAGCGGATTCTCGCCGCGGCCCGCGACGAGGCGACGAGCACCATCGACGCCACCCGCGAGCTGTCCACCCGGCTCGTCGAGGAGGCCCGCATCGCCGCCCGGTCCGCGTCCATCGCCGAGCAGCGCCGGGTCGAGGCCGAGGTCCAGTCGCTGATCGACCGCCGCGACTTACTCGTGTCCGACGTGGAGCACCTCGAGCAGTTCCTCGTCGATCAGCGGGACCGTCTGCGCGACGCGGCGGCATCGATCGTCGACATCACCGAACGGGTGCCGGGCGGGCTCGGCTCGGTACGTCGCCCGGTGCTGTCGGCCTCCAACGACCTGACCCCGGTCCACGGCACCGAGCTCGACCCGACGGCCGCCATCGTCCGGCCGGCCCAGGCCACCCTGACGATGGCGGACGACGCCACGCTCGACGAGGAGCCGCTCGACGAGGACCTCGCCGATGAGGATCCCGCCGACGCAGACGTGTCCGACCCGTCGGCCGAGGACCTGGCCCACGACGACGCGCTGTTCGCCGACGAGGAACTGGTCGACGACGAGGTGCTCGGCGGTGTCGACGCCCCGGCCCGCCCGGTCGCGCCGGGCGCATCCGCCGACGAACTCGACGACACCGATCCGGCCGGCCTCGAAGCCGACGACGAGGACGACACCGACCGGCACGGCCTGGCCGCCCTGGTGAGCGCGACCGAGGCCGGACCGCACGACGAGGCACCGCGCACCCAGGAGTTCCGCTTCGGGTTCGCGTCCGACGAGCGGCGCGGCTGAGCCGCGCGATTCCCCCCGCGACGTCGCCGGGCGGCGCCGGTACCATCGGCGGCCTCATGTCGTACCCAACCGTCGATCCCCAACCCGACCTGCCGGCGCTCGAGACCGCCGTGCTCGCCCGGTGGGAGGCCGACGCGACGTTCGAGGCCTCCGTCGAGGCCCGCGCCGCGGGTGAGCACGGCGCCAACGAGTTCGTCTTCTACGACGGGCCGCCGTTCGCCAACGGTCTGCCGCACTACGGCCACCTGCTCACCGGGTTCGTGAAGGACGCCATCCCGCGCTACCGCACCATGCGCGGGCAGCGGGTGGAGCGACGCTTCGGCTGGGACTGCCACGGGCTGCCCGCCGAGGTCGAGACCGAGAAGGAGCTCGGCATCTCGGGTCGCCCCGCGATCGTCGACTACGGGGTCGATCGGTTCAACGACGCGTGCCGCACCAGCGTGCTGCGCTACACCGGGGAGTGGGAGCGCTACGTCACCCGCCAGGCCCGGTGGGTCGACTTCTCCAACG
>CAYRXQ010000048.1:0-16612 GCA_964428115.1 uncultured Ilumatobacteraceae bacterium
GTAGCGGACCCGGTCGAGCCAAGCCGCCGAGGGTCGGCCGCGGCCGTCGGCGTGGAACTCGGCCGCGATGGCCTCGATCGCCGCGAGCGCCGCTGCCGACTCCTCGCCGTCGCGCTCCCACGGGTCGGAGTGCTCCGAGGTCGGGATGTCGATGCCGTTGCGTCCATCCGACATCTCGGCCCACCAGCCGTCGAGGATCGAGCAGTTGACCGCGCCGTTGAGCGCCGCCTTCTCACCGCTCGTGCCCGAGGCCTCGTGCGGACGGACCGGGGTGTTCAGCCAGACGTCGCTCCCGGCGTAGATCGCGCGAGCGACGCGGATGTCGTAGTCGGGGATCAGCACGAAGCGACCGTTGGCCGCCGGGGTCCCGCTGAAACCGACCACGTCGGCGAGCACGCTCTTGCCGGGCTGGTCGGCCGGGTGGGCCTTGCCGGCGAACACGACCTGCACCGGACGGTCCTCGTCGGCCAGCAGCGCCGTGAGGCGGTCGGCATGGCGCAGCAGCAGGGTCGCACGCTTGTAGGTCGCGAACCGGCGTGCGAACCCGACGACCACGGCGTCGGGGTGCAACCGCTGACCGGTGCGAGCCTCGAGCATCGCCGCCAGCGCCGCCCGACCCGTGTCGCGTGCGGCCAGGATCCGATCGCCGTCGATGTCGGCAGCCTTCGCCCACGCGTCGGGCGCACCCAGGTCCCACCCGGCACCGAGCTCGGCATCGAACAGGTCCTGGCGGGCCGGATGCACCCAGGTGCGGGCATGCACACCGTTGGTCACCGAACCGACCCGGTCGCCACCGGGCACGGCGGCGAAGAGCTCGCGGCTGACCTCGCCGTGCAGCTTCGACACGCCGTTCGAACGGGCGGCGATGCCGAGTGCCAGCGCGGCCATGTTGAACATCTCGGTGCCGGCGTCGGGATCCAGCCCGAGCCGCATGATCGACTCGACGTCGACGCCCCACGCCTGCGCCCACGACCCGAGGTAGGGCTCGATGAGGCTGCGATGGAAGCGGTCGATGCCGGCCGGCACCGGGGTGTGGGTGGTGAACATCACGTGCGGGCGGATCTGATCGAGCGCGTCCTGCAGGCTCGAGGCGCCCTCGGCGATGGCCCGGTCGATCAGCTCGAAGATCAGGAACCCGGCGTGGCCCTCGTTGAGGTGGCGGACGGCCGGCGTCCACCCGTAGGCCCGAACGGCCCGTGCCCCGCCGACCCCGAGCACCATCTCCTGCTCGAGGCGGTGGTACGGCTCACCGCTGTAGAGCCGGTCGGTGATCAGTCGGTCGTGCGGCGAGTTGATCGGGGTGTCGGTGTCGAGCAGCAGCAGGGTGATGCGGCCCACGCAGAACCGCCACACCCGGGCGTGGACGGTGCGCCCCGGGAACGGCACCTGCACCATGATCCCGGTGTCGCAGAGCCCGAGATCGGCGGGGTCGTAGTCCTCGTAGCGCTCGGCCTGGTGCCCGTCGCGCAGCTCCTGGCGGAAGAAGCCCTCCCGGTAGAACAGGCCGACGCCGCCGATCTGGGTGGCCAGGTCGCTCGCTGCCTTCATGTGGTCGCCGGCGAGGATGCCGAGACCGCCCGAGTACTGCGGCACCAGCTCGGAGATGCCGAACTCGGGCGAGTAGTAGGTGACCTCCGGGTTGGTCACCGTGGTGGCGAGCTCGGCGTCGAGTGAGGCCAGCTCCGCGACCACCGTGTCGACCAGCTCCCGGTCGTGGAGGAGCTGGTCGAGCTGCCATTCCTCGAGCAGCCGGACCCGGACGATCGGATGCCGCTCCGGGTCGGCGGTGGGCAGCCGATCGAACACCGACGTCAGCCGGTGCCGCCAGGTCCACCGCTGGTTGGTGGCGAGACGGTCGAGGGCGGCGCGCAGCGCGATGGTGTCCACAGGTGCTCCAGACGGGGGGGTCGGACGTGCGAGCCAGCAAGGCTAGCTGTGCTCGCCGCGGACGGCGCCCGGAGGGGTCCGGGCACTGCGTTGCCGAGGGTCGTGCGGCCGCCCGAGCACAGCGACACGTCCCGGCGCGAGGTGACGTCACCCCTGCGTACCGGTACCGTCATCGGGATGTCCACCGCCCCCTCCACGCCCGCTCGAGCCGAGCGGCACCGGCTCGCCGACCTGTTCCTCGAGGTCGGCCCCGATGCCCCGACGCTCTCGGGGAGCTGGACCACCCGCGACCTGGCGGCACACCTCGTGGTGCGAGAGCGGCGCCCCGACGCCGCGGGCGGGATCATCCTGTCGGCGCTGGCCAAGCGCACCGAGAAGGTGCAGAACGACATCGCCGAGCGCCCGTGGGAGGAGCTGGTCGAGACCGTCCGCTCCGGGCCGCCGTCGTGGTCGCCGCAACGCATCGATGCGGTCGACCGGGCGACGAACACGATCGAGTTCTTCGTCCACCACGAGGACGTACGTCGGGCGAGCGGCGGGTGGGCGGCGCGCGAGCTCCCCGAGGATCTGCGCCACGACCTGCACACCTCGCTCGCCCGCATCGCCAAGCTGCTGAAGCGGCAGATCCCCGACGGCGCCCGACTCGTGCCCACCGACGGCGGCGAACCGATCGAGCTGAAGGCGGCCGAGCCGCTGGTCACCGTCACCGGTCCGATCGGCGAGCTGGTGCTGTTCTGCTACGGCCGTCAGGGCCACTCGCTCGTCGACATGGCGGGTCGCGACGACGCCATCGAGCGGCTCCGCACCGCATCGCTGGGGGTCTGAGGTGGCCGCCCCGCGCTCGCTCGAGGGCGCCGTCGTCGCGGTGATCGGCGCAACGGGTGGCCTGGGCCGTCCGCTGTGCGAGGCGCTCACGGCGCGTGGCGCCCAGGTGCTCCGGGCGAGCCGCACCGGCGGTGACGGCATCGACGTGGTGCTCGACATCCGCGATGCGGATGCCGGCAGCGCGCTGACCGCCGCGGCGCTCGAGCGGTTCGGTCGACTCGACGGGGTGATCAATGCCTCGGGCATCGTCGCGTTCGGCGATCTGCTCGACACCGACGACGTGGTGATCGAGGAGCTGTTCCTCACCAACGTGCTCGGCCCGCTGTGGCTCGCCAAGCGGGTTGCGCCCGTGCTGGCCGACTCCGCCGGCTTCCTCGTCAACATCTCGGGGGTGGTCGCCGAGATGCCGATGCCCGGCATGGCGCCGTACTCGGCCTCGAAGGCCGCGCTGGCCGGCGCTGCGGTGAGCCTGCGCCGCGAGCTGCGCCGCTCGAAGGTCCACGTGATCGACGCCCGGCCGCCGCACACCGAGACCGGGCTGGCGACACGTCCGCTCGCGGGTGCCGCACCGAAGATGCCGACCGGGCTCGACCCGGCCGTGATCGCGGAGCGGATCGTGGCGGCCGTCGAGGCCGGTGAGGACGAGATCCCGAGCTCGGCCTTCGGCTGAGCTGTCGCGAACCGCAGTCTCACCCCCGGTCTCGGCCTTCGCCTGAGCCGGTGCCGGATCGAAGGTCAGCGACGGGCGAGCACCTCGGCTTCGAGGCCCTCGAGCGCCCGGTGGAGGCCGGTCTCCATCTTCTTGGTGGCACCTTTGAGCACGATCGCACCGAACCGGGTCGGCTCGATGCCCTGCTCGTAGACCACCGCGCAGCGGTCGTCGCCGACCGGGGTGAGACGGACCGACTCGGCCATGCCGCGCACCACCGGGAGCCGCATCGCGCGCAGGCGCGTCGGCCGCATCGTCACCTCGGTCACCGCGAAGGAGAACTCACGCTCGGGCTCCCACGCAGTGAACTCCTCGTCGAGCCGGGCGCGCCCGACCGAGACACGGCGACGTCCACCGATGCCGTCGGCCGCGCCGGTGACCTCCACGGCCGTGATCGTGGTGAACCAGGTGGGCCAGCCGGCGTGATCGGCGACCACCGCCCAGACAGCTCCCGCTGGGGCCGGCATCGTGCGGCTCGCAGCGATGCGGACGGGTGCGTCGTGGATCCACGCAGGTGGATGGACCGGGAGCATCGGATCAGTCTCGCGGCCGCGGCCCGGGATCGTCGACGGGCGCCATCCCCGCACTGCGGCCCGCCGCGCCGTCGTCGGCCGGCTCGCGCTGGGTCGGGACCCGCAGGATGACCACCACGCCGACCAGACCGGCGAGGAGCACGACGAGACGGACCCAACCGAGATCGATCCGCCAGGCGCTGAGCAGCACCGCCGCGCACAGCATCGAGATCGCCGTGACCTTGGCCCGCATCGGCATGCCGAGCCCGGCCCGGTAGTCGCGCACGAGCCGTCCGACGAGCGGCAGGTCGAGCAGCCAGGCCTCGAGCCGGGGCGACGACTTGGCGAACGCCGCGGCCGCGGCCACGAAGAACACGGTCGAGGGCAGCAACGGCAGGATCACGCCGAGGAAGCCGATGCCCACGCAGAGCAGCCCGACGGGGATCCAGAACAGCCGGGAGGCGAACGTGGCGACCCGTGGCGTCGATCCGGTCTCGTGCGCGGCGCGCTCGGGGCCGGTCGAGCCGGAATCGACGCCACGCCCTGATCGGGACACGCAGGTGACGGTACCGCCGTGCGGGAACCGACGGGCCGGCGGCGACGTCGGAGCAGACATGACCAGCGTGAACACCCCCACCCCCCGTCGTCGCCGTCGTCGTGGGCTCCTCGCCCCGGCCGCCGCCCTGCTCGCCTTCGGCCTGGTGGCCGCCGCCTGTGGCGACGACGAGGACACCGCCACCACCACCGACGAGACCGTCGCGCCGTCCGACGGCGAGGCCCAGGACTTCGACGAGACGATCGTGATCGGCCTGCCGGTCGACGAGGCCGAGGCCGCCGCCGAGGAGGCTGGCTTCACCATGCGCATCGCTCGGCAGGACGGCGAGGACCTCGCCCTGACCATGGACTTCATCCCCAATCGGGTCAACGTCGAGGTCGCCGACGGCGTCGTGACCGGCGTCGTCTCGGTCGGCTGACCGCCTTGCTCACCACACCGCCCGGCCGCACGCGGCCGGGCGGTTCGTGGTGCCCCCCCAGGGGCTCGAACCCTGAACCAATGGATTAAAAGTCCACTGCTCTTCCATTGAGCTAGAGGGGCGAGGGGCGAGGCACGCAAGAACCTCGCGCTGATACGCGCCAGATTACGGCCGCCTCACCGCGACCCGTCGGCGCCGCATGCGACGAACGCTCCGCGCGCGCATCGACCGAAGCCTGACTTCCTGGCCCGACGGCCTTCCCCCTGCTCGACGTCGCTGGAAGTTACCGTCGGCGCATGGCGGCAAACCGAGTGCGCCAGGCGCGAGCAGCGAAGAGGCGGAAGCGGCGAATGCAACGCGTCGAGAACGATCTCTCGGCCGATCAATGGGCAGCCCTGAACGCGGCGTGGGGCGGCTGCGCATACTGCGGCACATCGACGTCGCCGATGCAGCGCGACTGCGTGTTGGCGCTGTCACGTGGCGGTCGATACACGCTCGCGAACGTCGTTCCCGCATGCGGGTCGTGCAACTCGAGCAAGTGCAACGACGAAGTCACCGGCTGGCTTCGCCGCAAGCGGCTCGACGAGCGCTCCTTTCTCCTTCGACACCTGGAGATCAGCGGTGAACTCGCGCAGCGATTTCACACCGGAGCCATGGACGACAACGAGCCCGCGACGGATCCGCCGGACAAGCCAACTCCTTGAGCCGGCGTCGAGGGACAGGTCGGCCCGAACGCGCCACAGCGATTCGGACCATGCGCGAGGATGCACGACCGTGCAGGTCCTGATCAGGCCAATGACGATCGCCGATACGTCAATGGTCGGGGACGTTCACGTGCGAGCGTGGCAGGCCGCGTATCGCGGTGTCATGCCAGACCAGTGCCTCGACGGCCTCCGCCCCGAGGATCGCGCCGACATGTGGCGACGAAGTATCGAGGCCGACTGGTCCGGCCAACGCGACGTCATCACCGTCGACGGTCAGGTCACAGGCTTCGCCGCCTACGGACCCGAGCGCGGCGGCGAACCCACACGTGGCGAGCTGTACGCGATCAACCTGCACCCAGACAGCTGGCGTCACGGGCTCGGACGTCGACTGCTCCGACACGTGATGGCCGAGCTGTCACGACACGGGTTCACCGCCGCGGTGTTGTGGGTCGAGGCGAGCAATGACCGCGCCCGGCAGTTCTACGAGATCGACCTCAGTGACCGAGACTGTGCTCGGTGCTGTCGAGCACTGGGTCGAACTCACTGAGGTCGCGCTCCCACTCGTGTCGTTTCGGCACACGTTCAGGTTTCTCGACCACGGGGACGTCGTAACCTCCGAGTCAACACTGCGGTATGTGACACCGAGACGAGCGTCGACGGGGTACGCGCACTCGTGACGCTGGACGAGGTTTCGGGGATTGACAACCGTTGACAATGCGCGACACTGGCAGCATGAGTCGGAACACCATGAGCTTCGCGCTTCCGGAGTCCATGCGCGACTACATCGACTCCCGGGTCCGCAATGGCAGCTATGGAAACACCAGCGAGTTCCTACGCGAGCTCATCCGACGCGACCAAGAACAACAAGCCGCCGCCCGACTCCGTGATCTCATCACCGAGGGGCTCGAGTCTGGTGCCGGGCGCCCGATCACTGACGACGTGATCGCAGAGTTGAGAGACCAGGCTCTCGGCGAAACGTGACGTCGGCACGCCTTCGCCCGCAGGCCGAAGTCGATCTCGTCGAGCGGACCCGGTACTACCGCAGCGAGGGTGGTGACGATCTCGGTCGTCGGTTCTTCGATGCCGCGATCTCAGCGCTCGACGCAATCGATCGTATGCCTGGTGCAGGCTCGCCACGTCTCGGTGAACTCTGCGACATTCCGGGATTGCGCTCTCGACGCGTGACCGGATTTCCGTGCGGCTGGTTCTACTTCATCGCCGCCGATCACATCGACGTCGTCCGCCTCCTCGCCGACGCACAGGACCTCCCAACCATCCTCACTGATCCCGAGCGGAGGTAATGCTCGCGGTGCCCGCCGCCTGCCCGCCGCCCGAACCGGCAACGGTCACCCACAACCGGCGGTCGGGGACGGTCTGTCCGTCCAGACCACAGGGGATCGCGGGGCGCTCGGTACGGGCTGGTCCCGCCTTGGAGACGTCGTCGCCGCTGCCATCGTCGCCCAGCGCCATCGAGCGGACGTTCGTCAACCCACCTCAGACACTGGTCGTTGCGGCTTGCTACCGACACCACGTGGTCGAGGTGGGCTTCCAGGATCGGCTGGTCGGCACGGTACGGCTGGCCTTCGACGGCCGGGTCGTGGAGCGCTTCGTCCCACACCTCAATGTGTCGAATGGATCCGATTCGAGCTGTTGCGGCGTTAGATCCACTGCTGAAGGCATTGGCGGACGCCGGCGTGCCGATCCTGGACTGATCCCCGACGTGCCGTTGAGGAGGGGCGAGGGGCCGGGCGGGGCGGGGCGCGCGAGGATCTTGCGCGAACACGCGTGAGGTTCAGGCCCTCCAGGCCGGATCGGCGCCAAGCCGATGATGAGAAGTGAGCGACGACCTGGGCGCTTCGTCGTGGCGGGCAGGCCGATCGGGGTGTCGAGAGCAACGAAAATGCCTCGGGATCAGCGCTGGCGAGATCGATAGCATTTCAATCGTGCGCACCCTCGATCACCGTTCGAACGTGATGATGCGGCCCGTCCAAGGGCCGTTGCTGCGCGTGTACGTGTAGCGATCCACACCGGCCTCGGGAGACTGAGACCGGTCGTTGCGAGCTCGACACGTCTCCCGGGGCTCCAACCGATTGGAGACTGACATGTCGACTGAGTACGTGACCGTTGCGATCCCCTTCGTGAACGCCGACCCGCACCTCGGCTACGCCTACGAACTCGTGCTGGCCGACGTCCATGCCAGAGCGTCGAGGCTCGACGGCGTCGCGGTCCGGTTCCTCGGCGGGACCGACGACTACTCGTTGAAGAACGTGTTGGCCGCCGACGCAGCAGGTATCCCCGTCCAGGAGTTCGTGGACCGCCACGCGCAACGGTTCGAGGACTTGCGCGAACCGCTCGACTTGAGCTTCGACGACTTCATCCGGACCAGCAGCGATGAACGCCACGTCCCGGCGGTGCACCGCTTGTGGAACGCAGCACTGGCGAACGGCGATCTGTACCGGCGCCCCTACGAGGGTGATTACTGCGTGGGCTGCGAGCAGTTCCTCGGGCCAGGCGAACTCGTCGACGGCACCTGCCCCGAGCATCCTCGACCGCTCGAACGAGTGGTCGAGGACAATTGGTTCTTCCGCCTGTCGCGCTACCAGGACCAGCTCGCACTCCTGATCGAGTCCGGGGAGCTGCGCGTCGAACCGGCTGCGTTCCGCAACGAGGTGCTCGGCTTCGTGCGGTCCGGGCTCGACGACATCAGTGTCTCGCGCTCCAACGAGCGGGCGCGGGGGTGGGGCGTTCCGGTCCCGGGCGACCCGACGCAGGTGATCTACGTCTGGTTCGACGCGCTCGCCAACTACATCAGCGCACTCGACTACGGCCAGCGTGACGGCGCCGACTACCAGGCGTGGTGGACGGGTGCCGAGTCACGGGTCCACGTCATCGGCAAGGGCATCCTTCGGTTCCATGCCGTGTTCTGGCCTGCGTTCCTCCTCGCTGCCGGCCAGCCGCTGCCGACACTCGTTCGCGTCCACCCCTACCTGACCCTCGGCGGCACCAAGCTGTCCAAGTCGTCGGGCGCGAGCGTGGACCCCACCGCGATCGTGGCGGCCTACGGGACCGACGTGTTGCGCTGGTGGTTCTGTCGGGACGTCGCCGACAGCGCCGACACCGAGTTCCACCTGCGTCGCCTGATCGATCGGGCCAACGACGACCTTGCTGGCGGGATCGGGAACGCGATCAGCAGGATCGTCACCATCGTCCACCGACACCGAGGCGGCGTACCGCCACACCCGCACGCCGAGCCGTTGGCCGCGGTCGCCGACCTTCCCGCCCGCGTTCGCCACCTTCTCCGCAGGTTCGAGCACCGCGCGGCGACCCAAGCCATCGTCGACGGCGTCGGAACGTTGAACCGGGACCTGGAAGCGACCGCCCCGTGGACGCTGGCCAAGGAGCCCGAGTCCGCGGATCGCCTCGATGTCGTGCTGTCCGTGCAGCTCGCTACCGCACGAGTCATCGCCGAAGCCCTCGCACCCATCACCCCTGCGCTCGCTGAACGAGCGATCCGCCAACTGACCGCATCGCCGTTCCTCCCGCCGGCCGAGCCTCTCCTGGCTCGACTCGAGACGCCGCCTGAATCGGCCGGGCCGAGCAACTGAGTCCAGACCGGCAGCACGGGGATCGACGTTGACCAGCCACATCCCTGCGCCGCTGCCGACCCGACGGCACACGATCTCGACACCGTCGACCTCGACACGGTCTCGGACGGGCGGTCAGCCCTCCAGGAGGGCTTGCATCTCCGCGATCTCGCCCTGCTGAGCGGTGATGATCAGATCGGCGAGCGCGAGGACGTCGACGTTCGAGCCGTCGGCCTTGACGGTCTGGGACTGGCTGATGGCGCCCTCGTGGTGGGCGATCATCATCTCGAGCCACATGGCATCGAACTCGGGGCCGGTGGCAACCGCGAGCGCGTCCATCTCCTCCGCGGTCATCATCCCGTCCATCGACGACATGTCGTGGCCGTCGGACAGGTCCATCGTGACCGACTCGCCGGCAGCCGTGAGCCACGCCGTCATCTGGTCGATCTCGGGTTCCTGCGCAGCTTGGATGCGGGTGGCCAGGTCGATGACCTCGGGTCCCGCCTGGCGGTTGGGGTCGAGCGCGATCTCGGCCATCTCGACCGCCTGCTCGTGGTGGGCGATCATGCCCTGGGCGAACTCGACGTCGGCATCGTTGAGCACGACGCTGGCGCCGGGAGCTTCAGCGGCCGCTGTGGTCGGTGCCGGCGAGGAGTCGTCCGATCCACATGCGGCGAGGGTTGCCACGAGTACGAGGGCGAGTGTGGGACCGACGAAGCGACGATTCATGGGAGGTGGGAGCCTTTCAGGGGGTGGTACTACAGTGTGTAGTATAAAGCCCTGGCCAGCTCGGTGGGCGCGGTCGCCGCAGCCGCGCCGGTCACCGGTGGCGAGACGACCATGGCGGCGGTGATGCCGACGATGACGAGTCCGATCGCGAACTCCGTGACGACCGCTCGGCGGAGCCCAGCGAGTTGGTCGGGGAGGCTGGACGGTTCGTGGAGCCGATGGTTGACTCGTCGGCGGTTCGCATTGGCGACGCCGAGCATCGCCAGGAGGATCGCGACCTTGATGGTCAGGTAGCGGCCGTGGTCGGCGTCGAAGAGGGCACCCGGGCTGCCCACGAGTCGAACGCTCTGGATGATCCCAGTGACCACGAGCACCGCGACGCAGGCTGCGGCCATGTGCGAGAACCGGCGGACCACAGCGACGAGCACGTCGGGAGGAGCGGTGGGGATTGCGATCCAGCCGATAATCGCCAGACCGGCGATCCATCCCGCAGCGGCCGCGTGGTGGGCGACGTCGGTGATCACGCCGACGGTCGGCCAGCGCATCGAGCGAGCGTGGCCGGCGAACGCCCACGTGGCGAGCAGCCCGATGCCCGGAAGCGAGATCGCCGTCCAGTAGAGGTCGGATGTCGTGAACCGATAGCGAAACAGCAGGATCCACATCGACAGTGCGAGCGCGATGCGGATCATGAACGCCATGCCGGCGTCGGTGGTGGTGGCAGCGTCGATCGACCCGAACGAGGACCACGGTGCGCGCCCGTTGATGTCGGAGGCGATCACGAGCACCTGCGCGAACGCGAGCATCGCCGTGATGATCAGCGAGGTGCTGAGGACTCGTCGCAGCACGGGGTGTGCCCCGGCGTCGGACCACACCCACGCGCTGGTGAGCAGGATGCCGACGGTGGCGAGGATCGCAAGATACGACCCATAGCGAAGGACCCAGCGCACGGCCGACGGGGTCGAGAACGCACCGGGGTCGGCATCGGTGACCACCGCTGGGGCCGGTGCCAGGGTGGCGGGGGCCGGTGAGTCGGCCACTGCCGGCACAGTGGTCGACGGCGCGCCGGCGATGGTGAACTCCACGCGGCCGGTGATCGGATGGCCGTCGGGTCCGACGAGACGCCACCGGATCGCCACCGGACCTGGGTCCAGGGCCGGAAGCGGTGTGATCACCTCGGTGTCGCCGGCCGCTCCATGGGTCGAGCCGGGCAGTTCGCGGCGGGCTCCGGTGGCGTCGATGAGCGTCACCGTCATCGACTCGAGCGGCACGGCGAGGTCGAACTGCCAGGTGATCCGGCTCGGTGGCGCAGGGAGTGTGGCGCCGTCAGTCGGGTCGCTGGCGATCAGTGTGTTGTGTGCCGAGACCGTGTCGACCGGCGGGGCGACGAGTATGACGACGGCCGCGACGGCAGCGAGCGCGAGAGATGCGAGGCGAAGGGCAAGGGTGCGAGGCATGGTTGACGGGTTGCAGCGCCCCGACACCAGAGCAACTACACGTTGTAGAACTATAGTGACGGTGCGGTGGGAATGGGCGGCGCTCGGGAGGACGGAAATGGCACGACGACCTGACGGCGCGTTGGAGCACGACGTGCTGCGGATCCTCTGGGAGGCCGAGGAGCCGATGTTGCCCGGCGAGATCAACGAGCGGCTCGCCGGGGACTACGCCTACACCAGCGTCGCCACGATCCTGACGCGGTTGCAGGCCAAGGGTCTGGTCACGCGAACTCCCGCCGGTCGCGCCTACGCGTACCGCGCCGCAGTCGACGAACCCGACCTCACCGTCCGACGGATCAGCGAACTCCTCGATTCTGCTTCGGACCGCTCGATGGTCCTGAGCCGGTTCATCGGCGCGTTGCCGGCACGTGAGGCAAAGGCCATTCGAGCACTGCTGGACAAGTCCGAGATCGCCAAGCGCGCATGATCGGATCACTGGCGTTCCCACTCCTGGTGACCCTCGGCCTTGCCGCGATCACCACCTCGGCACATCGCAGACTGCCGCCGCGGCTGGCTGCACGGTTCGTCACGATCGCGCTCGTCCTCGTCGTGGTGGCTGCACTACCCACTGCACTGATGGTGGCGGTGGCGTTCCTCGCGCATGCCCCCGTGGTCGGTATCGGGTTCCAGTGGTGCGCGCAGGCAATCGGGCTGCACGGATCGGTGCCGCCGTGGATCGGTGTCCCGGTCCTGGCCCTGCTGGTGACCGGTGGCGTACGATCCCTACGCCTGGTCCGTCAGCACCGGGCGCTGCGGATGGATTTCGCACACCGGATCCACATCGCTCCGAGCCACAAGCCGTACGCGGTCACGCTGCCTGGTCGATCCGGGCAGATCGTCCTGTCGACCGCGATGGTCGACATGCTCGACAGCGACGAACGCCGAATCGTGATCGCGCACGAAGAGGCCCATGCTCGCTACCGCCACGACCGCTACCTGCTCGCTGCTGAACTCGCAGCGGCGCTGTTGCCACCGTTGCGGGCACTTGCCCGACGTGTGAGCTTCTCGGTCGAACGCTGGGCCGACGAGGCGGCCGTGGCAGCGTGTGGCGACCGCCGCCTCGTCGCGGTCACACTCGGCAAGGTGGCGCTGCAGAGTCATCCCCCGACCGTTGCCGGCTTCTCCGGGCTCGGCGTGGCTGCCCGGATGGAGGCGCTGCTTGCGCCCCCGGTACCGGACCCTCACCGCTCACGGATCTTCCTGATGTGGTCGAGCGTGGCAGTCACGGCTGCATTCAGCCTCTACCAGCTCCACCACCTCGAGCAGCTGGTGCTCGCGCTCTGCCCTCACTGACGGTCCCCGCCCACTGACCGTCCTCGCTCGACGTCATCGGTCGAGTCCAGGGGAGTGCCGGCGGTCTGGCGATCCGCTGGCGGGGCGGCGTTCGTCACAGGACCGACTGATGTTCGTCATCATTCTGTAATCTTTGCGGATGCCATTGCTGCCCCCCCGATCCCGTCGCGCTCTCGTTCTGGCCTGTGCAGCCGGTCTCTCGACCGCTGCTGGACTCGCTGCCCCCGTCGATGCGCACTCGACGGAGCAGCACGTGACCTCCCCGGTTCCGTCGACGACCGCGCTGGCTGCCTGCCCGGTCGCCGGTCCGAGTGAGTACATCGACAGTTGGGGCGACCGGCGATCCGGTGGACGTCGTCACGAGGGCGTCGACATGGAAGCGACCCGTGGGACACCGGTCGCAGCTGTCCGAAGCGGGACGGCCGAGTTCAAACGCAGTGGCCTCGGTGGCAATGCCATCTGGCTCGTGACACCGGCAGGGGAACGCTTCTACTACGCGCACCTCGACTCGTGGGAGGGCGAGAGCCGGCAGGTGGACGCAGGCGAGATCATCGGCTACGTGGGCCAGACGGGCAATGCCGCAGGCGATCACCTCCACTTCGAGGCGCGACTCGGCGATCGGGCGATCAACCCGTATCCGCTCGTCAGGTCCGCGTGCTCGACTGACACCGTCGGGGGTCGCGCGCCGCTGCCCTCTGGACCGACCACGCTTCTCGTCGCCCGGTAACCAGCTGCACGTGACCCGGCTTGTCGGACCCCTGGTGACGCGGGACAGAGTGAGCAGGGGAGCCCGTCGGGCACCGAGCGGTGATCGCTTGGTGCGAGTTGGGTAGAAGTTCTGGATCACCGCGCGCCGAAGTAATTTCTGCGGTGCAGTCTCGCTCTCGAAGGGGTACACGTTGATGGATCGGCGTGAGCCCGGTGGGTCAGCGAACGAGCCGGACATCCAGACCCAGGTGGCGCGGGATGTCCCATACCGCAGTCTCTTCCGGCATGCACTCATGGAGGTGCACATCTGGGAGGTCGTCCGTGACGCGGCGAGTGCGATCGTCACGTGGCGGCTGGTCGACGCCAACCAGGCGGCACTCACCTCCTGGGGTGTGGAACTCGACGACGTCGTCGGCAAGGTGACCGAGGAGATCTTCCCCGGTTCGGACGCCGTGAAGACGTTCCTGCCGGTCGTCTCCGAGATCATCGCGACCGGCGTGCCCAAGGAGTGGGAGACGAGCTTCACGGGCACCGGGCAGATCCTGCACATGGTCAGCATCCCGGTCGGCGAATACTTCGTGAGCACCGGGTTCGATGTCACCGCGGATCGGATGCACGAGCGGGAGCTCAGTACTGCGCTCATCAGTCTCAACCAGGCGACCCAGGCCGGTGGCGTCGGGCTGTGGGACTGGGACCTGCGCACGAACGTCGTGCGGTACTCCGACGAGTACAAGCGACAGATCGGCTACGAGCCGCACGAGATGAGCGACGACCTCGAGGAGTGGCGCTCGCGGGTGCATCCCGACGATCTCGACACGACCTTCCGGCAGGTGCGCGCCAAGTATCGATGACCCCCGGCGCAAGGGCGACATCACCTTCCGGCTGCGCCACAAGGACGGGTCCTATCGCTGGATCCTCGCGCAGTCGGCGATCGTGCTCGACGACGACGGGCTGCCCGAGCGCATGCTCGGCTCGCACATCGACATCACCGAGCGGCTGCAGCTCGAGGAGCGGGTACGGGAGGCGGAGAAACGCGAAGCCATCGGCACCTTGGCGGCCGGCATCGCGCACGACTTCAACAACCTGCTCGGTGCGATCACGGGCAACCTCTCGATCCTGCGCGAGACGTCCGCGGACGACCCCGATGTGCCCGTGCTGCACAAGGAGCTCGAGCACGCCACCAAGCGCGCCACAGCGCTGACCTCCCAGTTGCTGACGTTCGCGAAGGGCGGCGCGCCGGTGCGGGACGTGACCCCCATTCGTGAGTGGATCGTGGAATCGGCGAAGTTCGTGACGCGCGGCTCGAACTGCCGCTGCGAGTTCCGAGTGGCGGAGGATCTCGACACCGTCGAGGTCGACATCGGGCAGCTCAACCAGGTCATGAACAACCTGCTGATCAACGCGATGCAGGCGATGCCGCAGGGCGGCACGATCGAAGTGAGCGCGGAGAACACGCTCTTCGACGGCGACGACTCGCAGGGGATGCCCGCTGGACGCTACGTCCACATCTCGGTGGAGGACCATGGCGTCGGGATCCCGAGCGAGTTGCTCGAGCGGATCTTCGATCCGTTCTTCACGACCAAGGCGTCGGGGAATGGTCTGGGATTGGCGAGTTCGCGCTCGATCATCGAACAGCATGGCGGCAGCCTCACCGTGCGGTCGACCGTCGGGCAGGGCACGGTGTTCGACGTGTACGTGCGATCGTCCGCCGCCGCACCGCAACGGCATCCCGAGCAGCAGGTCGTCGCGGGCAAGGGACGCATCCTCGTGATGGACGACGACTCGGGGATGCGGTTGGTGTTCCAACGCATGCTCGAGCATCTCGGCTACACCTGCGACGTCTGTTCGGACGGTGACGAGGCGCTGGATCGGTACGAGGAGGCGATGCGCAGCGGCACCGGGTACGACGCGGTGATCCTCGACCTGACGGTTCCCGGTGGTCGGGGCGGCGCACACGTGCTCGAGCAGCTCAAGGCAGTCGACCCTGCGGTCGTGGGCGTCGTGACGAGCGGCTACACCGAGGATGACGTGCTGGCACGGTACGAGCACCACGGGTTCCGAGGGCGGCTCCAGAAGCCGGTGAGACTGGCGGCGTTGAGCGCAGAGATGGCGCGGGTGATGGGGTGAACAGCGCGCGACGACGCCCACCGAGTCGCGCCCGGGAGCGCACCCGTCAGATCGGCTCGGGGAGGGCCACCACACTCACGGTGACGATGTCGTCGACTCGTGCCGCCGTGGTCCGCGACACGTGCACGAGGCCGATGTCGGCCGCGCGGAACTCACCCGCCGGCGAGCGGGCCCCGGCGCGCAGCTCGAGCCACAGCGTGTACACCCGCTGCGGGTCGAGACCGCTCAGGTACACATCGACCGCGCTCCCCCACGCCGTGCTCGTGAGCACCACCGAACCGGGCACGCCGGTGCTCGCATCGAGCGCAAGGCGTCGCACGGTGCCCGGAGTGGCCGGTGCCGTGGCGAGCGTGCGCTGGTGCTCGAGCCTGAGCAGCCGGTCGCCGAGCCAGGTCGACAACGTCGACAGCGCGAGGCCGACGATCGCGTACACCACGATCGCGAACAACATCGACGAGTCGAACGTCGATTGGTCGGAGAACTGGATGGGCTCGAAGATCCCGCGGAACGGGTCCATCGAGCGATCGGCGCTGCGGTAGATC
This sequence comes from uncultured Ilumatobacteraceae bacterium, assembly GCA_964428115.1. Classification (GTDB taxonomy): domain Bacteria; phylum Actinomycetota; class Acidimicrobiia; order Acidimicrobiales; family Ilumatobacteraceae; genus CAYRXQ01. Next base: position 16,088 of record CAYRXQ010000048.1, read on the forward strand.
CACTCGGCGATCCCCGCCGCGGGGTTCGCGCCGAACAGCTGGAGCACGAACGCGAGTGCGAGCACGGTGATGGTCACCACCACCCAGGCGTACACGAACCACACCAGGGCGCGCGCTGCTCTCGTCGCCCCGATCACGGCCCGGGATGCGGGCGACGGGCTGGGGGTGGACATGTCGCTCATCGGTCGGCCGTCTCCTCGTCGATCGCTTGCGGTGCGCAGGGCGCGACTTGCGGGAACCGCACCATCACTACCCACCCGAGGTGGAGCGCGGATCACCCGCACCGGGTGAACCCGCGGGCGAACCTGGAACCGAGCACGGCCCCGGGGACCCGGCCACCCGGGCAACGTGACGCGCTCGCGCCGATTCAGACCAGACCTCTTGCACCCCAACGGGGCGGGCGAGAGCAGGAACTCGCGAGATCGGAGTCCGGACCGTGGCGCTCAAGACCGGCGGGTGACCTTGCCGACGAGCCACCGCCACCCGCTCACGACGAATCCGATCGCGTACATCACGGCGTTTCCG
>CAYRXQ010000049.1:0-16571 GCA_964428115.1 uncultured Ilumatobacteraceae bacterium
GCCTGCCCTTCGGCACCGAGGTGCTCCGGATGGAGCACCTCACCGAGAGCGACGGCACGGTGGTGATCCGCGCCGAACTGCCGGGCATCGATCCGGCCGAGGACCTCAAGATCGCCATCGACGACGGGCGGCTGACGATCAGCGGTGAGCGTCGCGAGCACCACGAGACCGAGGAGGAGCACGGCTACCGCTCCGAGTTCCAGTACGGATCCTTCGAGCGGACCGTCCGGCTGCCGGCAGGTGCCCGGCTCGACGACGTCGTCGCGACCTACCGCGACGGCATCCTCGAGGTCCGCGTCCCGGTCGACGCCGAGGCGCCCGCGGTACGACACGTTCCGGTCACCACCTGAACGGATCGTGCGCTGAACACGCGGCGGGGTGCGCCATCGAGGCTGGCGGCGCACCCCGCCGTCGTTCGGTGCGGGCCATCTGTCGCGGGCGCACCGGCTGACCCTCACCCGCCGGGTGCGGCCGCGTCATCGGTGAGCGCGGTGGATGGCGGCCAGGGCTCGCGGCACCGCCTGGAAGGGGACGGCCGCTGCCGTGGCCTGATCGACGGTACCGGTGACGACGAGGTCGAGCGCCGGCACGTGCCAGAGCCAGGAGCCCGTCGAGCCCGTGTGCCCCACCAGCGTCGGGATCCGACGTCCGAGGGCGAGCGCGCGGCCCACCTCGAAGCGCATCGTGCCCAACCCGTACTCGATCGGCCACGAGGGAGCTCGGAGCGTGGCCAGGCCGCGGGGTGGGCCGAATCGGCGGAAGTGCGCACGCATCAGGTGTCCGGTGGCGGGACGGTCGAAGAGGCGGCCCGAGGCGAGCGCGCGACCGAACCCGAGGAGGTCGGCCGTGGTGCTGTAGAGATCGCCGAACGACGACATCGCGCCGGGGCGATCGTCGAAGGGGCGACCTCCCAGCCAGACCGTGGCCGGCTCGTCGGTCGCCTCGGTCGTCGCTGCGGGACCGCGACCCGGGACCCAGGTGCGTTCGAGTCCGAGCGGGTCGAAGATCAGCTCGCGGTAGAGCTCGTGGATCGGCATTGCCGTGACGTGCTGCGCGGCGACGACCAGCAACTGGAAGTTCGTGTCGCTGTAGCGGATCTTCGGCCGGGGACCCTGCGGGTCGGACGGGGGGAAGTGGGTGCGGAGCCGGTCTCGGGCTCGTCGCACGGCTTCCTCGGGGGTCCACCGCTGGTCGGGGCCGGCGAGGATCTCCTCCATCAGGCTCCGACCGTCGGCCGGTCGCTCGTCGAGGTAGTCCGGCAGGCCGCTGAGATGGCCGAGCAGGTGGACGGCCGTGAGCTCGTCGGTGTGGTCGACGTCGCGGTGGACGTGGAGCCGGTGACCGAGGTCCTCGGGGAGGTGGTTCGTGACCGGGGCGTGCAGCTCGAGTCGGCCTTGTTCGTGGAGCTTGAGGACCACGGTGGCGATGAACAGCTTGGTGATGCTGGCGATCATCCACGGCGTCTCGGGCCGCATCGATGTGCCGTGCACGTCGGCCGTGCCGATGGCGCCGGTCCATGCCCACGAGCCGTCGGTCGGCGTGGCGCCGAGCGTCACGTGCTGCACGCCGCGTCGTCGGGCGAGCCGTGCCATCAGCGAGCCCAACTCGTGAGCGACGAGCGTCTCCGCCGGAGCGGTCCCGGTCGGCATCCCCACAGTATGGACGCGGCTCCAGGTCCTCCCGGTCGCCCAGCACGCCCAGCAGCTGCAGCGCTGCGAGCTGCAGCGTGTCTGACACCGGCTAGAAGAGCAGGGCGAAGGCGACGCCGGTGGCGATCAGCAGCAGCGCGAGGAACCCGAGGATCATCGGGCCGCTCGACGGGGTCGGTTCGGCCCCGAGGCGGATCGAGGCGGGCTTGGCCGGGTCGTAGCGCAGCAGGACGGGCGTGCCTGGAGGCGTCGCCGCGATCGTCGCGTCGGCGGCCGCGCTGGCGTGGATCTCCTGGCCGGCCTCGGTGCGAAAGACGACGTCGGCGACGCGGGTCGTGGTGTCCTGCGTGATCCCGTTGTCGTCGATGAACGACGAGGTCTCGACCCGGATCGCGAGGAGCGTGCCGCTCACGGTGGCCGCCGTCGCGTCGAACCGCCGGTTGGCGGCGCGGCTGCGGAATGCGGCGAACACCAGGATGGCGCCGATGGCCGCCGGGATGAGCCCGGCCATGATGCCGATCGTGGACACGATGTCGTCAACCCCGTCCGGTCAGGCCTCGGGTGGCTGCAGGAGGGCAGCGATCTCGGCCATGATCTGCGAGCGCGGTGGCATCCCGGGGACCTGCTCGACGGCCACGGGATCGGCGGCCTCGGCGATCCGATGGAAGCGCTCGACGGCGATGTCGAGGAAGTCGGCGTGCGGGAAGACCCAGAAGCGCCCACCCTGGACCGCGTCGACCACCAGGTCGGCCACGGCTGCCGGTGGGAGCCCCTCGTCGATCGCTCGGCGGACATGGGTCTCCGAGATCGCCCCTGCGGCATCGCGCTCGGGCAGCGCACCCAGGTCGGCGGGCCAGTTCCGCTCGGAGTCGATGATGCCGGTGCGGACCCAGCCGGGGCAGACGCAGCTCACCCCGACCGGGATGCCACCGGCCTGCAGCGTGAGGAACAGGCTCTCGGTGATCGCCACGACGGCGTGCTTGCTGGCGTCGTACGAAGGGCCGAAGCCGGGCATCAGTCCGGCGATCGACGCCGTGTTGACGATGTGGCCCCGGCCGCCCATCGCCAGGTGTGGGAGGAAGGCCCGCACCCCGTGGACCACGCCCCAGAAGTTCACGTCCATCGTCCACTGCCACGACTCGATCGGGCCGAGCCACGGGTCGGCCTTGGCGGCGACGCCGGCGTTGTTGCAGACCACGTGGACGGCCCCGAAGCGCTCGAGCGTCGCTGCCACGAGTGCATCGATCTGCGCCGGGTCGCGCACGTCGGTACGCACGGTCAGCACCTCGGCACCGGATGCGCCGAGCTCGGCAGCTGCCGCGGCGAGCGCGTCGTCCTGGACATCCGCGAGCACCAACCGGCACCCCTCGCGGGCGAAGGCCTGCGCCATCGCCAGACCGATCCCACTCGCGCCGCCGGTGACGACGGCGACATCCCCCCGTTGCAGTTCCATCAGCTCACTCGTCCTCGTCGCCCTCTTCGATCGCGTCGAGGAACACGTCGACGTCGTCGTCCTCACCGCCCACGAGCCAGATCACCAGCTCGCCCTCGGCGTCGCCCTCGCCGTCCTCGTCCTCGCCGTGGTCTTCCCACGGGAGCACGCCGTCGATCGCGTAGCGATCGACCGTGATGTCCTCGGCGTCGTCGGTGACGGGGGCCACGATGGCCAACTCCACCTCGGCGTCGGCCGGCTGGTCCCGCAGGATGTCGATGAGTTCGCTGACGCGCATGGTGGTCCTCCGGGGGCCGTTCCGTGGTGGTGCTGGAGTGGATCGCTGGTGTGTTCGCTGGCGGTGTTCGGTGGCGGTGTTCGGTGGCGGTGGGTTCAGTCCTCGAGCCAGGCGTCGGCCCGGTCGAGCAGGTACAGGCTGACATGTTTGCACCGGTCGAGGCTGGCCGCGACCGACTGGTCGTTGTTCAGGTACACGTCGGCCAGGTCCACCGACTGGCGGGCCACGATCGACAGGCTCCGCTCGGGGGCATCGGTGACGCTGGGGAACGAGTCGATCGCCGACACCTCCACGGGGAGCTCGAGGCCACCCACACCGGCCAGCTCGGTCGCGAGCACCAGGAGATCCGGCGGGTTGGGCAGTGGCGGCAGCGTCCAGGTGAACAGCAGCGGGAAGGTGAAGCCGGTGGGTGGCTCGTCGTCGATGTCGTCGAGCTTGAGGACCTCGTCCTCGAATCCCAGCAGGGCGCGCGGATCGACGTCGAGCGAGAGGTGCAGGTCGATCGGGCCGCTGCAGGCCTCCTCGGGATGCAGGTCGACCTCCCACAGCTGACGCAGCGAATAGGTCTCCACGAAGTGCCGCTCGTCGTGCACGTGGAACCCGTGGTCGATGGCCTGGCTCTTCAGATCGGCGACGAACCCGGCGACGTCGATGACTGCCACGACGCAGGACACTACCGTCCCCTCGGTGACCGACCGCAGCCCGTTCCGGACGCTCGAGACCTTCGCGGCCGCTGCCGACGCCGTGGCCGCCGTGCTCGACGTCTTGACCGATCGCGGCCCTTCGGGACAGCGCGAGGGCCAGTACGCGCTCGACCTCGACGCCGACGCGGCCTGCCTCGCGGTACTGCACGGAGCCGGGTTCCGGGTGCTCTCGGAGGAGTCGGGGTTCACGGGAGCCGCCGCCGGACCGGTGGTCGTGGTCGATCCGGTCGACGGGTCGACCAACGCCAGCCGGGGCGTTCCGTGGTTCGCGACCGCCCTGTGCCTGGTCGACGACGACGGTCCCGCCGTGGCGATGGTGGCCAACCACGCGACGGGGGAGCGCTTCACCGCGATCCGCGGTGGTGGAGCCGAGCGCAACGGGGTGCCGATCCGCCCGTCGGGGTGCACCGAGCTGTCGGCTGCGATCCTCGGGGTGAGTGGCCTGCCCGACCGGCACTACGGCTGGGCGCAGTTCCGTGCGATGGGGGCCTCGGCGCCGGATCTGTGTGCGGTGGCATGCGGGATGACCGATGCCTGGTGCGACATGAGCGACCACGCCCACGGCGTGTGGGACTACCTCGCCTCGGTCCTGGTCTGCACCGAGGCGGGTGCATCGGTGGCGGAGGTCGACGGACGTGAGCTCACCGTGCTCGACCACGCCGCCCGACGGACGCCGGTGGCCGCCGCAACGCCCGAGCTCCTCGCCGCGGTGCTGCGCGCTCGGCTCGGTGCGGTCTGAGCGCGAGGTGCCGACGTCGGATCCCTGCACGGCACGCGCCGATAGGCTCCGGCGGCGTTCCGGGCGTATAGCTCAGTTGGTAGAGCGCTTCCCTTACAAGGAAGTGGTCGGGGGTTCGAGTCCCTCTGCGCCCACCCGATGAAACCGCTGCTACAACGCGTCCTCACGTTGCACCAGTAGCCCCACCCCAGAGATCCGGGTCGGCTCGCCAGCGGCAGTGTCGACCACCTCGACTCGGGGAGCACTCAATCGTCGACCGCCACGAGCCCGACGAGTGATCGACGACGGATCACATCGCGCATTCTGCCCGAGCGGTGGCCGGGCACGATGTTGACCTTGGCCAAGATGTGCGGTCGACCAGTGATGCTCGTGTGAGACTGTGGGTCAGGAGGCGCCCGAGATGCATGTGATCATCACGACTCATCGCGAGGACATCGTTTCGTTGTGCGAACGCCTCGGTGTGCGTCGTCTCGACGTGTTCGGGTCGGCGACCACATCCGCGTTCGACGAGGTGTCGAGCGACGTCGACTTCTTGGTGGAGTTCGACGACCCGTCCTCGCCGTCGTACTTCGACGATTTCTTCTCGCTGAAAGAGGGCTTGGAGCGCATTCTGGGGCGGCCGGTCGACCTGGTGACCGGTTCCAGCATCGAGAACCCGTACTTCCTACGGCGTGTCGAAGCCACGAGGGAGGGTCTCTTTGCGGCCTGAGGCGGCTGCCTTCCTCTGGGATGCTCGACGGGCCGCCGAGCTGGTCCAACAGTTCTGTTCCGGATTGACGGTCGACGGCTACGTCGCGGACGCGCTGGTGAGGTCGGCCGTCGAACGTCAGTTGGCGATCGTCGGCGAGGCACTCAATCGGTTGTCGAAGACCGATCCTGAGACTGCTGCCGAGATCACCGATGTGGGGCGCATCATCAGCTTTCGCAACATCCTCGTGCACGGCTACACCAGCGTCGACAGCTTCCTCGTGTGGCGGCTCGTCTCGTCGAATCTTCCCGTGCTCCTCGTCGAGGTGGATCGCCTCTTGGCCGAGAGCCCCGAGTAACCCTCGGCGAACTGCAGGGCGCGTCAGGTTCGTTCGGCACGTCGTGCACCTGGTACGCCTCGCCAGTGCCCGCTGGGATCGGAGGCGCTGCCATGAGGCCACCACGATGCTCTTGACCCCCCGTCCCGCAGCACCGACGGAAACCCGCGTCTGATCTGGCTTCGCGCTCTCCGTGGCGTGATGAGCCTTCGGTTCTTGCTACCTGCGGGGACCCTTACAAGGAAGTGGTCGGGGGTTCGAGTCCCTCTGCGCCCACCCGGTGAAACCCCAGCTCAGTGGCGTCAGTTGGGCAGCGACTGCGGGCAGATCTCGAGGGTGAGCCCGGTCAGGTTGTCGACCAGCCAGTCGCGTGCGTCGTCGGTCGGCAGCAGCAGGCCGATCGACGCATCCGGGCGTTCGACCGTTCCACCGCCGAAGACGGTGATCGGTCCGGCGACGACACCAGCGGCGACGGCGTCCTCACGTTGCACCAGTAGCCCCACCCCAGAGATCCGGGTCGGCTCGCCAGCAGCAGCGTCGACCACCTCGCACTCGGGGAGCACCCAATCGTCGACCGCCTGCGACGGGTCTCCGTCGACGACGAACCCGCCGGGCGCCTCGCGCACGACCAGCTGGACGGTCGCTCGACGGAACGCGCCGTCGTCGATCACATCGGGCACCGTGGTCCAGTCGAGGTCGGGCAGCGACCAGCCCTCACAGCCGAACGGGCTCGCCGGGTCGACCTCGCCGAAGCATGCCCGCGCACCACGGTCCTCTCGCTCGACGATCTCGCCCTGCCATCGCCAGGAGTCCGAGTCGGCCTCCGACGCAGCTGCCGACGAGGCCACCGAGTTGGCGGAGTCGAGCACCGTGACCTCGGCATCGTTCCCACCGCAGCCGGCCGCCCACACCGCACAGGCCACGAGCCCGACGAGTGATCGATGACGGATCACATCGCGGATTCTGCCAGAGCGGTGGCCGGGACACGACGTCGACCTTGTCCAAGATGTGCGGTCGACCAGTGATGCTCGTGTGAGATCGGCCGCCGAGCTGGTATGCCGAACGGGGTCAGGGCAGGAGGAACTCGGGCATCGACATCTCGTCGACGCACCCGGTCGAGAGCTCGCTCCACGGGTCGGCCAGGAACTCCACGACGATGTCGTCGACGCACTGGGCCACGTCGACGAGCGCGTGCGAGAGGCTGGGCACCACCACGTGGGTCGAGCCCGACAGCGTCTCCGCCGCGAGATCCCCCCACGACGGCGGGGTGATCGGATCGAACCCGCCCGAGAGCAGCAGCGTCGGGACGTCGCTCACCGTCGCAGCCCGCTCGTCCTCGGGCGCTAGCCCCGAGTCCCACAGCGGGCACAGGTTCTGGGTGTTCGCCTTCGCGTCGTTGAGCAGCACGGCCACGAGGAGCTCGTCCACGCCGGCCTGGAGGTACTCCTCGGCCTGCGCCTCGAGGACCTCGATGTCGGTGAACGCCTGATCCTCGCGGCACTCGACCGAGTTGAACAGGCCATCGGAGTCGCCGCCCGGATCCACGGCCCGCCCGCGCGACCGATCGGTGCCGAACCCGCCCTGCGGGTCGTCGAGCAGCTCGAGGGCCTCGTCGATGGCCCCGTCGGCCGCGAGCCACAGCGCCCGCGGGACCGCGATCACGCCCGACATGTCGTAGAGGCTCTGGAACACCCGGTCCCAGAGGTCCTGCGCACCGTAGGGCGAAGGGCCGTCCTGGGTCGCGCGCAGCGCGTCGACGAGCAGCTGCCCGATGTCGCCGTAGGCCGCGTCGCAGGCCGCCTGGGCGGCGCAGGCGGCGCTCACCTCGTCGATCACCCGGAAGGTGTTGCCCATGTAGTCGTGGTACGCGGGGACCTTGTTGGGCGGGTACACGCCGGCGAGCACGAGCGAGCGGATGCCCTCGGGGTGGTCGTCGAGCGTCACCAGACCCAAGCGGGTGCCGTAGGAGCTGCCGTGGATGTTCCACTCGTCGTAGCCCAGTGCGATCCGGATCGCCGCGATGTCGGCGGCGTTCTCGGGGGTCGAGTAGGCGGCCAGGGGGATCCCCTCGTCGACCAGGCGCTGGTAGCAGTCGGTCTCGGCCTCGTCCTCGAAGCAGTCGAGCGACGGCCGGGAGTAGCCGGTGCCGCGCTGGTCGACCAGGATCAGGTCGCGCGTCGACAGGAACGGACTGATCTGCCACCAGTCCGGTTCGGGGTGCCATGCTGCGTACTCGGCGACCGCCGCACCGCCCGGGCCCCCGGTGAGGTACACCACCGGATCGGGCGCAGGATCCTCGGCCGGCGTACGCAGGATCGCGATCGCGAGCTCGATCGTCGCGTCGCTGAGACCCTCGCGCGACTCGGGCACGACCACCACGCCGCAATCGACCTGGATCTCGATCTCGATCTCGAACGGGCAGTCGCCCGGGGAGAAGGTGCCGTCGCCGACCCCGCCACCCTCGGACTCGACCTCGTCGACCTCCTCGACCTCCTCGAGCTCGTCGTCCGACCCGTCGGTCACGGCGGGTTCCTCGCCATCGTCGACGGTCGCGTCGGCGACGCCCGGATCGGCCGACGTGTTCGGTCCGTCCTCGGCACATGCGGCCATGAGCAAGCCGGCGGCGACCAAGGTCCCGAGAAGTCGTCGATTCATCGGCGAATTGAAGCATGTCGGCGAGGTCGACGAGGTGCCGGTGCCGGGCGGGCGGGGCGAGTGACCCACGTGCGCGGCCGAGCACGAAGTCCCGCTGCGCCCACCCGGTGAGACCTGGATCGGACCGATCGCTCAGCGTCGTCAGGGTGTGACGGCCGCGCAGATGGCGTAGGCGCGGAAGGTCGCGCTGGGGCCGGCAGCGTCGCGGATGACCGTCACGAACCACCCGGTGGTCCCGTTCGGCACCGACGCGTACATGCGGAGCGTCACGTTGTTCGCGCCGCCGCCACCGCCGATGACCCGCTTGCCGCTCGGGCAGGTGGCGATGACGACACCGGACGCCGTGGTCGTCGTCCCCACGGCTTCCACGACCTCGACGTCGACGAGTGCACCGCTCGTGGCGCCTCCTCCCGCACCGGCTGCGGCGATCAGGGCATCGATCTCACCGCGGGTGTAGTAGCGGTCGTCGTGGGTGTGGTCCTCGTAGTAGCCGGCGAGGTCGATGACGAGGTCGACGCTGCCAGCAAGGTTCTGCAGGCTGATTCGGCCATCGTTCGACAGGGCGACCGTGACGGCGTTGGGGACGGGTGCCTGTCCAGCGGAGTAGTTCAGGCTCGAGGCAACGGGACGAGGCTTGTCGGCCGGCCAGATCGTCAGGTGTGACTGCGCTGTCGGGCTGACGGCCGTCACGTTGGCGACGACGGCCGACGCGCCGGCGGGGATGTTGCACCGTCCGGAGGCACCGCGCACCGTCACGGTGTGCGTCTGCCCCGCGCCGATCGGCGTGGCGCGGGTTCCGACGTTCGATGGCCCCGGTCGTGTGTCGACCAACCGGCACGGCGTGATCGGGACGTACACCGCCTTGGCCCCCGACGAGATCGTCGCACGTGCGATCCCGAACCCGCCGACGCCCAACGAGATGGCGACGGCGGCACCCACCGCAGCCCAGCGCAACCGAGAGACTTCCGACATGGCGCACCTCCGTAGCTCGAGCTCCGGGAGGGAGGACGATCCGGCACCGTAGCCCACCCCTCGAGAGGGTCGATCGGGACCCGTGCGTCAGCCGCGTTCGGTGGGATCGCAGGCCAGGCCGTTGCCGTTGGTGTCGAGCCCGTAGACGTCCTCGCCGGTGACGATCGCTCCCACGTAGATGTACACCGGGCCGTCACCCGCTCCGACGCAGTCGACGTCCTCGGCGATCGGTACGCATCCGCTGTAGTTCGGGTCGCACTCGGTCGGTGCTCCCGGGTCGGTCGTGGCTGGGTCGGTGGTAGCGGGGTCGACCGGCACGGCGGCCGCGCTCGCCTGGGCGTCGACCGACTCGAAGAACTCCTGCATCTGCTGCCACTCCGCTTCGAGGGCCGCGGCGGCGTCGGGGTCGTTGGCGGCGAGCTCGTCGCAGGTCGCACGCAGCCCGTCATCGGATCGGCCGCTGGCCTCCCACCGTGCGATCCCGGCCGGATCGTCGAGCGACACCTGGATGGTGGTGACCTCGATGCAGGCGGCGACCTGCGCCGGGGGATCGTCGTCGGACGCGCCGAGGAGAGCGTCGGCCCCGCAGCCGGTCGCGAGGGACGCGCCGATCGCGAGCGTGCCGACCGCGACCCACCCGGGGCGTGCCTGCCGGCTGCGCCGGCGCTCGTGCATCGTCACGATGCCCACCATGTCGAACGAGTCGGCATGGATCGGGGCCGACATGAGTCAAGGTGTCGCCAAGAGCGACACCCCCCGTTTCTCAGTGAGCGTCGCTGCCTGCTCCGGCGTGGCTGCCGCCTCCGCCTGCGTGGCTGCCGCCGCCGGCACCCCAACTGGTCGGGATGGCACGCTCACCGTCGTCCAGGACGTGCTGGTGCGTCGCACTCGCGATGGCCGCGAGGGCCGGCGCGGTGATCCACCGGCCGTCCTCGGGATGGTCCCACCCGAGGTGCTCATAGGCGCGCACCACGGCATCCTGCGTCTCCGCGCCCCACTTCCCGCCCTTCGACGACGGGGTGAACTCCATGAGGCCGACGGCGAGGAGGAGTCGTTGGAGATCGCGGATCTCGCGCTTGCTGCTCTTGTTCGTGATCACGACGTGTCCCCCGGGGTCGATGTGCGGTCCACCGACCAGCGAGCGGTTGCCTGGCGGCCCGGCGAGTGTCCCATATGTGCGATTCTGGGACAACCGAGAGAGGGCGGGTGGCCGTGACCCTGGTGTCGCCGTCGGGAGCGATGACATTCCTGTTCACCGACGTGGAAGGCTCGACCGCGCTGTGGGAGGAGCGACCCGACGAGATGCGCGAGGCCCTGGCCGAGCACGATCGGATCATCCGATCCACCGTGGCGTCGCACGGCGGTGAGATCTTCAGCACCGCCGGGGACAGCTTCGCCGTCGCGTTCGAGTCGGCCGCCGAGGCACTCTCCGCTGCCCTCGACGTCCAGCGGGTGCTGCGGTCACCCGTCGGCGAACTGGTGCTGCGCGTCCGGATGGGCGTTCACACCGGGCACGCCGCGGCCCGTGACGGCGACTACTTCGGTCCGGAGGTCAACCGGTGCGCACGGCTGATGTCCGCGTCCTCCGGTGGGCAGATCCTCGTGTCGGACGCGACTGCGGCCGACCTGGCCGGCCGGCTTCCACCGGGGGTGGGGCTCGTCGACCTGGGGGAACACCGGCTCAAGGACCTCCAGGATCCTGAACGGATCCACCAGGTCACCCACCCGGATCTCGACCGTGACTTCCCACCGCTGCGCACCGTCGAAGGTCCCGGCGATCGCCTGCCGGTGCAGCTCACGAGCTTCGTCGGTCGGGCCCGCGAGCTGGACGAGGTGCGAGCGCTCCTCGACCGGCACCGTCTGGTGACGCTGACCGGCAGCGGCGGTGCCGGCAAGACACGGCTGGCGTTCCAGCTGGGTGTGGCGGTGCCCCCGGTGGCCCGTGACGGGGTGAGGCTCGTGGAGCTCGCGGCGCTCGAGGACGGCGACCTGTTCGTCGAGGAGCTGGCCTCGCGCTTCGACGTCCAAGCCGGACCGGATCGATCGTTGCTCGACGCCGTCGCCGAGTCGATCGGGAGCCGGCAGATCCTGCTGATCCTCGACAACTGCGAGCACCTGGTCGATGCGGCCGCCGACGCGAGCCGCCACCTCCTCGCTGCATGCCGTGGGCTCCGCATCCTGGCGACCAGTCGAGTGCGACTCGGTGTGCACGGCGAGGCGCTCTACCGCGTCCCGTCGCTCACCGTGCCGGCCACCGATGCCGACGTCGCGACCAGCCGGACGACCGACGCGGTGCGCCTGTTCGTCGATCGCGCCCGTCTCGCCGTCTCCGACTTCGAGGTCACCGACACCAATCTCGTCCACGTGGTGGCGATCTGTCGCCGGCTCGACGGCATCCCGTTGGCGCTCGAGCTCGCCGCAGCGCGCGTCGGGGTCCTGTCGCCGGCACAGATCGCTCGGCGACTCGATGAGCGCTTCGGTCTGCTCGCCGCTCCAGATCCGGCCCGCAGTGTCCGTCAGCAGACGCTGTTCGCTGCGATCGACTGGAGCCACAACCTGCTCGACCCGCTCGAGCAGACCCTCTTCCGCCGGCTGAGTGCGTTCGTGACCGACTTCTCGCTGGACGCAGCCGAGCGGGTCGGCGCCGGCGGGTCGATCGGTGAGCTCGAGGTCGTCGACCTCCTGGCCGCATTGGTCGACAAGTCGATCGTGGCACCCGATCGGGGCGCCGACGGCGAGATGCGCTACCGACTGCTCGAGAGCATGCGGGAGTACGGGTTGCTGCGGCTCGACGAGGCCGGCGAACGCGTCGACGTGTGGGAGCGCTACCTCGACTGGTGCGCCGACCTGGCCGAGGAGCTGCAGTCGGCGCAGCGACGCGGCGACCTGACGATCGCACGGACCGAACTCGAACGGGAGGAGGACCACGTCCGAGCGGCGCTGCGCTTCGCCATCGACACCCGGCGCTCGGTCGGCGCCGGGCGGATCGTCGCCGCGGTCGGATACCTCTGGTACGTGGCGGGTCTCCATCGCGAGGGCATCCAGTGGTGTCGGGAGCTGGTCGTGACCGATCCGGAGCTGCCCGACGCGGTCCGTGCCGGCATGCTCCACACCTACGGGACCCTGCTCGGGTCGTGGACCCGGCCCGACCTGGGAGTCGAGCTCCTCGACGAGGAGGTCGAGCTGCGTCGCCGCATCGGCGATCCGGTGCGGCTCGCCGCGGCATTGAACAACCTCGGCAACCTGCTGCACGACGTCGGTCGGTTCGACGACGCCGAACGCACCCTCGGCGAGGCGATCGAGCACTTCCGAGCGGCCGGCGAGTCGGCCACGTTGTCGCTGAGCAGTCTGGCCTTCGGGCACATGCACACCGGTGGCTACGCCCGGGCCGAGGAGCTGTACACCGAAGCACTCGAGGAGGCCGTTGCGGCGGGCAACGAGTACGGCATCGCTCTGGCCACCGAAGGGCTCGGACAGTGCGTCGCCCGCATCGGACGCACGGCGAGGGCGCGGGCCCTGCTCGAGGAGGGCCGAGCGCGGTTCTCGGCGTTGCGCGTCCTGCCGGGCGTCGCGGATGCCGACTTCCACCTGGCGCTGGTCGACCGGGCCGAGGGACACGACGACGCCGCTGCCCGCCATCTGCTCGCCTCCCTCGGGACCCCGGGGGCACACTGGTACGACGAGGCTCGCGCCTGGATCGCCCAGGTCGCCGCATCGGTCATCGATGACGCCGAGGATGGGGCGCTGTTCATCGGCGCAGTGGCTGCGTGGTACGACCGAAGCACGGTCGCGCCGCCGGTCTTCATCCAGGCCGACCTCGCTGCGGCGCGCACCGCCAGCGTGCAGGTGCTCGGGGCCGACACGTTCGATCGGTTGGCCGCGTCGGGCGCACGACTCGCGCCGGACGAGTTGATCGACCGTGTCGCGCTGGCCCTTCGCCGGATGCTCGGGGACGACGCTGACCACACCGCGACAGTGGATCCGGGCGACCGGCGATGACCTCCACCGGCGGCGCCCCCAGGGCTCGGACTCGACGGCTCGACACCGACACTGCGGCGGCGAACGAATTCCGGGCCGAGGTCGCAATCGACGCGCCTGACGGCCGCGACTTCACCTACGCCACCGATCGTTCCGACGCGGACATCCCGGCACGAGTCGGACCCGACGTCTACCGCCGATCGGTCGGCACGACGTGGCACCAACGTGGCCTCGAGTGCACCGGGTTCGCGCTCGCATCGATCGTCAACCACCTCATCCGCACGCACCACGGAGCGGGCGCCGAGGTCTCGGTCAGCCGGCGGATGCTCTACGAGCTCGCGCAGCTGCACGACGGGGAGGACTACGAGACGGGATCCACGCTGCGCGGCGCGCTCAAGGGATGGCAGCAGGTCGGTGCAGCCCTCGACGAACTGTGGCCGTACGCACCCGGTGACGAGGACGGTCGCATCCACGGTGGGGTGACCCTCGCCCGCGTGCTCGACGCTCGGGGTCGACGCCCACTGCGGTACCGCCGGATCGTCGACGGCGACGTGCGGACGGTGCGGGCCGCACTGGCCGACGGCCACGTGCTGTTCGTGAACGTGACCTTGCACGTCGGCTGGTACCGGCTGTTCCTCCCCGACGCCGACCCGGTGATCGAGCAGCGCGACGGCGATGTGGAGAAGGGCGGACACGCCGTGGTGATCGTCGGCTACGACGAGGTCGGGTTCTGGATCCACAACTCGTGGGGCCCGGAGTGGGGGACCGAGGGCTTCGCGGTGCTGCCGTACGCGGCCTGGGAGCGTCACCGACGCGACGTCTGGGTCCCCGAGATCGGACCACCCCATCCCCCGCCGACCGACGCCGAGCGACCGGGCTCGGCGGACGCCGCAACCGCGACGTACCGCGACATGTGGCCGCACCTCGTCGTGCTGCGCGACGACGGTCGGCTCGCCTCGACGGGCCTCTACGAGATGGACGAGGGCTCCGTCGGCACGCTGCTGTACCTGTTCGGTGAGCGGACCGCCGACTGGGAACGACCCCGGCTCGCGATCGTGACCGACGGCGGCCCGCTTCCCACCGAACGCACCATCGAGCGCCTCGTGCCGCTGCGCGACCGGATGATGGCCGACGGCGTGTATCCGTTGTTCATCGTCTGGGAGACGTCGTGGTGGGCGGATCTCGAGCACGAGCTGGCCACCTGGTTCGAACGCCGCGACGGCCAGCGCGATCCCCTCGGCGGCCCAGGCGACCCAGGCGACGCCATCGCGGTCGAACCCGACGCGGTCACCGCCGCCGTCCGTCGATCCGTCAGCGCAGCAATCTGGCATGCCATCGAGGATCGGTCCCGGGCGGCGGTGGCGACGCCGACGGGCGGGCTCCGCAAGCTCGTCGAGTCGGTGGCCTACAAGCGGGGGCAGCGCTGGTTCGACCTCCACCTCGTCTCGCACGGTGCCGGGGATGCCGTGCTCCGGCGGCTGGCCCCCGAGCTGACGGCGCCGATCACCTCGGTGACCGCCATCGCGGCGACGACGACACTGTCCGAGGCCGAGCACAGCTACGGATCCATGGTGCGGGACGGATCCCTCGAACACCTCCGGCTCGTGGTGCAGGACCCGGAGGCGGATCGCTCCGATCGCCTCGGCCCGTTCCCCGGATCGGCACTGCACTGGGTCGCCGAGGTGCTCGGCACGACGACCGACGCGCCGGGTGCACCGGTCCGCCTGCTGGGTCGGGTGCAGGATCTCGACCGGGCCCCGGAGCTCCACCGGTGGCACGCGCAGGATGGCGCGCGGGCTCCCGCCGCCGCGGCGATCGAGCTCGACATCGTGTCGGGCTGCTCGCACCTCGACCTGCTGGTCGACGACGGCGTGCTGGGCCGGATGATCGCCTCGATGCGGGGTCGTCGGTTCGCTGAACCGCCGCCTGCGACCGGTCCGACGAACCCGGTGCCGGCGGAGGTGCCGGTCGAGGTGCCGGTCGAGATGCCGAGGGATCCGCTGGCACGCGCCGAGGCGCGCTCCCGACGACGTCGTCGCTGAGTCGCCGTCGGCCGTCCTCAGTCGCCGTTCTGGAGCAGTGCGCCGCTGTAGGCCGCGGCGTGCCCGTCGTGACGCGCGAGCTCGGCCTCGGCGCGCTCGACGAAGAGGTGGAACGGATCGGCGGCGTCCGCGTACGGCCCCGACCCGGCCAGGTACAGCCGTTCCTCGCGCGCCAGGTTGCGCCGCATCTCGTCATCGGCGCGCACCACCCCCGAGGTCCGGGCGAACAACCGGTCGGCCCCCTGGGCGATCACCACGAGGAACCCGAGGATCGCCGTGATCCAGGCGGCGTTGGCGGCGACCCGGGTGTTGCCCGCACCGATCGCCTGGACGAGGGGGACCGATGCCCCGGCGATCAGCGCGACCGACCAGGCGACCTGGACGCCGGCGACCCGAGAGAGCACTGCGGCGTCGGCGCGCCGGACCCGGCGCCGGACCGCCGCCAGGTAGGTCTGTTGCTGCTCGATCGTGGTCGTCCGCGGTGCGTTCATAAGTGCTCCGTCTCGCCGTGTGGATCCGTCGTCGAAGTCCCAGTCTGACCGCATCGCGCGGGCGCCGCGGACGGACCGCTCGGCACGCCGGGCCGACGGCGTGCGTCATGATGACGCCGTGGAGCTCACCGCCGAAGGTCGCCGTCTCGCCGAGGCCCGCGAGGGGGTGCCGTGGCGGGCGTGGGGGCCGTACCTGAGCGAACGCCAGTGGGGGACCGTGCGCGAGGACTACTCCGAGAACGGCGACGCCTGGGGGTACTTCAGCCACGACCAGTCGAGGTCGCGGGCCTACCGATGGGGTGAGGACGGCCTCGCCGGGCAGTGCGACGAGCACCAGCGGCTGTGCCTCGCGCTCGCGCTCTGGAACGAGCACGACCCGATCCTCAAGGAACGTCTCTTCGGGCTCACCAACACCGAGGGCAACCACGGCGAGGACGTCAAGGAGTACTACTTCTTCGTCGACAACCTGCCGAGCCACGCCTACCAGCGCTGGCAGTACAAGTACCCGCAGTCCGCGTTCCCGTACGACGACCTGGTCGCCACCAACGGGGCCCGGTCGCGCACCGAGATGGAGTACGAGCTCCTC
>CAYRXQ010000050.1:0-1170 GCA_964428115.1 uncultured Ilumatobacteraceae bacterium
AGCCCGGCGGCTGCGCAACCTGCGGCCGGTGGAGCGACACGACCCGGGGGCACCGGGTCGTCGTCGTCCGGGGAGGGGTCATCCCGGTCGACGCCGCCGCCGACACCACCGCCGACACCGTCCAGCGCGCCATCGTCTGCGACCCCGGCGAAGAAGCGGCCCGTGGGGTTGCTCGTGGGTGCAGCGGTGCTGGTCGTCGCGGTCGTGGTCGGCCTCGGCCTCGTCTTCGCCGGCGGAGGCGGCGGCGGAGGTGGCGACGGTGACGAGCAGGCCGCCGCGGGCGATGGTGCCGCCGCGGCCGACTGTCCCTCGTCAGGTCCGTTCGTGTGCATCACCGAGGTCAGCCGATCCTCTGCGGGTGGCCTGCAGGCCAGGTTCCAGCCGGTCGATCTCGAGCCGTCCAATCCGGGCAGCGGTGGGCGGAGCCTGGTCTTCTTCCTGGCTGACGTGGTGCGGACCGATCACGGCATGACGGCCGTGTCGAGCGGTGCCCCGATCGAGTGGGGAGCGACCCAGCCGTTCCAGGGGTGGACCAGTGATCAGCTGGCGGCCCGCTCGGTGGTCTGCGCGCTCGTCGTGGAGTCGGGCGCCGTGATCGTGGGATCGGGCAACTGCCGTCCGCTGCCCTGATCAGCGCGCGTCGTCGACGCCCAGCGAGATCTCGACCATGAGCTCGTCGGCGAGTGCCTCGACGGCCTGACGGAGCAGGACCTCGTCGAGGTCGCCGGGCACGGCCAACACGGCTCGTGCCTCGAACATGGTGCCGCCGGCCATCGGCGCCGACGAGGTGGTGGTCTCGAGCTCCTCGATGCTGACACCGTGTGCGGCGAGCACCTCGGAGATCTCGTGGACGATGCCGGGACGGTCGGTGCCGACCAACTCGAAGCCGAGGCGGCGTCGAGCGGACGCGTCCGGGCCGGGAGCCCGGTCGACGCGGACGTCGAGCAGGCCGGCCGACCGCAGCCCGTCGAGATCGGCGCGCAGCGCCTCGGATGCGGCGTCGGGGACCGTGACGAGCACGATGCCGGCGAAGGTGCCGGCCAGCTCGGCCATCCGGCTGCGCTCCCAGTTGCCACCGTGCGCTGCGACGACCGCCGACAACGAGCGCACGAGTCCGGTCCGATCCTCGCCGACCACGGTGAGCACGAGCGTCGCCACACGGCGAGCCTA
>CAYRXQ010000050.1:1270-9968 GCA_964428115.1 uncultured Ilumatobacteraceae bacterium
CGAGTGGTGATGGAGGACGCAGCCCCGGCGGGGGCCGAGCGGGAGCCGGGCGATCGGACTGCCGAGTCGGACGACGACGGCTACCCGCGCCGGCTCCTGGTCACCGTGTTGGCGGCGATCCTGGTGTTCTCGTCGTCGATGACGCTCGTGTCGGCCGCGCTCCCCACGATGGCCGACGACCTGGACACGACGGCATCGTTCCTGAGCTGGGCGGTGACCGGCCTGTTCTTGATGATGGCGGTGGGCACTCCCGTCTTCGGTCGCCTCGGCGACGCCCACGGCCATCGTCGCGTCTTCCTGAGCGGGGCCGCGGTGCTCGGTCTCGGCACGTTCCTGTGTGCGATCGCCCCCTCGGCGGAGCTGTTCGTGGCCGCGCGCATGGTGGCCGGGCTCGGCATCGCGGCCACCATGCCGAACTCGATGGCGCTGATCATGGCGGCCTACCCGGTGGAGCGCCGGTCCGAGGCCATGGGTTGGTTCCAGATGGCGATGACCGGTGCGCCGGTGGTGGGGCTCATCGTGGGCGGTCCGCTGATCGAGGCCTTCGGCTGGCGATCGGTGTTCTTCGTGCTGACTCCCATCGCCATCACGGGCTTCGTCGTGGCGGCGCGGGTCATCCGCCCGTCGGTGGTCCGCGCCGGCGTGGTGGTCGACTGGTGGGGCGCCGGCACCCTCGCGGTCGCCACACTCGGTTTCCTGCTGTTCCTGGAGCGGGGCGGGGCAGCCGGATTCGGCGACCCGTGGGCCCTGGCATTGCTGGCCACGGGGCTCCTCGGCGCGTTCGCGTTCGTGGCAGTCGAGCGACGGGTGGCCCAGCCGATGCTGAAGCTGGCCTATTTCCGGCGACCCAACTTCACCGGGCCACTGATCGCCCAGCCGCTCGCACAGTTCGCGTACATGGGTGGATTCCTGATCTCACCGCTCTTCCTCGACGAGGTGTTCGGCTACTCCGTGGCTGCGGTGGCGCTCGTGCTGTTGGCCCGCCCGGGCACCTACAGCATCGCGTCGCCGATCGGCGGGCGCCTGGCGACGACGCTCAGCGAGCGCCGCATGATCGTCAGCGGCACCGGATTGATGGTGCTGTCGATGGGGGTGTGGGTGCTTGCTGCCCGCTCGGCCAGCCTTCCGCTGGTGCTGCTCGGCCTGGTGCTCTCGGGGCTGGCGATGGGGCTCGCATCGCCGTCCTACGCGACCGTGCTCGCCGGCTCGGTCGATCCGTCCGACCTCGGGATCGCGAACGGCATGGGATCGACGTTCATGAACATCGGCATGCTGACCGGCATCCAGGCCATGTTCACCGTCCTCGGCGACGGCCGCACCGCCGACGACTTCGCACGGGTCTTCGCCTTCGGCGGTGCCGTCGCCGCACTCGGCCTGGTGGGTGCCCTGATGGTCCGGTCGACGGTACGTCCGGCGTCACGCATCGTCGGGGTGGGTGTGGGTGGGAGCGTGGCGGGCTCGCGACCCGACCGCTGACCGCCGAGTACGGTCGACGCATGGCCCCGACGTCCGCACCGATCCCCGGCCCGTCCCCGAGCACGCATCGTCGTCGATCGCGCCTGGCCCGAGCCGGTCGGGCCGTCGCGCTGGTGACGCTGGCCTCGGTCCTCTCGGGCTGCTTCACGCTCGAGTCACGGATCGACATCGGCGACGACGGCACCGCCGACATCTCGCTCACCTCGTTGATCGACGTCGAACGCCTCGAAGGCTTCATGGGCGCGTTCGGCGAGTCGACCGAGGGGCTCGGCGACCTGAGCGGCGAGGAGCTGCTGGAGGAGTTCGGCGAGGGCGACGACCCGTGCGGTGAGCTCACGGCGCAGTTCGGCGACGGCCGTGTCACCACCACCGAGGTCGAGGAGGGATCGCGACGCGGGGTGACCTGCACCATCAGCGACGTGCCACTCGGCGAGGTCGTCGATCTCGGCGAGGGAGCCTCGACCCGGATCACGCAGGTCGACGGCACGACCACGCTCGAACTGACCCTCGAGGGCGCCTCGGACATCACCGGCGGCGATTCCGACGAGTTCACCGAACTGCTCGGCGTCACCTTCGAGGAGCTCTTCGACCTCCGCTTCGTGGTGTCGGCACCGGGACGGATCGTGGAGCACAACGCGACGTCGGTCGACGGTGCCACGGCCACCTGGGCGCTCACGCCCGACGCAGCCTTCATCACCGGTGACGACGCCGTGCTGACGGCTCGCTGGGAGCCGGGCAGCGCCGGATCGGGCGGGTCCACCTGGTGGGTCGTGGTGGCGGTCGTCGCCGGGTTGGCCGTGCTCGCGGGGGTCGTGGCGGTGATCCTGTCCCGCAAGGGCCGGGCCGCCGGTGCTGCCACCGAGCCGGCGGCGCCCGCGTCGACCGGCTTCGGGGCGGCACCGCCGCCTCCGATCGGTGCACCGGGAGCGCCGCCGTTCGGTGCCCCCGGTGGTCCGGTCGCGGGCAGCACGCCGCCGCCTCCGCCGTCCCCCGGCGCATCGGCGCCGCCCCCGCCGCCACCGGGCGCCTGATCCTTCGGCGCTCAGGTCGGTGGAGGACTCATCGACAGCTCAGGTCGAAGGGGGCGAGGGACGTCGTCTGACCTGCTGGCCGAGGTTGCCGACCACCAGAGCGACCACGGTCACGAGGTAGAGCTGGCCGATCAGCCCCTCGGTCATGGTGACGGTGCGCGCCAGTTGCGAGACCGGTCGCACGTCGCCGAAGCCGACGGTCGTCAAGGTGATGAAGCTCAGGTACTGGAACGCCGCCGGCTCCAGCGCTCGCTCGGGATCGACGAAGGAGCCCGGTGAGAACTGCTCGATCGCGCGGTAGATGAACGCGAAGAACGAGCCGATCAGCAGGTAGATGCTCACGGCGGCGAGGACCGTGTGGGCGGTGATGCGGTGGAGCCGACGAACGGCTGCCAGGATCGCCAGGGGAGCGAGCGCGACCAGGAGCCCGTTGGCCAGGAGCACGATCCCCGCGGCTCGGTCGTCGAGCTCGCCGCTCACGTCGATCACCAGGGCGCTCAGTGCGACCACGGCGATCCAGGCCCCCGCGGCGATGCGGAGCCGGCGCACGACCCGCCCGAGCGCGAGGGCGGCCACCAGGGTGGCGCCGAGGACCGCGACCTGCAGCAGTCGGGTCCAGGGGCGCTCGGGGAGCGCAGCCTGGGTGACGATCACGCTCGCCACGAGCACGATCACGACGACGTAGGGACGGAGCGGCTCGGCGACGGGGTCCACCACCGTCGAGTCGACCTCGACCGCTTCGCCGTCGCGATCCGGAACCTCGGTCACCCGGTCGTCTCCTCGGCCGATCCAGTCCCGCGCGCCCACACCCACAGCGCAGCGATCAGGAGCAGCACGGCGACGATCAGTGCGACGGGGCGCAGCCCACCCACGAGGATCGCGAGCAAGGCGCCCGCCCCCGCCGCCGTGGCGACACCCTCGGGATGCGCACGCACCGTGGCGCCGAACGATCGTCCCGACGCGCCGGCGGATCGGCGGATCGCGGCGGCGCGGTCGCTGGGCCCGGTCACGAACGCCCAGACCGCCGCGACCACCCCCAGCAGCAGGAGCGCCGACAGTGCGGCGAACAGCCCGGCGGACATCGTCACCAGGCTCGAGCGGAGCGCCGACCGGGCTGCAGGATCGAGCACCGTGAGTGGCGCCTCCTCGATGACGCGTTGCAACACGGCGCGTAGGACCACCACCACGCTGACCGAGGTGATCGCGAGCAGGAGCACCGCTCGGCGGCGACGCCGGGCCAGCACGACCGTGGCGACCAGCAGGCCGATCGTGGCCACCACGATCAGGATCACCGCCCGCTCGAAGAGCGCGATGGCATCGCGCGCCGTGGCGACCATCGCCGACGCGTTGCGCACCGAGTCGTCCCGGTAGACGACGAGCTGGCCGAGGTCGTCGGGCAGGTCGAGTCCCGTGGAAGCCTCGAGCGCGGCGATCTGTTCGGCGGGATCGCCAGTGGGCTCCAGCGGCGGCAGGTCGAGCCGATCGACGATGCCGAGCTCGGGCAGGAGGTCGATCGCGGCGCCCACGACGGGCAACATGTTCACCACCACGGCGTCGTCCTCGACGCGCACGCCCGGGACGGCCGGCTCCCCGCGCAGCACGCGCACGGCCCCGGCGTGAGCTCGCTCGACCACACCCGAGATGACCTCCCGAGTGGCCCCGTTGGCGAGCCTCCGGTCGACTCGGTCGATCACGAGGGCTCGAGCCCCTCCGGTGATCGCCGGCCCCAGGACCTGGATCGGGCCCGGGAGCACCTGTTCGACGCGCCCGTCGACGTCGACGGCGCGGAAGGCCTCGTCGGTGACCCAGGTCGCGAGCGCCCGCGAGACCTCGGGCTCGTCGAGCGCGTTGTCGACAGCGGCGGCGACCGTGGCCGAGTCGAACAGGACGTACTTCGACCAGATGCCGACGACGCTGGCGAACAGGCCCACGATCGCCGCGAGACCGACGATCGCGGTCAGGACGGTTCGGCCCCGTGGGAGACGCCGCCGCGGATCGGTGGTCACATCGACGGACATGGCGCTCTGATTACCACGTCACGCAGGGTCGCGAGAGCGATCGCTGCCCTGCGGCCGTGCGCCTCGATCAGCGCCCTCGACCGGCTCCCCGGCCGTCGAGCTCAGTGGCGGATGTCCTCGCGCAGGTGCTTGTTGTTGCGCGGCTCGTTCTTGGTCTTCCAGTCGGTGATCTGGCGGATCATCTCGTCGCGCACCATGTTCAGGCAGCGATCGAGGTCGGCGTGGTGCGCCGTCGCCACCAGGTGCGCATGGCCGGGGAGGCGCGCCTCGAGGGTGGCCTTCTGGCTCGACGTGTCCCGCTCCTTGAGCGACAGGAACAGGCCGACGGAGCCCGCCGGGAACGACTGGAGACGGTGGTCCATCTTCTCCCAGTGGTCGACGATCCGGTCGAGATCCGCCGGGACGAGATCGCCTTCGAGATGGAGGCAGTCGGCGACCTTGGCGGGCTCAGCAGGCTTGTTCACAGGTACCTCGGGGGATGACGGGCCGCTGCTCCGTTGCGCACGGCGGGATGCAACCGCCGAGCGTATCGGTCGGAGCGTGCCGACTCCCAGGTGGCTGGCCGGTGAACGATCAGGGGGCGATGTCGTCGGGGACCCGCACCGGTCCGTCGCCGAAGCAGGTGCCCAGATCGCGAGCCGTGAGCATCGTGTCACCGTCGAGCGGGACCTTCTTCTGGCGACTGGTGGCGTCCTCGAGCTTGACGTAGCGGACCGTGGGCGGGTCGAGCGCGACCATCACGCCGTCGAGGCCGTCCTCGAGGGCCCGGATGGCGGCCGCACCGAACCGGAGCCCGAGCAGTCGATCGAACGCCGTGGGGGATCCACCCCGCAGGAGGTGCCCGAGCACCACGGTGCGGGTCTCCTTGCCGGTGAGGCGCTCGAGCTCGGCGGCGACCTTCTCGCCGATGCCGCCCAGCTTGGGTGCCTGGCCGATGGCGTGGCCGAGCACCGTCACGTCACCACCGACCGGCGCCGCTCCCTCGGCGACGACCACGATCGAGAACTTGGCGCCGCGCTCGTCGCGGGCGATGATCGTGTCGGCCACGTACTGGAGGTCGAACGGGATCTCGGGGATGAGGATCGCGTGGGCGCCCGACGCCGCTCCCGAGTCGAGGGCGATCCAGCCGGCGTAGCGGCCCATCACCTCCACGACGATGACCCGCCCGTGGGAGGTGGCGGTGGTGAAGAGTCGGTCGATGCACTCCGAGGCGAAGCTCACGGCGGTGTCGAAGCCGAAGGTCGACGTGGTCTGCTCGAGGTCGTTGTCGATGGTCTTCGGGACGCCGATGACCCGCATCCCGGCTCGGTGCAGGTGGGCTCCGATGGTCAGCGATCCGTCCCCGCCGATGGTGATCAGCGCGTCGATGCCGGCCTGGGTGAACAGCTCGAGGAGTTCGGGCGTGCGGTCGACCTCGACCCAGGTCCCGTCGGGCTGCTGGACCGGGTAGGCGGTGGGATTGCCGCGGTTCGTGGTCCCCAGGATCGTGCCGCCGAGGTGGGTGATCCCGCGGACCGACTCGTGGTTGAGCTCGATCAGCCCACCGTGCGGGTACTCGTCGGGGTGGAGCAGGCCGCGGAAGCCGTCACGGATCCCGACCACCTCCCAGCCGCGGTTGCGGGCGGCCATGGTGGCGGCACGGATCACGGCGTTGAGGCCAGGTGCGTCGCCGCCGCCGGTGCTGAGTGCGATGCGTCGGATCGAGGGGGTCACGCCGCGAGCCTACGCGTGGTGTCGTCGGCTGTGCTGAGGGCCGAGGGTGGGCTCGGTCACCGGCCGGCCGCACCGGGTCGACCAGACTCGTCCGCCGTGACCACCCTCGCTTGGATCTCCCTCGCCGTGGCCGGCGTCGCCGCGCTCGCGAACTGGTGGAGCCGGGTCACCGATCACCGGCCGACCGAGCTGTGGAGCAAGCCGCTCACGCTGGTCGCCCTGGTCGTGATGGCAGCGACCCTCGACCCGGTCGATCCGGTTGTGCGCGGCTGGTTCGTCGCCGGGCTGGTGCTCTCGCTGGCCGGGGACGTCTTCCTCCTCGACAGCGATCGATGGTTCCTGGCCGGCCTCGGCTCGTTCCTGCTCGGCCACGTGGCGTATGTGATCGGCTTCGTCGTCGCCGAACCGTGGCGCTGGTGGTCGGCGCTCCTGGTCGTGCCCGTGCTGGCGGTGGTGGCCGTGGTGCTCGGGAGGACCATCGTGGCGGGAGCGGGACGACGCTCGACGGCGCTCCGGGCGCCGGTGGTCGCGTATCTCACCGTGATCTCGCTGATGGTGGTCACCGCGGCCGGCGCGGGCAACGGCTGGGCCGTCGCCGGAGCGCTGGCGTTCCTGGTCTCCGACGCCGTCCTGGGCTGGCGGATGTTCGTCGAGGACCGCCCGTGGATGGGCCCGACGGTGATGGTGACGTACCACCTGGCCCAGGTCGGGCTCGTGGTGTCGTTGCTGCCGACGTGACCGGGTCAGTCGGGGACGATGACGGCTCGACCCTCGAGACGACCCTCGCGCATCGCGGCGTAGGCGAGGTGGGCATCGGCGAGCGAGAAGCGCTGGACCTCGGCGCGGATCCGGCCGGTCTCGGCCAGCGCGATGACCTCCATGAGCTCGGGCAGTGAGCCCCAATAGGTCGTGGCGAGCGAGGCCTCCTGCGGGGTCGTGAAGAACCCGAAGGGGAAGGTGCCGCCACCGATGCCGACCAAGGTCACGTGCCCCATGGGTCGCACCGAGGCCACCGCGAGGGCCATCGTCGCCTCGTTGCCGACGATGTCGAACACGGCGTCCGCGCCACGGCCGCCGGTCATGGCGCGGATCTCGTCGGCCGCGCCGGCACCCGAGAGCACGGTGCGGTGGGCGCCCGCCGACTCGGCGACCCGCAGGCCGCGCTCGTCGCGATCCACGGCGACGATCGTGGCGGCCGTGAGCGTCTCGATGATCTGGACCGCCATGTGACCGAGCCCGCCGCCGGCACCGATGACCACGGCCGTGGAGCCGGCGCCGAGGAGCGGCAGTGAGCGCTTGACGGCGTGGTAGGGCGTCAGGCCGGCGTCGGTGAGCGGCGCGGCGTCGACCGGGTCGAGCGAGTCGAGCGGCACCAGGAAACGGGCATCGGGGATGAGCATCTTGGGCGCCATCCCACCGTCACGACCCAGGCCACCACCGGAGGCGCCGATCTCGGCTTGCCGCTCGCAGTAGTTCTCGAACCCGGAACGGCACCGGTGGCAGCGTCCGCAGCCCCAGGGGCCGTAGACCGCGACGGGCTGGCCCACCTCGAGCCCGACCACACCGGCCCCGAGCGCGTCGACCCAGCCGGCGTTCTCGTGCCCGAGCGTGAACGGCAGTTCGTAGGGCATCATCCCGGGCTCGAACTCCTCCATGACGTGGAGATCGGAGTGACAGGCGCCCGCGCCGCCGATCCGGATCACCACCTGGCCGGGCCCGGGCTCGGGTTCGGGCGTCTCGAGCAGTTCGGGCTCGTGCTTCCAGCCGGTCAGTCGCAGTGCTCGCACGTCGGGCCTCCTCGTGGGTGGACGTCGCCGGCGACATCGCCGCGGACGTCGCGCGATCGTGACCGATCCGACCGTCGCGCAGCGTGTCGGACGTGTCCGGTGCCGTCAGGCTGCGTCGATCTCGGCCAGCGCCGAGGTCACGAGTTCGAGCAGGTCGTCGTAGTCGTCGACGGCGGGGAGCTGGGCGAACTCGTCGCGGACCCGTTGGGGTGCCCGGAACAGGAAGCCGGCATCGGCGGTGGTGAGCATCGAGGTGTCGTTGTAGGAGTCGCCCGCCGCGACCACGCCGTATCCGAGCCCCTGGAACGCGAGGACGGCGTGGCGCTTCTGGTCGGGCATCCGCAGCCGGTAGTCGACGATCCGGTCCTCGGCGACCAGCAGGCGGTGGCACAGGATCGTGGGCATGCCGAGCTGTGCCATGAGCGGGGCGGCGAACTGCTCGAAGGTGTCGGAGAGGATGACCACCTGGGTCCGCCGGCGCAGCTCGTCGAGGAAGTCGGCGGCGCCGGCCATCGGGGTCAGCTCGGCGATGACCTCGGCGATGAGCGGCATCGTGAGTCCGTGGCGCTCGAGCAGCTCGATGCGGCCACGCATGAGCACGTCGTAGTCGGGTTCGTCGCGTGTGGTGCGCCGCAGCTCGTCGATGCCCGTGCGCTCGGCGACGGCGATCCAG